>JAGHER010000012.1 GCA_017889125.1 Lachnospiraceae bacterium
GTCATTTCGCGATTACCGAGTACTTTGGTATCGAGATGATTAATGTTCCCATGACGCCAACCGGCCCGGATATGGATATGGTAGAGGAGCTGGTCGCTTCAGATGAGTCCATCAAGGGAATCTGGTGTGTACCCAAGTACTCCAATCCTCAGGGAATCTCCTACTCGGACGAGACCGTGCGCCGCTTCGCCCGTTTAAAGCCTGCGGCAAAGGACTTCCGGATTTACTGGGACAATGCTTACGGCGTGCATCACCTGTATGACCACGATCAGGACCATCTGATCGAGATTCTGGCAGAGTGCAAGCGTGCAGGAAATCCTGATCTGGTATATAAGTTTGCTTCCACCTCCAAGATCAGCTTCCCTGGCTCCGGTATCGCTGCCCTGGCCACCTCCCAGAATAACCTGGAGGACATCAAGAAGCAGCTGCAGATCCAGACCATCGGCCATGATAAGGTAAACCAGCTTCGTCATGTTCGTTTCTTTAAGGACATTCACGGTATGGTTGAGCATATGCGCAAGCATGCGGATATCCTCCGGCCCAAGTTTGAGACAGTAATCCAGATCCTGGATGAGGAGCTTAGCGGACTGGGGATCGGCGAGTGGACTAAGCCAAAGGGCGGATACTTTATCTCCTTTGATTCCATGGACGGCTGTGCAAAGCGGATCGTGGCGGCCTGCAAGAAGGCTGGCGTAGTGATGACCGGAGCAGGTGCAACCTATCCTTACGGCAAGGATCCCCATGACAGCAATATCCGGATCGCTCCCACATATCCTTCTCTGGAAGATCTGAACACGGCTATGCATATCTTTGTGCTTTGTGTGAAGCTGGCTTCCATTGAGAAGCTTCTGCAGGAAGCGTAAAGGTTGAATACTACGGCAATAGCGTGAATATTGCGGTATCATAGGGGTAAATACCTTTTGACCTTAGTATCATATAAACAGAAATGAAAAATACCGGCTGTACTGCATTGAGAAAAAATGCGGGCGGCCGGTATTTTGCGGTTTGCAGCGCAGATTGCATTGCCTTGGAAACGATGCCCATTCTATCTCTTCGCGGTATTCTGCAGCGTTTGGGACTGCATCCAATGCATGAAACCGTCCAGTTCCTCCTGGGAAAAGCCCAGCAAGGAGGATGCGCGTTCTTGAGAAAAACCGGCGAGAATCAGGGAGGAAAGATCCTGATAGCGGGTCTGCATCGTACCTTTTTTCAATCCTTCTTTCATTCCCTCTTTTTTACCTTCTTGCATTCCTTCTTCAAGTAAACTGTCAATTAATGTACACATGGTAATTTTTTCTCCTTTCCGTATGCGCTTGATGAACTGAGATTTTATGGCCAGGTAGCGGTGATCTTCAGCGAAAACATAGAAAAAATCCAGGATAGCTTCCGGATGGATCCATTCTTTCTGATGCAGGCGGAGATTGTCTGCTGCATTCAGCCGCCGTGCCCGAAACCATAAGGCAACAATCTGAAAGTCACTGGTGAATTTTTCAATGGTATCTGGTGGAAGGAAGGCGACTTCTACTACATTTGTGCGGTAGTTGGGGAGGAACTTCTTTAACTCCTCTGGAACGATCAGGAGGTCATGGAGTGAGCGGGGGCCGTCCCAGGGCTTCAGACCAAAATAAAGGGTCAGGGTCACTACAGGGCTGAGTTTCTGGTCTTTGTGGATTTCCAGGGCAAAGTCAGCCTGGCGGCCCTGGAAAAGATTTTTTGCTTTGGTCTGCTGGATACTGTGGTCATAGGAGGCAGCATCATAGCCCATGACCCGCACGGGCATCACAGGACTTGGCTTTGTCTGATTTTCCAGGCCATAGACGATGCAGGCTGGGGAGACAGAGGTATCATACATGGACAGGTCGCGATGCTTCTGGCTGATAAAACCATCAGCTGCCTTGTAGGTGGCGGCAGTGGGGCCGTCTGCAAGGAACTGGGGATTGACCACGGTTTGCCCATGGTAGATCAGGACGTTGATGATGTCGGCGAAAACGTCTGGATAAGCTTCCAGGACTTTTTCGACGGTATCGGGGCGTGATTTTCTCTTTTTCTTTCTTTTCATTGCAGTGGGGTGGGGGCGGGGCATTCGTATTCTCCTTAGAGCGTAGTTTCCAGATATTTCTAATTTTCTATATCATATCATGAATGGGGCGAAAAGTCAACTGTGCTTTGGGTAGAATTCCGCCCTATGCTTTAAGCTCGTCCTATGCTTTTACTTCTTATTTCTGCTTTTCGGATTGCCTTTCTGCCGCAGCGTTTCGCAATGACCTGGGAACGGGAGGAGTTTCTGAGGGTGGGGCTGCTTTTCTGCCCGACTCTTTGCTCCATTGCCCGCTAGCTGTTCCGCTCCTTTGTTCATCGCTTCCGCCGTCCCACTCCCGGCCAGGCTGGCCGCAGGCAGCGGCGTACTCTCTGGGACTCATGCCGGTGCAGCGCTTAAACTGTCGGGAAAAATGAGTGGCTTCGGAAAAGCCGCATTCGGCTGCGATCTGCTGGATCTGGGCAGCCTGATTAGTCAGCAGGTACTGTGCCCGCTGGATTCTGGCCTGAATCAGGTCATTTCCCGGGGAAATGTGAAAAAATTGATGATAATATCGGTAAAACTGGCTCTTTTCCATGCCGGCCATCTGGCTTAACTGACGGATTGTCCAGGGCTTTTCGCAGGAGGAGAGCATGGCGAGGCGGATTTCCTGGAAGGTGTCCTCTAAGGGAAAAGACTGCCTGGTGTCTGGAGATTCTGCCCTGCTTCTGGCAGCCAGCACCAGCAGGCCTTCCAGAAGGCTGTCCAGTTCTGCCTCAAAAAAACGGTCACGGCGAAGAAAGGCCTGATAAATGGCCTGAATCTGCCGGTCGATCTCCTGGACATTATCTGGATAAAAAAGCGTGTTTCCCGGAATGGGAAAAAACTGCATCAGCTCATCGGGGGCACAAAAATGGACATAGCTGTTTTTGAAGGTTTTTAAGGCCTGATAATCCTGGGGCGTGCCTGGTGTGTAAAGAATGCAGGCGCCGGGACGATTTTGGAAAGCACCGTCAGGAAGGCGGAAGGCCATCTCAGAATGGAGCAGCAGAAACAGGTAATCGCCGCTGCCGCAGGGACGGTAAATCCGGTCGCAGTCCCGGTTGAAATATTGGTAATTGCAGTAGTTTACGGTCATAAAGGATCTGTGCATAAAATATTCTCCCGTTTTTTGAAAAGGTAGATAAAGAAGCAGACAAGGACATGAGGTCTGCACTGGCAGGAGCAAGACTGGGATAGGACAGCAGAGGCCGGGCGGGACAGGATTGCTCCTGGCAGCTCCAATGAGCTGCTGCACATATTTTACGATTCGCCGGAAGATATGTCAAGAATATGGGAAATTCCGCCCTTTTTTTTACGGGCAGACATGGTAATCTATACCCATAAGATGTAAGGCTGTAAGCGGTGAAATCAGCGCAGACAAGGAGGAGCTTATGAAGAAAGCAGTAATCAGAACCGATAAGTATTTTATCACAGGAAAGGTAGACAAGCGGATTTTCGGCTCATTTATCGAGCACCTGGGAAGAGCAGTATATGAGGGAATCTATCAGCCGGGGCACCCGACAGCAGATGAAAAGGGATTTCGCCGGGACACCCTTGACCTGGTGAAGGAGCTGATGGTGCCGGTGGTTCGCTATCCCGGAGGAAATTTCGTTTCCGGATACCGGTGGGAGGACACGGTAGGTCCGGTGGCAGAGCGTCCCGCCAGAGCAGAGCTTGCCTGGAATGTGATCGAGACAAACGCCTTCGGACTCAATGAGTTTGCCGATTGGTCAAAGAAGGCTGGCAGCGAGGTGATGATGGCGGTAAATCTGGGAACCAGAGGGGTGGATGATGCCAGAAACGTGCTGGAATACTGCAATTTCCCCGGCGGAACCTATTACAGTGATTTAAGAAAGCAGCACGGCTATGCCGAACCTCACAACATTAAGCTGTGGTGCCTGGGAAATGAGATGGACGGCCCCTGGCAGATCGGCCACAAGACGGCAGAGGAGTACGGCCGTCTGGCTGCGGAAACTGCCCATGTGATGCGGATGATGGATCCTTCTGTGGAGCTGGTGGCCTGCGGAAGCTCCAATGGCGGAATGAAGACCTTCGGCAGCTGGGAGGCCACTGTCCTGGATCATGCCTACGAAGACATTGATTATTTGTCCCTCCATGTTTATTATGACAACAGCCAGAACAATACGCCAGAATTCCTGGCAAAGAATCTGGATATGGATGAATTTATCTCCACGGTTGTCTCCATCTGCGACTACGTGAAGGGCAAGAAGCACAGCAGAAAGCAGATTAATCTTTCCTTTGACGAGTGGAATGTTTGGTATCATTCCAAGGAGGCAGATAAGGCCCTTACGCCCTGGACACAGGCGCCCCATCAGCTGGAGGATGTGTATAATTTTGAGGATGCCCTTCTGGTGGGCAGCATGTTAATTACCCTCTTAAAGCACTGCGACCGGGTAAAGATCGCCTGCCTGGCTCAGCTGGTAAATGTCATTGCGCCCATCATGACCTCTGATACCGGCGCATGGCGGCAGACCATTTTCTATCCCTTCCTGCATGCAAGCACTCTGGGAAGAGGCACTGTCCTGACCACTCTGGTGGAAGCACCCTGCTACAGCGCCGGGAAATTTGACTGCGTGCCTTATCTGGATGCGGTGATTGTGGAAAACGAGGAAGAGGAGACCCTGACCTTATTTGCGGTGAATAAGGATCTGGAGGAAGATATGGAGGTCAGCTGCGACCTGCGCCAGTACGCCGGTTATCAGGTGGAGCAGCATATTGTGCTGACCCATGATGACATGAAGGCGGTGAATACGGAGGAAGCGCCGAATACCGTGGCACCTTCCATGAATGGGAAATCTGCTATGGAGGATGGCGTGCTTCAGGCGGTGTTTGGGAAGCATTCGTGGAATGTGGTTGTGATGAAGAAAAGAAGATAAAGAAGTAAATCATGAAAACGCAGAGTTAAAGAGAGATAGCTTTAGAAGAGAGACAGTCAGGCAGAAGTGTACAGCATCGCACTTCACCTGACTGTTTTTGTTTGGCAAACTTCTTAAAATCCACTCCAGTTTTCTCTGGCATAATTCATCGCAAGCTCCAGCAGATGCTTGTGGGGCGCTTCCAGAATCAGGTCCTTTCGCAGAAGGGCGGCGTGAATCCGGTACATCTTTGGCTCCAGAGAGAAATAGACAATCTGCGGTGTGGGAGCAGCGTAGCCGATGGGGAGAAAACCAACGCCGATATTGCTGGCAACCATATCCCAGAGACTCTGTACATAGCTGGTGCTGCAGGCCAGCGTGGGGGTAAAGTCTTTTCCAAGAAAGCTGTCGACAAGATACCGGAGACAGGATCCTTTTAATTGTAAAATAAAGGGGGTACCGCCAAAATGCTCCAGCACCTGCTGACGGTTCAGGGAAATATGCTTCTGCGGGTCAAGATTCTGGCAGAAGGGATGGGCCTTGGGGGCAGCCAGAAGGATTTCTTCTTTCTTCAGGTTAAGGCTTTCGCCTTTATGGAGCTCCAGGGAATCTGTGGTAACGAAGGCAATGTCCACTGTACCCTTGGTCAGGGAATCACGCATGAACTGGAGATTGCCGCTGGGAAGGTCGATTGCTACCCTGGGATAATATTTGCGAAAATCAATAAGAATGGAGGTGACCATCTGCAGGGCGCGGGAAGAGGCGGTGCCGATACTGATTCGGCTTGCGGTGGACAGCCGTTTGACATCCTTTTCCAGCATGTTGGTAAGAGAAAGCACCTTGCGGGCATATTCTGCGTAGAGATTTCCCACGGGAGTGAGGGTATATGCGCCATTAACCCGCTGGAAGAGCGGTGTGCCGATTTCCTGCTCCTGTTTTGCCAGAAACTGACTTAATGTGGGCTGTGAGATGTAAAGCTTTTCTGCTGCCCGCGTGATATTCCCGGTCTCTGCCAAAACCAAAATGTACTCAAGATAACGTGTGTCCATAAAACACCTTCTTTCTGCATTAGAATCCGGCTCCTGCCCGAAGAGAAAGGGAAAAATTATAGCTGCTGCCTATAATAAAGATAGGAAGGAGTCATTGGAAAAAATGCATAAAATAAACTAAACTATAAACAAGACAATCGTTAAAATAACATAATTAAAAAGGAGGGGAGATAAAATTGCTGAATAAATCGCTGCTTTATCATTATATCAGATAAAGATAATCATGAAAAGAGATGAGACAAGAAATACAAGTAAAATAGGTGTTGAGTATAATTATGCCAGCTTCTTAAATGGCCTTCAAGAATGAAGACACAGGGCAGCGATGCAAAACAGCGGTAAGAAATTCTGCAGAAGAACAGGGCAAAGAGACGGCACAAAAGCGGTACGAAAGCCTACACCAGAAGGGAGGAATACGGAAAAGAGTTTCCGTAGAAAGAGAATGAAAACTTATGTTGCAAAGCGAACGGGACAGATGGTCCTGATTTTAATTCTGATTTCCATTTTTACATTCCTGCTGGTCTCCTTTATTCCCGGCGATCCGGTGTACGCCATGCTGGGGGAAGAGGTTTCTCAGGAGGAGTATGAACGAGTTTATCATGAGCTGAAGCTGGATCAGCCGGTGATTATGCGGTATTTCAGCTGGCTTGGGGATGCTCTCCAGGGCGACTTGGGAGAATCTACACAGTTTCACATGAGTACGGCGGATGTATTGGGCGAGCGTATTCCTATAACGTTGTTTTTTTCTTTGAGTGCCTTTGCCATCAGTATCCCTCTGGGAATTTTGTTTGGGGTCATCAGCGCCGTATACCGGGGAAGGCCGGCGGATACCATTGTAACGCTGATTGCCAATATCACGGCCTGTCTTCCTCAGTTCTGGATCGGCCTGCTGGTGATGTACGTTTTCGCCATGCGGCTGGGCTGGCTTCCCTCCTATGGATTTACCTGGTTTTCCGATGATCTGGTTATGGGCATCAAGCAGACCATCATGCCTCTGTTCTGCCTGGCGCTTGGAGGAATTGCAAGCACCACAAGGCAGACCAGATCCAGTATGCTTGAGGTGATCCGGCAGGATTATGTACGGACGGCCAGAAGCAAGGGACTGTCGCAGAAGAAGGTGATTTTCCTTCATGCCCTGAAAAATGCGTTGATTCCGGTAATCACCATCCTGGGTATGCGTCTGGGCTCTATGCTTGCGGGCTCCATGTTTGTGGAATCGGTATTCAATATTCCGGGAATGGGATCCTTATTTGTAAAGGCGATTCAGTCCAGAGACATTCCTGTGGTACAAGCCTGTGTGCTGGTGACGGCGCTGGTTTCCTGCGTGATTAATCTGCTGACGGATATTCTTTATGCAGTAGTGGATCCGCGAGTTCGCTACGAATAGGAGGCGGGAACATGAAAAATCGGGAAAGATGGAAAAAAACAATAAAAACATTATTTGCCAGGAAGGTATCGCTGTTTAGTGCAGTGGTGGTGGCGTTGTTTATCATTACGGCAGTATTTGCCTCCTTTATTGCGCCCTATGATCCAAATTTTGCGGATTTTGCCGCATATCTGCAGGGGCCAAGCAAGGCTCACCTTCTGGGAACAGATAATTATGGACGGGATGTGCTAAGCCGGATTATCTATGGAACCCGGGTCAGCTTGATTATCGGTGTGCTTGCAGTAATGATTGCCTGCGCGATCGGCACCTTTCTGGGGATGATTGCCGGTTATTTCGGCGGTATTGTGGACGATGTGATTAACCGTCTGATGGAGGCAGTCCGGGCCATCCCCCAGATCATCCTGGCTATGGCGCTGACGGCGGTCTTTGGAAGCGGGATACGAAACCTTGCTATTATTCTGGGGATTTCCTCCATGGCCGGTTATGTCCGCATGATGCGGGGCCAGGTGCTGACCATCAAGCAGTCCGATTACATTATGGCGGGAAAGCTTCAGGGAAATAAAAATTTCCGCCTGATGTTCAAACACATTCTGCCAAACAGCATATCCCCCATCATCGTTATGATGACCCAGCAGGTAGGTTCGACCATCCTTGCTGAGGCGGGATTAAGCTTTCTGGGACTGGGAATCAGCGCGCCTACGGCATCCTGGGGAAGCATGGTCAGCGAGGGACGCTTGTTCCTTCTGCAGAATCCTGTGTTTGCCTTAACGCCTGGTATCTGCGTGGCGGTGCTGGTGATCTGCCTGAATATGTTTGGCGACGGCGTGCGGGATGCGCTGGATCCCAGACTGCGCGGCGAAGTGTGATAAGGAGGAGATGAGGATGGAACATTTGCTTGAGATAAAAAATATTCAGACCTGTTTTAAGACGGACGGCCAGATGGTGAAGGCCGTGGACGGGGTGTCCATGTACCTGAATCCGGGGGAGATCATCGGCGTGGTAGGGGAATCAGGAAGCGGAAAATCCGTGACCATGATGAGCATGCTCCAGCTGATCAGCTCTCCGGGAAAGGTAACCGGCGGCGAGGTCTATATCCAGGGCGAGGAGCGGAATATGCTGGAGTTTGGCCCGGAAAGCGAAGCCATGCGCCATATGCGCGGCGGAAAGGTCAGCATGATCTTCCAGGAGCCTATGACCTCCCTGAACCCGGTGTTAACCATCGGCTATCAGATCCAGGAAAATATCATGGAGCACCTGCATCTGAGCCGGGAGGAGGCCAGAAAGCGGACTATTGAAATGCTGAAGCTGGTGAATATCCCTGACGCCGAGGAGAGGTTCGGCTATTATCCTCAGCAGTTTTCAGGCGGAATGCGCCAGCGGATCATGATTGCTATGGCCATGTCCTCTGAGCCTACGGTGCTTGTGGCGGACGAGGCCACCACGGCACTGGATGTGACTACCCAGGCGCAGCTTTTGGAAATGATCCGGGATATTGCCAAAAAGACTAACA
>JAGHER010000112.1 GCA_017889125.1 Lachnospiraceae bacterium
AGATTTACGTCAGTATATACGGATAGTTGAAGATGCATTAGCTTTGCAGGGAGCCGGATGCGGGAAAACTGCACGTCCGGTTCTGAGAGGGGTAAGCCCCGTAAGGGACTTACCTACTTACCAAACTGCGTTTCCTATTAAACAAAAATGCTCTGCAAGGAAGCACACTCCGCGCAAAGGAATATGGCTGCTGACGCAGCCGCGCCCCAGCGCGAGTATGTGTCAAGCGCACATTTTTTATTAGACAGAAAGCAACGCCCATAGGCGATGACATAGATAACCGATAATTCATAAATGATTTCAATGAGAGAGAGGTGAAGAGAATGGATGCGGGAAACAGCGGCGCGGGCCCGGCGAGTAAAAGGGGCGTCTCATGGATGAACGGAAAAGTAGGGATAGCTTTCACGGCAAAATCTGCGGCATTGCCAATCCGGCCAACCAGCCGTTGCCGAAGCTTCCATTCTCTTCCGTAAAGATAAAAATGTCGGCGTGAATATCAGCCGGACAAATCCATTATAAGGACAGCCCATTCTACGCCTTTTCCGTCAGAGAGACGGCAAAGATTAACTGCGCACTGTACCCTTCCCATTCAGCTGAAAGCAAAGGAAAGACCTTTATAGGGATAATCTTTGCAAAACTGTGAATTCAGGAGGTACAGAAAAATGAGAAAGACAAGAAAGATAATGGAAAAAGTGGGAATGACCATGAATCGCCGCCTGTTGGCGGTCAACATTTGGAGCACTGAGAGAACAAAATCTCAAGAGGTCAAAACAACAGATTGTCTGGGCATCAAAACAACAGACTGCCCGAGTGTCAAAACAGTTATCTGCCAGAGCACCAAAACAGCCAGCGTTTCAAGGGCCAAATCCCACAACGCCAAGGAAATCCGCTCCCGCCTCTACTGGGCATCCTCCCACGAGGAGGCTGAGCTTTTGGGGAAATTTGGAACATCATCAAAGGGCCTTACCCCAGAGCTGGCGGATAGCCTCAGGGCACAATATGGGACAAACATCCTTACCACCGGCCGCCGCCATACGCTGGCGAAGAGGCTGGCGGAGGCCTTTATCAACCCATTTACTCTGGTGCTGGCGGCATTAGCAGCGATTTCCGTATTTACAGATGTGATTTTTGCTGCGCCTGGAGAGAAAAACTGCTGGTCGGCAGTTATCATTGGCGTGATGGTAGCCCTTTCCGGCGTACTCCGTTTTGTGCAGGAGACCCGCAGCCAGAATGTATCTGCCCAACTAAAAGGAATGATTCACACCACAGCCTGCGTTATGCGCTGTGGGGAAAAGAAAGAAATTCCCATGGAGGAGATTGTCCCGGGTGACCTGGTTTATTTATCCGCGGGAGATATGATCCCGGCGGATGTGCGGATTCTGGAGGCCAGAGATCTGTTTGTCAGCCAATCCGCCCTGACCGGCGAGAGCGAGCCGGTGGAGAAGCGCGGCGGGGAATTCGCAGAAGGGAGCGATGTGCTTATCCAGCCAACAGCCCAGCCAATCACTCAGCAAACCACTCAGCCCTCTACCAAACTCACCATCCACAAAGCGCCCCTGACAGACCTGGAAAACCTGGCCTTCATGGGCAGCAATGTGATCAGCGGCAGCGCCAAAGCCCTGGTGATCGCCGCAGGCAACGATACCATGCTGGGAATGCTGGCGAAAAATCTGGAAGAGAAGCCGCCTAAGACTACCTTTGAGAAAGGGATAAACTCCGTTTCCTGGGTGCTGATCCGCTTTATGCTGATGATGGTGCCTGCGGTGCTTTTCATCAATGGCTTCACCAAGGGAGACTGGCTGCAGGCGCTGCTGTTTGCCATTTCCGTGGCGGTGGGCCTGACGCCGGAGATGCTGCCCATGATCGTCACCTCCTCCCTGACCAGAGGCGCGGCGGTAATGAGCCGGAAAAAGGTAATGATTAAAAACCTCGGGGCCATCCAGAACCTGGGCTCCATGGATATTCTCTGCACCGACAAGACGGGCACGCTGACCCAGGACCGGGTGGTGCTGGAGTATCATCTGAATGTGGACGGCGAGGAGGATGACCGGATCCTGCGCCACGGCTTCTTAAACAGCTATTTTCAGACGGGATTGAAAAATCTTATCGACCTTGCGGTAATTTCCCGGCAGCAGGAGCTTGGCGCCGGGGAGCTGATCCGCAGATATACGAAGGTGGATGAGATTCCCTTTGACTTTGAGCGCCGCAGAATGAGCGTGGTGGTTCGGGACACAGAGGGAAAGACACAGCTGGTGACCAAGGGAGCGGTGGAAGAAATGCTGTCCTGCTGTTCCTGGGCGGAATGCAGAGGGGCTGTGCGGCCGCTGACACCCCAGGTGCGTCAGTTTGTGCTGGATAAGGCCCATGGGCTGAATGAAAAAGGCATGCGGGTCATTGGCGTAGCCCAGAAGACTAACCCTGCGCCGGAAGGGCAGTTTTCCGTTGCCGATGAAAGCGGCATGGTGCTTATGGGTTTCCTGGCATTTCTCGACCCGCCCAAGGAGACGGCTGGGGCGGCAGTGCAGGCGCTGAAGGATTACGGTGTGGAGGTCAAGGTTCTTACCGGCGACAATGACAAGGTAGCCAGTGCCATCTGCGGCCAGGTAGGTCTTGCCTCCCGGCACATTTTGCTGGGGGAAGAACTGGAAATGATGGGAGATGAAGAGCTGGCAAAAGAAGCGGAAAAGGTCCAGGTATTTGCCAAGCTTACGCCGGAGCAGAAGGCGCGGATTGTCCGGATTCTTCGGGACAATGGACATAGTGTTGGCTTCATGGGCGACGGCATCAATGACGCGGCGGCCATGCGGGCCGCAGACGTGGGGATTTCCGTGGATACGGCGGTGGATATTGCCAGAGAGTCCGCGGGAGTGGTGCTGCTGGAAAAGGATCTGATGGTTTTGGAACAGGGTGTGATCGAAGGCCGGAAAACCTATGCCAACATGATGAAATACATCAAGATGACCGCCTCCTCCAACTTCGGAAACATGCTTTCCGTGCTGGCGGCCAGCGCTTTTCTGCCCTTCCTTCCCATGGCGGCAGTGCAGCTGCTTTTGCTGAATCTGATTTATGATCTTTCCTGCGCAGCCCTTTCCCGGGACAATGTGGACCAGGAATTTTTAAAAAGCCCCAAAAGCTGGGACGCCTCCGGCATCAGCCGCTTTATGCTGTGGATGGGGCCTGTAAGTTCCCTTTTTGATATCGCCGCCTTCCTGCTGATGTATTTTATCATCTGCCCCATGGCGGCAGGCGGGCAGCTGTACCATGAGCTTCCTGCCGGAGAACTGCGGGAAGCCTGCGAGGCGGTATTTCGGGCGGGATGGTTCATTGAATCCATGCTGACCCAGGCGCTGGTCATCCATATGCTCCGCACGCCGAAGCTCCCCTTTATCCAGAGCCGGGCGGCTTGGCAGGTGACTTCTCTCACCGCCCTGGGTATGGCGGCCGCCGCTGTGATTCCCTTTACTCTTCTGGGGACGGCGCTGGGCCTTGCGCCCCTTCCCGCGGTGTACGGCCTCTGGCTTGCGGCCATTATCTGCGGATATATGGTGCTGGTCACGCTGGTAAAGCAGGCCTATATTCGGCGGTATAGAATCTTTCTGTAAAATCGTTCTGCAAGCAGGTCTGGCGTTTCACCAAAGGCCCAGGCCTGCTCAATTTACGGTTCTATTTTATCACGTACTTCGTACCTCTCCCCCTGCCTTCAATTTTCACAACGCCCTTTTTCTCCATTTCTTTCAGCAGCTGCGTTGTTTTCGACTTGCCAAACGGGGCATGCGGAGCAATTTCGCTGATGGATTTCAGCATGGTTCTGCTCAAAACTTTATAGACTTTTCTTTCGTCTTCCGTTAAATTCAGGTTAGTCTCAAAAACGGGGAGTACGATCCTAATGGCATTTTCCGACACTTCAAAGTCCGGTTGCTTCAATCCTTCTTCGTAGAGCTGTTTTATTCGAGTAATTCCCGTGCCAAATATTTCGACAAAGCCTAACCGGTAAAATACATTAGCAAGATTCCGGTTTCTTAGAATGGAAAGCTTTCCTGACAAATACTCAGCTTCCGTTATTCCCGGCGGCAGTCCTCCCGGAGAAATGATTTCGATTCGGTCATCAAACATGGAAACTTTTATTTGTGCATCCACGTCCCACGTCCGGTGAATTAATGCATTTGCAATTGCTTCCCGAAATGCAGCCTCCGGTATTTTCTCTACCTTTTTCCGATCGGCACCTTGTATTTCTTCATATTGATAATAATCGCGGAATACCTCTAATACCTTTTCATATACGGTCAAAATGGACATATGGTCAAAGGTCGCCCGTTTATGAATAATGCTGATGCTTTCTCCAAACTTCACAAGATCAATTCCAGGGAAATGATTTTTATCTGCCAAAATACCAGCCGCATTATTGTATCCAATGGTGCTGTTATATAAACTCAGCGTTTTCAAAGTGTCCTGATTAAAGGATTCAAGCTGGATGCATTCCTTTAATTTTCGGCATAAAGTATCAAATGTCAGCTCCTGATCTTCACAGGGTAATTCTTCAAAGCGAATATTTTTTCCTTGCAAAATCAGCCTTGATAACTCCAGTGAGTCAACTTCTATCGTAGCAGTATCATTCCGTTTGTATGCTTTTGATTTGTATAAATATGGCTTTTGAAGCCCACTTTTTACCGTCAGCTTTATCGTCCGGTCATTATTCTGCAGTTCCAGGGTGTAGTCCGGCTGGGGAGTAATGCTGTCATTAATTTTGTTTTCAATATCCAGACACGCCTGCTTTACATCCGGCAGGCCTTTGAGATTCCCGTTATCATCAAGGCCAAACCATATTTCACCGCCATCATAATTCGAAAAGGCACTTACTGTTTTTAAAAATGTGTTTGTGATCGTTTCTTTGAATTCCGTTGTTCTGGTCTCACGCATACGCTATGCCTCATTTCCGATTTTATTGCTTATAGTATACGCGGAAATGCGCAGAAAATCAATTGTATTTTTTTACGATTGATTTTCCGGTTGTTTTTGATTGTTGAATTTTAAACAGAAGCAAAACCACTTGACGCCGCCCGGATTTCGTATTAAATAGAAATAGGATAAAGAACAAACAATCCGTCTGCTGGGGGAGAAGGCTGGCGAGTCCGCCTTACATGGCAGGAGTCGACACCGCTCTTCGTGATGTTATGCGAGCCACGACTCCCATAACAGGATGCGAACCCGCTGTCTCACAGCAGAATGCAAGGAGGAACCACCCGTGAAGAAATGCAGAATAACAGTGATGCGCAAGGCCAGCTACCCGGACTTGATGGAGCGATACGAAAATCCCATGGAAAATGCCTGCGATATGGAGACTGGCCAGATATTTATCGCCAACGGCTGGGAGAAGCCGGGAGGGCTGTGCAATAGCGCCTGGGACACCATGTCCCCCTTTGTCCTGGCTTTGTCTCACGGCGGCGAAAATTTTTATGACGGCTGGATGAAAAATCCCCGGTCGGTCATGCTTTCCTGCAATGATGGCTTCCGGCCGGTAAGTTTCCTGGTGGAGGCGCTGGAAGAGGACGCGGAATAGAGAATTTGGTTAAGGTGGATGAGGATGAAAAAGTATTTTTGTTTGGGTTTGGCATTGCTTCTGACTGCGGCGGTGAGCACCTCCTGCGGGTATGTTGAAGCGGGCTCTGCGGCACAGAAAAACGCAGCACAGAAAACTGCAGCACAGGAAAAGGGGGCTGCGGAGACAAGAGCTGAGGAAACGAGGGCCACAGAAACGGGGCCTGCAGAGAGGCGGCCATTCCCAGAAGCAAATGCTGCTGCAAATACCAGCGGAATAAGCGATACATCCAGCAAAGAAAAGGAACTTGAAGCCATAAATGCCCTTTTGGTTGGCTGCAGCTATGCCGACAGCCAGACCGGCGACACCACTCAGTGGAGCGGCGAGGCAATCTGCGCTATGCTCAGCACAAAGCTTTTGTGGGACAATGCATACCGCTCCGAAGCCCGGTACACCCAGGACGGAAAGCTTGCCTTTTCCATGGAGCGCGTTCAGGAGCTTTCCCGGGATACTCTTGGCCGGGATTACCCTGCAAGCATTCGGACAGACAATACAGTGGTATCTGGAAATGAATTGCTTGTGGGAATTGCAGACGGCGAGCGCACCACCTTAATTGCCCAGAATTTATCCCAAATGGGTGAGCGGATTACTGTGTCCGGCACTGCGGTGTTTGTGGACAATATTTCCATCCATGTATTAGGACGCTTCTCTGCGGAGGTAAAAAGGAATCCGTCAAGTGTTTATGGATACACCCTGATTTCCTTAAGTAAAAATGAACACCTTCCGCAGTTAACTGGCATAACCGCATCCGCATCCTCAGAGCTGTCGGAATACGGAAGAACCCACATTGCGCAAAATGCCGTTGACGGCAGTCTGCAGACCGCATGGGTGGAAGGCGTCTCCGGCGTAGGCATCAATGAATGGATTCGGCTGTCCGCCAATGATGGCTCGGATATGGATCTGTTTGCGGTAGAATTTGACCCTGGCTATCAAAAAAGTGACCGCACAATGGAGCGGAACGGCAGACCGAGGAAGGTCTTGATCGAATGTGAGGGCGGCTGGCAGCAGGAAGCTGTATTTTCCGGCTACACAACCACAGAAGCGGTGGTACTGAACCGGCCGGTGAAAACCAGCTGGATAAAAATTACGATATTAGAAGCCGATGCAGGAACAAACTACGAA
>JAGHER010000113.1 GCA_017889125.1 Lachnospiraceae bacterium
AGATCGATGATGTATCGATGTCATTGAATGAAAAGATCGATGGTGTATCGATGTCATTGAATGAGAAGATCGATGGAGTATCGATGTCACTGAATGATAACATCGATTGAGAATCTATGTCACTGAATGAAAAGATCGATGATGTATCGATATCATTGAATGAAAAAATCGACGGCGTATCGATGTCACTGAATGAAAAGATCGATGATGTGTCAATATCATTGAATGAAAAAATCGACGATGTGTCAATATCATTGAATGAAAAAATCGACGGCGTATCGATGTCACTGAATGAAAAGATCGATGATGTATCAATATCATTGAATGAGAGGATCGACGGTGTATCGACATCACTGAATGATAAAATCGATGGTGTATCGGGATCATTAAATCAAAAGATTAATAGTGTATCTAAATCATTCTATACTACCATGGATAAGCGGTTTAAGCGGTCAGAAAGCATGATGCTCGATGAGATGGCACGCTTGTTTGAAATTAATGGGAGAAAGATTGATAAAGTGAGCCAGAGGTTGACACAGATAGAAGGGGAGCTGAATGCACTTCGCTGCAGCAATGATGCGGTAACAATCCTGCTTCACAAGACAGAAGAGCTGGAGATGCGGATTGAGAAGATGGAAACGGCATAGCCGCTTATCAGCTGGAGAATACCATGCCGTTTCATGCAGATAGTCCTTTGGGAAAATTAAAAATCACGTTCTTATGAGCGCTTTTTCAGTATATGCCATGCAGCCAGAAACGAACCGTAAAGGAGACACAAGGTCAGTATGCGAAGAGCAGCTCCCCAAAAGGCTAATGGGGCTCCCGGTTCCAGCAGGGTGGGATGAAAAAGGAGCATTACAATGTACCAGAGCTTTTGATTGATCCAGCTGCTCAGGATAAGTATAAGTGCAGGCTTCGCAATAATTTCTGATGCATTCCAGGCAAAAGAAATCATGCCTTTCAGCGTGACCAGATGCCAGACTGCAAGAAAGATTTCACTGGCTAGGATTCCAATGAGATATGCCTTCATTCCCAGCTTAGGGATGCCGGCCAGCACAAAAAACAGACGTAGAGACAGCGCACATACATGCTGCAGAAATGTGGCTGATGTTTTGCCAAGGCCATTGAGTATGCTTCCCAGCGTCGTTGCCAGATACATAAAGGGACAGAGCCATCCCAGCACCCGAATATATGACCCGGCAGAGGGATTTTGAAATACGCTGGTTCCCAGCTCTCTCCCGTAAAGGCAGAAGACACCTGTGCAAAGAATTCCCATATACAGGCTGTAGCGCAGTGCCATGGATACAGCCTGAGAAATCCTCTGATGATTGCCCTCTGCCTGTGATTGGGCTACAGCAGGAAGCAGGAGCACAGCAAGAGAATTGGTAATGGCAGAGGGGAACATAATAAAAGGCAGTGCCATTCCAGTAAGGACACCATACACGGAGAATGCAGCAGTACTGCTCAGGCCGAATGCAGTAAGGCGGTTGGGAATCCAGATGGCTTCAGCACTGCTTAAAAGATTTAAAACAAGCCGGTTAGCCATTAATGGCAGTGCCAGTCCCAGAAGGCAGATACCGGATGTGCCCAGCTCATGGAGGGAGGATGCAGGCTGTTTTTGCTGGCGCGGAACCGGCGGGAAAAACAGCATGCAGAAAAGAAGAAACGCGGCTGATGCGATCTCGCCGATAAGATGTCCATACACGGCCAGAGAGACGGTGAGAGTCTGACCATTCTGCTGGTTTAGCTGGACAATAGCAAATACAGCCACCATGCGGATAATCTGTTCAGCTACCTGAGAAAATGCAGGCACATGGGATTTCTGCATGCCGTAATAAAGGCCATTAATGCAGGCGTGGAGTGCGGCAAAGGGAACGGAGAGAGCCATGATAAGGAGATATGGTTCACAGCTTGGCTCCATCAGGATATGAGAGGCAATAAATGTGGAAAACCGGCAAATACAGAGTGCCAGGATAAAAGAAAGACCCAGTGAGAGAATAAGACCTGTTCGGAAAACGAGGGAACTTTTTTTCTGATGGCCTGCTACGTACTGAGAAAGGGCGGTCTGGATAGAGCCGGCGCAGAGCCCAAAGCAGATACTGAAGACGGGATGTACCATATTATAGATACCCAGACCTTCAGCTCCAATAGTGCGGGACAGAAAAATCCGATAAAAAAATCCGAGAATCCTGCAGGCAAATCCGGTTCCGGTCAACAGGATCGTGCCAGTCAGAAATGCACGTTTTTGTGGAGAAAGGGGAATGGATGGCATAACGGCTCCCGTAAAACAGAAAATTAATATAGAATATGAGAGATAGACAAAAGATATGTTTTAAGCAGGTAGTTTTACCGATGACTGGCAGGGAGAGAATGTTTTGCAGGGATGCGTACTTCGCGCAAAGGAACATGGCTGCTGGCGCAGCCGCGCTCCGGCGCGAGTGTGCGCCAAGCGCACACTTTTTGCCTTCTTGAAAATCAAAGCTTATTAGATTTTCCGGTATGTCTGACCTTTTTCTTCGTTTCCTGAGTTGGTTTTGCCCCGCTTTCCATTGCGCGGATAATGGCAAGGAGACTTTCAAGCTGTTCTTCATTTAATGCAGGAAGCCGGGAAGCGATCTGCGATGCAACAGGAGAGACATAGGTGCTTTCATCCTGAAAAAACTGTGATAAAGTGATTCCGAAAAAATCACAGATTAAGGATAAGGTAGGAATTGTTGGTGTGATTGCCCCGGAAGAGACTTTATTTATATAGTTGTTGCATTTGCCAATGTTTTTGCTGAGGGAATATTCGGAAATTCCCTTCGCCAGACGAAGCGTTGTGACACGTTCACCAATAAAATTATTTTTTGTATTCATTTATTCAGCCTTTCCCTTCAGAATCTTTGTTTTAGTATAAGGGCAGGAGACTGTGTCATATTCCCTTTATAATCTCTGTTTTGCAGAAAAAGAAGATTTATAATCTCGATTCGTTTTACTGAGGGGCTGAGGGATGGTTGGCAGAACACTTAAATATCTAAAATCATATTGAATTAGTAGGAAATATGTGGTATAGTAAACCTCGACACGAAAGATGTCTCATAAACGAAATCTGCCATTGCTTGGACAGTATTCTAACGAGGATTCTGCCCTGACGGTTATGGCAGATTCGCAGAAGATAGATAATGTTAATTTTTCAGAAAGGCGGATTCAATATGAGTGAAGATAAAAAGATGATCTATCTGGATAACGCAGCCACAACCAGAACAGATCCGCAGGTAGTAGAGGCAATGCTTCCTTATTTTACGGAATATTATGGAAATCCTTCTTCGGTATATGAATTTTCCGGAATCAGCAAAAAGGCGGTGACGGATGCAAGGGAGATTCTGGCCCAGTCCATCGGAGCAAAGACTCAGGAGATCTATTTTACGGCCGGAGGCAGTGAATCGGATAACTGGGCGATCAAAGCGGCAGCTGAGGCTTTTGGGAAAAAGGGAAAGCATATCATTACCAGCAAGATTGAGCATCACGCGGTTCTTCATACCTGTGAGCATCTGGAGAAGCAGGGGTACGAGGTTACCTATCTGGATGTAGATGAAGACGGTATGGTAAAACTGGATGAATTGAAGAAAGCCATCCGACCAGACACGATTTTGATTTCTATAATGTTTGCCAACAATGAAATTGGCGTTATTGAGCCGGTAAAGGAGATTGGCCGGATTGCCAGAGAAAATGGAATCCCTTTCCACACAGATGCTGTGCAGGCTTACGGTCATGTTCCGATTAACGTAGACGAATATAATATCGATATGATGAGCGCCAGCGCCCATAAGATAAATGGGCCTAAGGGGATTGGCTTCTTATATATCCGTACAGGAATTAAGATCCGCTCCTTTGTGCATGGAGGCGCCCAGGAGAGGAAGCGCCGTGCCGGTACAGAAAATGTGCCGGGCATCGTAGGCTTTGGAAAAGCAGCAGAGATTGCGATGGCATCTATGGAAGAGCGGAGCCGGAGGGAAGCAGAACTCAGAGATTATCTTATGGAAAAGGTCCTGGCGCAGGTGCCCTACACCCGGGTGAACGGACACAGAACCTGCCGCTTGCCCAATAACTGTAATTTTTCCTTCCAGTTCATTGAAGGAGAATCTCTTTTAATCATGCTGGATATGGCAGGCATCTGCGGCTCCAGCGGTTCTGCCTGTACTTCAGGGTCTCTGGATCCTTCACATGTGCTGCTGGCTATTGGCCTTCCCCATGAAATTGCCCATGGATCACTGCGTTTAACCTTGAGCCAGGAAAATACCAGGGAAGAGATGGATTATGTGGCAGATCAGATTACCAGGATTGTTGAGCGGCTTCGGAATATGTCCCCATTGTACGAGGATTTTATAAAGCACGGAAAATAAGCAGAGAAAGAAGGAGAAGAGCATGTATTCAGAAAAAGTAATGGACCATTTTGAGCATCCCAGGAATGTGGGAGAGATTGAAAACGCCAGCGGCATGGGAACTGTGGGAAATGCCAAGTGCGGCGATATTATGAGAATTTATCTGGATATTGACGAGAATCAGATTATCCAGGATGTAAAATTCAAAACCTTTGGCTGCGGTGCGGCAGTGGCTACCAGCAGTATGGCTACGGAAATGGTGAAGGGAAAATCTGTTCAGGAGGCCATGAAGGTGACCAATAAGGCGGTAATGGAGGCTCTTGATGGCCTTCCGCCGGTAAAGGTGCACTGTTCTCTGCTGGCAGAGGAGGCTATTCATGCGGCTTTGTGGGATTATGCCCAGAAGAATCATATTGCCATCGAAGGCCTGGAAAAGCCAAAGAGCGATATCAGCGAGGAAGAGGAAGAAGAGGAGTATTAATGCACCGGAGGGCAGAAGGCTGAGCCATGGAAAAGGATATGTGTACAATTAACGGAAAGGCAGAAGGAAACGGCAGGAACATGGAAGAAAATCTGGGAAAGAAAGTAATTGTGGGAATGTCGGGAGGTGTCGATTCTTCCGTAGCTGCATACCTTTTGAAAGAGCAGGGGTACCAGGTGATTGGTGTGACCATGCAGATCTGGCAGGACCAGCCGGATGCGGAGATTGAGGAGGAAGGCGGATGCTGCGGCTTAAGTGCTGTGGAAGATGCCAGACGGGTGGCAGAGTATTTGGAGATTCCTTATTACGTGATGAATTTTAAAGAAGAATTTCGCTGTCATGTGATTGATTACTTTGTGGAGGAATATCTTCATGGCAGGACGCCTAATCCCTGCATCGCCTGCAACCGTTATGTTAAGTGGGAAGCTCTCCTTCACCGGGCATTGGGCCTGGGAGCAGATTATATTGCCACAGGCCATTATGCACAGATTGCTCTTCTCTCCAATGGGAGAAGAGCGCTGAAGGTTTCAGCTACAGCAGCAAAGGACCAGACCTATGCGCTTTACAATCTGACCCAGGAACAGCTGTCACGGACACTGATGCCGGTGGGGCAGTATACTAAGGAGCAGATTCGCCGTATTGCAGAGGAAATTGGCCTGCCGGTAGCCAATAAACCGGACAGCCAGGAGATTTGCTTCATACCAGATCATGACTATGCTTCATTTATTTCCGAATACAGCGGAAAGACGCTTCCGGAGGGAAACTTTGTCGATGCAGAAGGAAATATACTGGGACGGCACAGGGGTATTACCCATTACACCATCGGGCAGCGGCGGGGACTAGGGCTGTCTGCCGGCAGGCGGATTTTTGTGAAAGAAATCCGGCCTGAGACCAATGAGGTGGTAATTGGAGAGGGCGAAGATGTATTCTCCAGGTCTCTGCTGTGCGGAAATTTGAACTGGATGGCTGTGGAAAAGCTGCCAGAGGAGGGGATGGAGGTTATGGCGAAGATTCGCTACAGCCATAAGGGAGCTCTCTGTCAGCTGCGTGCAGTCGGAGAGGATAAGGTTTCCTGCTCCTTTTGTGAGCCAGTCCGAGCAGTTACGCCTGGCCAGGCTGTAGTTTTTTATCAGGGAGATGTGGTGATCGGCGGCGGAACGATTTTATAAGACTTCCGCCGCTTTTTGTTGTTAGAACAACATACTTTCCTTCGAAAACCGGTTAAAATTACAGCAGGGTCATGAAAAGAACTTTGCGGTGAAGGGCTCTGGAAGGAGATTATTATGATACGAAAAATTATTGAAATTAATGAGACACTTTGCAATGGATGCGGGTTATGTGCGGCTGCCTGTCATGAGGGCGCTATAGGAATGGTGGATGGCAAGGCGAAGCTTCTTCGGGATGATTACTGTGACGGTTTGGGAGATTGTCTTCCAGCCTGTCCTGAGGGAGCGATTCGTTTTATTGAGCGGGAGGCAGCTGCCTATGATGAGGCGGCAGTGATGGAGAATAGACGGAAAATGACAGGCAGAGATGAGGATCCAGCTGAGACAAAAAAAGAGGTTCTGCCCTGCGGATGCCCGGGAAGTCAGGCAAAGAGTCTTAACCGCTCATCGGAATTAGCGGCGGCGGTCAGCCCGTCAGCAGTACCTCAGTCTCAGCTGCGCCAGTGGCCGGTTCAGATTAAGCTGGTTCCAGCTCGGGCCCCTTATTTTGACGGCGCTCATCTTTTGATTGCGGCAGACTGCACAGCATATGCTTATGGAAATTTTCATCAGGAATTTATCCGGAATCGGATTACGCTGGTGGGATGTCCCAAGCTGGATGGGGGGGACTACAGTCAGAAACTTACGGAGATTCTTCGGGAAAATGCGATAAAAAGCGTTACCATTGTGCGTATGGAAGTTCCCTGCTGTGGAGGAATCGAGAAAGCAGCGGTAGCTGCCATGAAAAACAGCGGAAAATTTATTCCCTGGAATGTTGTGGTTATTTCCACAGACGGCCAGATTGTGGAGAGATAGACTATGATTTTGAGAAGCTAATCGCCATGGTGAAAGAGGCCAAGGATAAAGCAGCACCAGGCTGCGCTATGTGCACAGCCCGGTGTGGGAATACCGATGATTATGATATGGAACGGCTCTGGAATAGCGCGGAGGATGTGCGGACAGTAAAAACGCTTCTTCTTTACAGTCTGCGGCAGATGGCCTGTTTGGTGTTGCCGGTGATGGAGGCGAATCAGCTTGTAGAAAGAATTCTGTCAGAAAACGGAAAACACTGTTGTATTTACAAAATCAGCTGCCTGTAGTAAACTGAGAAAAGCAGTGACAGCCAAAAAATGGCTGCATTTAGGCAGAGGAGGAACAAAACGTGACAAGAAAGAAATGGAATCGGCAGGCAGTGTGGATCCTGACGGCTGCGGTGACTGGTACACTTGCATCAGGGTGCGGCAGAGGATACGATGCTGTTGACTTAAGAACCGTAGTGGCAGCAGACGCAGAGTTGAGCGGCAGTGAGGAAAATGTGCAGAATATACTTCCCTCCGTAAGCGAAAAGGAGACAGAATTTGCCATGGCGCCTGCACCGGCGTTTACGGATGTGGCGGATACGGTATACATAAAGGGAAATCAGGTACGTCTGCGCACATCGCCTACTACGGCGGATCCCTCAAATATATACACGGTGCTCAATAACGGAGCTGCCCTCAGCCGTACTGGCGACAGCGATGACTGGTGCCGGGTGAGTTACCAGGGACAGGTGCTTTATGTGTTCAAAACATACATTTCTTCCGGACAGCCTGGCGGAACCGGCACTTCGGGCGGCGGTGCGGCTGATTCCCAGACCGCAGGTTCCCAGGGGACAGCTGGTTCTCAGGAGACAGCAGAATCCCAGGGAACAGCAGGCGTTCAGGAAACAGGTTCTCAGGGAACCTCAGCAGCAGTACCTGGAGCGGCATCTGAAGCTGGGGCGGCATCCGGAACGGGAACGGCGAATGGGACGAAGGCAGAGATTGCCGATGGCAGCATGATTACAGTGGATGAAAACTGGTTGTATGCCAATTATTCAGCCATAAAGACCGGCGCTGCAGTGATGTACCGTTCAGGATCTGCAAACCGCAAGGAGATTACCGTTTGTGTGAACGCGGGCCACGGTACCAGCGGCGGTGAGAGTGTGAAGACATTTTGCCATCCGGATGGCACGCCTAAGGTGACTGGAGGGTCAACCGCCAGCGGAGCGATAAAGGCTGCAGCTGTTTCCAGCGGGATGACCTTTGCTGACGGGACGCCAGAGCGGGATGTGACCCTTGCATTGGCGAAGGTTTTGAAGGATAAGCTTCTGGCTGACGGATATGATGTGGTAATGATCCGGGAGAGCGATGATGTGCAGTTAGACAATATCGCCAGGACGGTCATTGCCAACAATACGGCAGATTGTCATATTGCGCTTCATTGGGACTCTACAACCAGTGATAAAGGCGCCTTCTATATGAGCGTGCCGAATGTGGCTTCCTACCGGGCCATGGAGCCGGTGGCTTCCAATTGGCAGAAGCACAATAACCTGGGGGAAAACCTGATTGCAGGGCTCAGAACTGCCGGTGTGAAGATTTTTTCCGGCGGCTCCATGGCTATGGATCTGACCCAAACCTCTTATTCCACTGTACCCAGCGTGGATATTGAGCTTGGAGACAAGGTCTCCGATCACTCAGCCGCAGCAATGGAAGTACTGGCAAACGGCCTGCTGGCAGGGATTAACAGCTATTTCGGCAAGTAAGAGAAGGTCGTCAAATGCAGATAACGCCATAGGCATTTCCAACATTTCCGCCGCTTAGCAGCAAGGCCTTCACCCCTCTTTGAAGACTAGTTTTTTCTGGGAGATTTACCGGCTCTGTATCCTCCGGCACCTGAAAGAGCCATTGGATAAATTCTCTGTTTTCTGAATTCTGAGAAAGCAGCGTGAAGCGTTTCTGGAAGTTCAGAATATGGGAATCCTGAGAGAGGAAGGGCTTTAAGGCGGGAGAAAGAAGCCAGGAGTTGCAGGCAAACTGTGAAAAGACAAAATCGGGGTATACCATGTGAAAAAATGCTGTTGCCTGACGGAGAGATTCGCTTACCTTCTCTGGCGACAAATCTGCATCGGATGGAATGTGAAGTTTAATTACGTTTTCTCCATTCAGCACTGAGCGCTCATATTCTAACTGGCCGATTCGAAACAAGGTCATGCTGATCTGACGGTATGTCCACCATCCGCGGTCAAAATACAGCCGCCCTGTTCTTGCTTTGCACTCATTGAGGAATCTGGGAAAGCATTTCATGGTGTCGATAAAAATATGCTGGCCTATTCCCATTTCCTGATATCGGTCTGCTGTGTGCCTGGCGGCTTCCATCTGGCAGTACAGCATGAGAAAATTGGCCGGATCTGGTTCGGTAAGCTCCTTTAGTGCCAAGTACGCTTCTGCTGCGGTGGCAGGATTGGTCAGCCTCTGGATAAATGGCATGAACCGATCGAGATGAATTTCCTGATTCATTTTCTCAAGCCTGCAGATGACTTCCGGCTGTAATTCTATGGCGAGGTACAATTGTTTCCGCTGCATAACGATTATCCTCCTTATGATTTAAATACATTTTTGCAAGATAAATAAAGACCGCCCATCCTGGAGAGAAAATCCATGATGCGGCGGTCTTAACAGTACACGAGCAGTGTACGTATGAAAGCGGAGACGGTGGGATTCGAACCCACGTGCCGGTTACCCGACAACTTGATTTCGAGTCAAGCTCGTTATGGCCACTTCGATACGTCTCCAAAATGTGGTGCTGAAAAATTGAAGCACACAACCAAATACTTGCGAACCTAGATATTATACATGATATTTTCCGTTTTGTGTAGTAGGAAAATGAAAAAAATAAAAAAAGAACAGCAAAATTTACCCAAAATTTATTGGATATCTTCTGTATGGGATGCTAAAATGAAGATGAGGATGCTGAAAATCAATTCACCAGGCGATAAAAGAACAGGGTATAGTAAGGAACAGCGCCGGAAAAGGAGGAATTGCCTATGGACTATTTGACACTTACTATTGGAAAGGTGAAGACCATTGCGCTGATTGCTCATGACCAGAAGAAGCATGAGCTGATCCAGTGGTGCGATGAACACAAGGAGATTTTAAAGGGTCATTTTCTGTGCGGAACAGGAACTACGGCCAGGATGATTACTGAGGCCACTGGCCTTCCGGTGAAGGGATACAACAGCGGCCCATTGGGCGGCGACCAGCAGATCGGAGCGAAAATTGTGGAAGGTCGTGTGGATCTGGTGATTTTCTTTTCTGACCCGCTGACAGCTCAGCCCCATGACCCGGATGTAAAGGCGCTGCTGCGCATTGCCCAGGTTTACGATATTCCCATTGCCAATAACAAGGCATCAGCAGATTTTATCATTACCTCTCCTTATATGGAGGGAGAGTATCAGCATCAGGTGATTAATTTCCAGCAGAACATTGCAGAGCGGGCCAAGTCCTTATAGCGTTTTTTGAAAAAGGCCAGGCGGTGAAAATGAAAGTCTGCCCTGGAAAAAAGAAGTCCATAAAAATGCGTCCCTCTCAGGAAAGCTTTCTGATCTGGGACGCATTTATTAATCAGTTATACATTTACTCTTCGTCATACATTTAAGCAGTCAGCCGTTCTTTTATTCTTTTCCATTCCAACAGTACGTGCACAGCTTATCCGGGCTGATGCCGATGGATTCAATCAGATCATCCAGCCTGTGATACTTCAGGGAGGTAAAATTCAGCCGCCGACGGATTTCCTCGATCATTTCCTGATAATTCTGGCTGTCTGGATTGGCGTAGTCGGCCAGAACCTCATCAGAGACATTGTCCCCCTCACGTTCCCGGATGATTCGCCGGGTAATCAGATCCAGCTCAGAGTTGGAGCGGGAGAAATTCAGGTACTTGCAGCCAAAGAGCAGAGGCGGGCAGGCTGGACGGATATGCACTTCCTTTGCACCGCTCTCGTAGAGAAATTCCGTGGTTTCGCCCAGCTGTGTGCCGCGGACGATGGAATCGTCAATTAAAAGCAGGCTCTTTCCCTGGATCAGGGCATTGACCGGAATCAGCTTCATCTTGGCAATCAGGTTCCGCTGGCTTTGATTCTGGGGCATAAAGGAACGGGGCCAGGTAGGCGTATACTTGATAAAGGGCCGCGCAAAGGGAATGCCTGATTCGTTGGCGTAGCCGATGGCGTGGGCGATACCGGAGTCGGGAACACCAGCCACCACATCGGGATGAATGTCCTTCCCCACACTGCTGCAGCCGGAACAGCCGCGGCAGCCCATATCTCTCTGGGCCAGGATCCGCCCGCAGCGGTAGCGCATGTCCTCAACATTTACTCCCTCGTAGCTGGAGGTGGGGTAGCCGTAGTAAACCCACAGGAAGGAGCAGATCTTCATCTCATTGCGGGGCTTGCTTAAGGACTGGACGCCGTTTGCGGAAACCAGCACAATCTCGCCGGGGCCAAGCTCGGAATAATCGTGGTATCCCAGATTAATGTAGGCGAAGCTTTCAAAGGAGACACAGAAGGCATTGTCCTTGCGTCCAATCATCACGGGAGTACGCCCGTAGCGGTCGCGGGAAGCATAGATGCCTTCCGGTGTGAGAAGCAGTATGGTCATAGAACCTTTAATCATTTCCTGGGCGTAGAGAAGCCCCTCCACCAGGCTTTGCTTCTGATTAATAATAGAAGCAGTCAGCTCTGTGGCATTGATCCGCCCGCCGCTCATTTCCATAAAATGAATATGGCCGTTTTCGTAGGCCTGATGAATCAGCTCTTCTTCATTATTGATCTTGCCTACCGTTACGATGGCAAAGCTTCCCAGGTGGGACTGAATCAGAAGGGGCTGCGGCTCATTATCTGAGATGGAGCCAATGCCGGACCGGCCTTCCAGCTCCTCCACATCCCGTTCAAACTTCGTTCGGAAAGGAGAATTTTCAATATTATGAATGCTGCGCTGGAATCCCTTGGAGCCGTAGACGGCCATGCCGCCTCTGCGGGTTCCCAGATGAGAATGGTAGTCTGTTCCGAAAAAAAGATCCATTACGCAGTCTTCCTTCGAGGTTACGCCAAAAAATCCACCCATTGTTTATTATCCTCCAAATGTGTTCAATCGTGATCTTGTAAAAAAGCAAAATACCATAAATAGTTTACCATATTTCATATAGATAATACAATCAGGTGGTTCTATTAAAAATACTTATAGATAAAAAGACGTTTCAGCGCATGGAATGGAAAGAGAGCAGTGAATGAATAGCCTGAAATCTGTGATCATTCATGTAAGAAAATTGTAGGAAATGGAAAAGAGACAAAAATTGACAGAAAAGGACAATGAGGATAGACTAAAAACAGGATGCCGGAGCTTAAGAAGGCATTGCGGCAGGACAGCAGGAGACAAGGAGGAATAAGCATGGCAGGTGGAGAACGGAACGTATGGATTGCTGCAGCCAGCGGAGAGCAGCGCTGGCACACGCTCAGGGAAGCAGCCAGTGCAGAGGAAAATCGGGATGAGAGAAATCAGGAAGGCTGGATTGTGCTGGAGGGAGGCGGAGAGACCCGGAGCGGGAATGGCTCTTACCGCAGCCGCCGTTCTGCCCAGATGCGGCAGCCAGCCCGGCTTCGTGAAAATGAGAGCAGCCGCAGCCGGAGACGGGGAGGAGGCTCTTCTGGCGGCAGGCGGCGAGGGGGCTGCCGAGGGGCGGTGCTGTCCTTTCTCTGCGGTGTCCTGGTGATTTTTTCTGCCTTTCTGGCCGGAATGGGCGCCGGGTGGTATCGCTGGGGCAGGGAGGCCGGCCCCAGGGTGGAGCTGTCTTCTATTGAGATGCCGGACTGGATTGAGCAGGATTTAATAAGAAAAAACATTTATTCCAGGCCTGCAGTGTCCCTTCAATATGTAAATGATATTGTGGTGCACTATGTGGCCAACCCCGGCTCTACAGCTGAGCAGAACCGGAATTATTTTGATGGGCTGGCCGACCAGGGCCAGGAGGGCGGCACCAGTGCCAGCGCCCATTTTGTGATTGGGCTGGAGGGGGAGATTATCCAGTGCATCCCCATTGACGAGATTGCTTACGCTTCGAATAACCGGAACTACGATACCATTTCCATTGAGTGCTGCCATCCGGATGAGACGGGGAAATTCACCGATGCCACCTATCAGTCGCTGGTAAAGCTTACGGCCTGGCTCTGCGATGCGGTGAAAATCGGCAGGGAGGATGTGATCCGCCATTACGATGTCAGCGGAAAGGCCTGTCCCCTGTATTTTGTGGATCATGAGGAGGCCTGGGAGGCGTTTCGGGAAGATGTGAAAAATCAATGAGGACAAAACGTAAAAATTACATAAAATCCGTGATTCCAGTGAAAAAGGACTTGCTATTTCAAAGGAAATTAGGTACAATATGAAGAGGTTGATTATTATTTAACAAATTTTTAAGTAATAAATAATAGGAGGAATTCAATCATGGCAGTAAAAGTAGCAATTAATGGTTTTGGACGTATTGGCCGTCTGGCTTTCCGTCAGATGTTCGGCGCAGAGGGATATGACGTTGTAGCAATCAACGACTTAACCGATCCCAAGATGCTGGCAAACCTGTTAAAGTATGACACTGCACAGGGCGGATACTGCGGACACATCGGCGAGGGCAAGCACACTGTAGAGGCTGGCGAGGATTCCATTACCGTTGACGGCAAGAAGATCACCATCTACAAGGAGCCGAAGGCAGCTGATCTGCCATGGGGCGAGTTAGGCGTAGACGTTGTATTAGAGTGCACCGGTTTCTACTGCTCTAAGGATAAGGCTCAGGCTCACATCGATGCCGGCGCTAAGAAGGTTGTTATTTCCGCTCCTGCTGGAAATGACTTAAAGACCATCGTATTCTCCGTAAATGAGAACACCTTAACCGCTGATGACAAGATCATCTCCGCAGCTTCCTGTACCACCAACTGCCTGGCTCCTATGGCAAAGGCATTAAATGACTATGCTCCCGTTCAGTCTGGTATCATGAGCACCATTCACGCTTACACCGGCGATCAGATGATCCTGGATGGTCCTCACAGAAAGGGCGACTTAAGAAGAGCAAGAGCAGGCGCTGCCAACATCGTTCCCAACAGCACTGGTGCAGCTAAGGCTATCGGCCTGGTAATTCCGGAGTTAAACGGCAAGCTGATCGGCTCTGCACAGCGTGTTCCGGTACCGACCGGCTCCACCACCATCTTAACCGCAGTTGTTAAGGGAACCGACGTAACCAAGGAAGGCATCAACGCCGCTATGAAGGCTGCTGCTTCCGAGTCCTTCGGCTACAATGAGGATCAGATCGTATCTTCCGACGTTATCGGAATGAAGTACGGCTCCTTATTCGATGCTACCCAGACCATGGTTTGCAAGATCGCAGACGATTTATATGAGGTTCAGGTAGTTTCCTGGTATGACAACGAGAACTCCTATACCAGCCAGATGGTTCGTACCATTAAGTACTTCGCTGAGTTAGGCTAATCCGTTCTCATGGGGATAACCCATTATTCATGAATTAAGACCTTAAGGAGGTCCGGTCATTTGGGCCGGCCTCCTTTTTTGACGGCTTCCGGCCAAATGGCGGCAGACGCATACTTGACAGTCTGCTTCCAGAGAGCGGCAGCCGCATATTCGGAAAGGAGTATATTCATTATGCTGAACAAGAAGACTGTAGATGATTTAAAGGATTTAAAGGGAAAGAAAGTGCTGGTTCGCTGCGACTTTAACGTGCCGTTAAAGGATGGCGTGATCCAGAATTACAATCGTATCGACGGAGCGATCCCCACCATCAAGAAGCTCTTAGATCAGGGCGCTAAGGTTATCCTGTGCTCCCATTTAGGCAAGCCCAAGGGAGAGCCGGTTCCGGCAATGTCTCTGGCTCCTGTTGCTCCCGCATTAAGCGAGCGTCTGGGCGTAGAGGTGAAGTTTGTCAGCGATCCCAAGGTAACCGGCCCGGAGACTCAGGCATTGGCTGCAGGCCTGGAGGATGGACAGGTACTTCTGTTAGAGAACACCCGTTACCGTGTAGAGGAGACCAAGTACGGCAAGGATCCGGCTGCTGAGGATTATGCCAAGGAGCTGGCTGCTCTCTGCGACAACGGCGTTTTCGTCAATGACGCTTTCGGTACCGCTCACCGTGCACACTGCTCCAACGTAGGCGTAACCAAGTACACCCAGGAGAATGTGGTTGGCTACCTGATGGAGAAGGAAATCAAGTTCTTAGGACAGGCTGTTGAGAATCCGGTACGTCCCTTCGCAGCGATCTTAGGCGGCGCTAAGGTATCCGATAAGATTAAGGTAATCAACAACCTGTTAGAGAAGGTAGACACCCTGATCATCGGCGGCGGTATGGCTTACACCTTCTTAAAGGCACAGGGCCAGGAGATCGGAAACTCCTTATGTGAGGAGGATCAGTTAGACTACGCTCTGGAGATGATCCAGAAGGCAAAGGACAGAGGCGTAAACCTGCTGCTTCCTGTTGACCACGTAGAGGGCAAGGAATTTAAGGATGATACTGAGAAGAAGGTTGTAGACGTTCTGGAAGCCGGCTGGTCTGGATTCGACATCGGCCCGAAGACCATCGAGGCTTACAAGAAGGCTCTGGAAGGCGCTAAGACCGTAGTATGGAACGGCCCCATGGGCGTATTCGAGTTTGCCAACTTTGCAGAGGGTACGCTGGAGATCTGCCGTGCAGTGGCAGAGTTAGCAGATGCCACCACTGTAATCGGCGGCGGCGATTCCGTAAACGCAGTAAAGAGACTGGGCTTTGCCGATAAGATGACCCATATTTCCACCGGCGGCGGCGCTTCCCTGGAATTCCTGGAAGGCAAGGAGCTGCCCGGCGTTGCTGCAGCTGATAATAAGTAAGGAAAGCAGGTTAAAGAAAATGGGAAGAAAAAAGATCATTGCAGGCAACTGGAAGATGAACATGACTCCTTCCGAGGCAGTTGCTTTAGTTGAGACCTTAAAGCCTTTGGTGGCTAATGACGAGGTGGACGTGGTATTCTGCGTACCGGCCATCGACATTATCCCGGCTGTAGAGGCGGCAAAGGGAACCAATATCCAGATCGGTGCAGAGAACATGTACTACGAGGAGAAGGGCGCTTTCACCGGTGAGATTTCTCCGGCCATGCTGACGGACGCTGGCGTGAAGTACGTGATTATTGGCCACTCTGAGAGAAGAGAGTATTTTGCAGAGACGGATGAGACCGTAAATAAGAAGATCTTAAAGGCCTTCGAGCACGGCATCACCCCGATTATCTGCTGCGGCGAGTCCCTGACCCAGAGAGAGCAGGGCATTACCATTGACTGGATCCGCCAGCAGATTAAGATTGCTTTCCAGAATGTAACGGCAGATCAGGCAAAGACGGCAGTTATCGCTTACGAGCCCATCTGGGCCATCGGCACCGGCAAGGTGGCTACCACCGAGCAGGCCGAGGAAGTATGCGCAGCTATCCGTGCCTGCATCGGCGAGATTTACGATGAGGCTACGGCAGAGGCCATCCGCATCCAGTACGGCGGCTCTGTATCGGCAGCTTCCGCACCGGAGCTGTTTGCACAGCCGGATATCGACGGCGGCCTGGTAGGCGGCGCTTCCTTAAAGCCAGACTTTGGAAAGATTGTGAATTATAATAAGTAAATAGTAAACCAGCAAACGAGATGGGGAACCAGAGATTCTGGTTCCCTGTTGTATTTTGTGGTGCGCTCGGCGAGGGCGCTGTATTCTGAAACGCAACCGGAATATTGGACTTTTCTGAAAAAGAATAATCTCCAAAATTTTCTAAAAACGCAAAATTCTCTTGACAAAACAGGAAATATCGCATAGCATATAGATAGAAAGATATTTCCAAAATTTGTATTTTCATTAACGCAGGCTCACATGCTGAGGGAATCATGTCGGCTGATCCGGGCACTCCCCTGTAAAAAAATAATCGTGAACGATTGCTGACAGCAAAGCTCCTGGGTTAACCAGGGCTTTGTTTGTATACTTGAGAAAGACAGTATAATAATCGGGTAAAGTATATGTTATTTGGAAGGAGGATATTGATACTATGGCAACATCTTCAATTAAAAAGAATTTTGTTGTGAAAAGCGATAAGGCATGTAATAAATTAATAAGAGAATACAAGAAAAAGCCGCATTCAGTATTAAACTGCACAAAGTCTTATGAGGAAGGAAAAAAGAAATTAGAACAGTACTTTGGTCGTTAAGACAATTATGTGAAAAAATATCGTTAGATACAATCCAAACCATACTTGATCAATTTAGATGTAGTAGGGATCATGATATTGAAAATTTTCTGAGGTATAAGGCATTAGAATATGAAAAAAGGGAATGGTGCTCTACATATCTTTTAATAAATGAAGACATATTAGATAAGGAAAGAAGAATTTGGATAGAAGGATACTTTACTTTATCAAATAAAGTATTGGGTATATCTAAATGTGTATCAAATACAAAGAAAAAAGCATTGCAAAGAGGATTAAATAAATCGGATAGCAATATTCATTTTATTCTGATTGGTCAACTGGGAAAATATATTTTAGATACGTCTTATGGCAATAAAATAAAAAGTAAACTTCATATAGAGAACATTCTCAGTGAGGCATTTGGTATAATCTATGAGGTAAAAGAACGAATTGTTTGCAGTTGTGTTCTGGTGGAGTGTAAGGAATCCAAAAGTTTATGTAATCTTTATGAAAATTATGGTTTTAAAAAGCTACAGACTGACAAAGAATTGATTCAGTATTTTAAAATAATTTAGTTTACAAAAACAAGGCTTGTCAGGCCTTGTTTTTTCATGTACAATAAACTCCAAAGGGACATTTATTGATAAGGATAGACTGCCGGAAAAGGGAAGGATTTTATTCCCGGACGGCAGGGAAGGAGATCAAGATGAGCAAGAAACCAGTAGTATTGATGATTCTGGATGGCTACGGCCTGAATAATAATTGTGAGCACAATGCAGTGTGCGAGGCGCGGACGCCGGTTATGGATCAGCTGATGAGCCAGTGCCCGTTTGTAAAGGGAAATGCCAGCGGCATGGCAGTAGGTTTGCCGGATGGACAGATGGGCAATTCCGAGGTAGGCCATCTGAACATGGGTGCAGGACGCATTGTGTATCAGGAGCTGACCCGTATTACCAAGTCCATTCAGGATGGGGACTTTTTTGAGAATCCTGCATTTTTACAGGCGGCAGAGAACTGTAAGAAGTATGATTCTGCTCTTCATTTATATGGCCTGGTGTCTGACGGCGGCGTGCACAGCCATCTGACCCATATTTTCGGCCTGCTGGAGCTGGCGAAGCGCCAGGGCCTGGAGAAGGTATATGTGCACTGCTTCCTGGATGGCCGCGATACCCCGCCGGCTTCTGGAAAGGAATTTGTGGAGACCCTTGAGGCGAAGATGAAGGAGCTGGGCGTAGGCAAGGTTGCTTCCGTTATGGGCCGTTATTACGCTATGGACCGGGATAAGAACTGGGATCGGGTAAAGCTGGCTTACGATGCCCTGACCAAGGGAGAAGGAAAGACAGCGGTAAGCGGACCGGCAGGAATCCAGGCTTCCTACGATGAAGAGAAGTACGATGAGTTCGTAGTTCCCACCGTAGTGGTGGAGGACGGACAGCCGATCGGACGGATTAAGGAGCATGATTCCATTATCTTCTTTAACTTCCGTCCTGACCGGGCCAGAGAGATTACCCGCGCATTCTGTGATGATGAGTTTACGGGCTTTGAGAGAGGCAAGCGGATGGATCTGGTGTACGTTTGCTTTACCGATTACGATGAGACCATTTCCAATAAGCTGGTTGCCTTCCACAAGGAGGAGATTACCAATACCTTCGGCGAATTCCTGGCTGCTCACGGCTTAAAGCAGGCAAGAATCGCAGAGACGGAGAAGTACGCCCATGTTACCTTCTTCTTCAACGGCGGCGTGGAGGAGCCCAATGAGGGCGAGGACCGGATCCTGGTTCCCTCTCCCAAGGAGGTTCCCACCTATGATCTGAAGCCGGAGATGAGCGCGCCCATGGTATGCGAGAAGCTGGTAGATGCCATCAAGTCCGGAAAGTACGATGTGATTATCATCAACTTTGCAAACCCGGATATGGTTGGCCATACCGGCGTGGAGACGGCTGCCATCAAGGCCATCGAGACTGTGGATGAGTGCGTAGGCAAGGCTGTGGACGCCATCAAGGAGGTGGACGGCACCCTGTTTATCTGTGCCGATCACGGCAATGCAGAGCAGCTGGTTGACTACACCACCGGCGAGCCCTGGACTGCCCACACCACCAATCCGGTTCCCTTCATCCTGGTGAATGCTGATCCCGCTTACAAGTTAAGAGAAGGCGGCTGCCTGGCAGACATCGTTCCTACGCTGATCGAGCTGATGGGAATGGA
>JAGHER010000114.1 GCA_017889125.1 Lachnospiraceae bacterium
CATCTGCTTCTTCCGTCACCTGCGTTTCCATATTTTGTATCATATCACTCTGTACTTCCGTACTCCGTGTCTCTGCCTGTTCCGGACTGCTGCAGGCGGTAAGCCCCAGGCAGACCAGCAGAAAAAGAACGATTCCTTTTCTCATTGCTTTCCTCCTTTCGCTGTGCTGTTCCCATCTTCCGCAGCCATTTTGATAAATAATGAGCAAGGAAGATACAAAGTCCCATCAGGGAGAGATAATCAAGATAAAACAGGAGCTTTGGCTCGCTATAATCCAAAAAAACAAATTCGCTCTTTAAGAACATATACGTCAGAAAATCCCGTTCCATAAATACTAGCGCACCATGAAAAGCGATCAAAGCGCCTGCCAGCGCAGGAACAAAAGAACGTTTCCCTGTCTGGCCGTCTTTTTTCCGATAATCCCCGGACAACCGTCCCGCCATGGCAATCATCGAATTCCAGTGCATTCCCAGATGAATGCTCATTAGGAGAAAGCCCCAGTAAGCCCCCAGGATGTGCAGCCGCCTGGCAACAGACATTCCTCCCTCTATTGGGAGAAATGCAAACACATGCCGGGACATAACAATCCCACTGTACATCTGCATTCCCATCAGAACCAGAAGCAGAAGATTCACAATCGTCTGAAAAATTCGGATTGGCGGAAATTTCCCCTTTCCCATAGCCCGATACCATCCACGGTTTAAAAGGTTATGGAGCAAAAACAGGACAAGCATCGACGCCCCGGCCCACTCATGAGCCTCCTCTCCCCAAAGCTGATATCCGACCAGCATCAGAAGAAGCAGGGTCATCATCAAATCAACCATCATCTTTATTCTTTGTTTTCGTTTCATCCATTCATTTCCTTCCGTGCATAGATGCAAGACATAAAATGCAAAATGCGCCCTCCAGACTTCGCAGAATACAACTCTGGCGGGCGCAAAAAATTCGTTACGGAAGTTTCCGATACTCGCTGTCTTCTACCGGCTCCAGCCATTCATTTGCTGTGCTTTCTCCCGGCACTTCTACCGCCAGATGGGTGAACCAGCTATCCTTCGCTGCCCCATGCCAGTGTTTTACTCCAGCAGGAATGGTTATAACATCTCCTGGATGCAGTTCCTGGGCTTCCTTGCCCCACTCCTGATACCAGCCCCTTCCTGCCGTGCATAAAAGAATCTGTCCTCCGTTCTGGGTCGCCTGATGAATATGCCAGTTGTTGCGGCATCCTGGCTCAAATGTAACATTGGCGATGGGAACCCCTGATATGGTAAGCATCTTCAGGTAGCTCTGGCCTACAAAATACTGGGCAAATCCATCATTGGGCTCTCCAAGCCCAAATAGTCCTCCACGGTTCCCTTCCTCCGTATCCGTTTCTTTCCACACCTCTTTTGCCATGCGAAAAGCCGCCCACGCTTTCGGCCATCCTGCGTAAAAACCGGCATGAGTCAATATCTCTGCAATTTCTTCCCGGGTAATCCCATTCTTTTTCGCGGTCTCCAAATGATACTGGAATGATGAATCCACAAGTCCCTGGGACATCAGCGCCACCACTGTCACAAGAGAACGGTCCCGTAAAGAAAGCTTATCCTCCCGGCTCCACACTTCGCCAAAAAGAACATCATCATTCAGTTCCGCAAATTTTGGCGCAAACGCACCCAGCTGGTCTCTGCCTGCCGTCTGTTTCACTGCCATTTTTCATTCCTCCTACTTAATCATATTGAATTTCAATCTGTGTCCGGTCTTCGTATAATTCCCAATATTTTTCCGCAATCATTTCCGGGGCAAAATGAGTTCCCGGCGCGATACCGCCCATCACCGCAACCATGCCCAGGAAAATGCCTTTTTCCTTCAGCACTGGATGCATCGCATAAACCATTGCGCGAAGCGCCGCTTTATCCATGGAAAGAGGCAAGAATGCATAGTGAGGCTGCATCGCCAGCTTTCCCCCGGTTATGAGGATCGCTCCATTCTTTTGGGCAAATGCTTCCGTATCCAACAGCCGGATACAATGATATGCACCTGCCACATCTACACGATAACGTTCTATCAGTGTCTCCATATCGATACGTGTCGCCGCATCCGGGGTTGTAATGCCCACGTTATAGATGACCACATCCGCCATGCCAAACCGCTGGGTAATCTCATCAAACGCTTTTTTCAGGCTGACAGGATCCGCTGCATCTGCTATCTCATAAAATGTTTCGATCCCCTGGCCCATCAGTTCCCTTTGATACGCCTCCAGTGCAGTTTCGTTCCTGGCCAGCAGAATCACACGAAAATCCATTGTACCAAACTTACGGGCGATTTCTTTTCCCAAGCCAGGACCAACACCAACAATCACTGCTGTTTTTTTCATAAGGATGCTCCTTTTTACGCCATCGGGTTCTCCCAGGAACCTCTGGTATCCACTCCCGCTGCTGCTGCCAGGGTCTCCAGCCGCTCCACTTCCTCTGCCTTTAACTGAATCTTCGCTGCCTCTGCCGCTTCTGTTACATGGACCGGCTTTGTTACGCCAATCAGCGGGATCGTTCCCTTCGCAATAGCCCAGGCCATGGCGATCTGAGAAACGGAAGCACCATAATGGGCCCCAATGGCTTTCATCTCCCCGATCAGTGTCTCTAACTGGGACAGGATCGGATTATAGGTCTCCGCCCGCTGGCTGCCTGCAGGAAGGGGATGGGCGGTGTCATATTTGCAGCTGAGGGCCCCCTGCTCCAGCACCATGTAGGCAAAGAAGTCCATTCCTTTTTCCTTGCAGTAATCCAGGATCCCTGCTTTCTCGGAAGAACGGTACAGGAGGCTGTAGTGGTTCTGGACCGCCGAAAGGGTGATCCCCTCTTTGGCAAGGATCTCCTCCGCCCGTTTGATCTGGGCTAGATTGTGATTGGAGACGCCGACCTTCTTCACCTTTCCGCTTTTTACCAACGGTGCCAAAAACGGGGTCCACCGTTCCACATCCGCCGGATTATGAATCCAATAAATGTCAATGTAATCTGTATGGAGGCGGTTTAAGCTGCCCTCACACATCTCCGCCACCGGATCCTCACTGTTCCCGGCGATCTGCGGGGTAAATTTGGTGGAAAGGATCAGATCCTCTCTGGGACACTCCCTGGCAAAGGTTCCTAAAAGATCTTCTGAAGCACCCATGCCATATACCACTGCGCTGTCCCACAGATTCAGGCTGGCCTCCATAGCTTTTTCAAATACCGGTCTTAACTCCGCCTCTCCCAGATGGTTCCCAAATACCTGGTCGCCGCCTACGGCGCCTACTCCCCAGGACCAGGTTCCTAATGCGATTGCGGGAAAATTCGTTTTGTTATTTTCATTCATGTTCATCATAGTTCTCTCCTTTTATTGATTTTTGTTTACTGCAAAATTTCGTTTTCTGTCAGCCAGTTCATTACATCTTCTTCCAGTTCTGCCCCTCCGGAATAATGAATGGACAGCGCCTCTCCCATCTCTGATTCTGGCACCAGCTTGGAAATCGCCGTCAGACTCTGTCCAAAACGTCCGCCTCCATGACTGCAGAAAGGAATGATTGTTTTTCCAGAAAAATCATACTCCTCTAAGAACGTAGCAACTGGCATCGGAATGGAAGCCCACCAGTTTGGATA
>JAGHER010000115.1 GCA_017889125.1 Lachnospiraceae bacterium
AGCTGACCGAGGTTGGCCCGAACAAGGTTAAGGTTATCAAGGTTGTTCGTGAAGTAACCGGCTTAGGCTTAAAGGAAGCTAAGGACGTTGTAGACGGCGCTCCGAAGGTAGTTAAGGCTGGCGCTTCCAAGGAAGAGGCTGAGGACATCAAGACCAAGTTAGAGGCTGAGGGCGCTAAGGTTACCCTGAAGTAATTAATCTTTGGTTAATCAGAAAGTACCGCGTATTCCCTGAGAGGATTAGGGGAGCGCGGTACTTTTTTGTTTTTCGGGGAATTACTTCTATACAGGTACGGAGCTGTTTGTACAGGCGCAGAGCAGCTTTTTATATGGAACCCTTGACTTTCTTTTGATTAATTATATAATATAATCAGGATTATTATAAATTAAATTATAATAAGTTGAATTATAATAAATTGGATTATAAAAAATTATAATAAAGGGGGCGCTAGAATGAAGTTTATCGGCAGACAGAGAGAATTAGAATCCCTTGAAACAGAGTACCGGAAAGAGGGCGGCTTTGTAGTTATCTATGGCAGGCGTCGTATAGGAAAGACAACACTGATCAAAGAATTCATCAAAGATAAGCTTGCCTTTTACTTCCTTGCAACGGAGGAGGTGGAGGCCCAAAGCATGAAACGGTTTGCAGGAGCAGCCGCACGAGTCATGAATAATCCCATGCTGCAGCGAGTTGCATTTTCGGATTGGCTGGATTTGTTTCGCCTGATTGCAGAATATCGGCCTGATGAGAAAAAGGTGCTTGTGATCGATGAGTTTCCGTATTTAGTCAAATCGAACCAGGCATTTCCCTCTATTCTGCAAAATGCATGGGACGAGATCCTTAAGGACAGTAATGTAATGCTGATTCTCTGCGGTTCCCTGATTGGGATGATGCAAAAACATGCATTGTCCTATGACAGCCCCTTGTATGGACGCAGGACGGCGCAGATTCGGCTGGCGCCGCTGCCATTTCTGGACGTATACGCCGCGCAGAATCTTTCCTTTGAAGAGGCGGTAGAACAGTATGCCATCACTGGCGGTGTGCCAAAGTATCTGGAATTTTTTCATGAAGGAGATCTGCTTCAGCAGGTAGAGTCTGTTGTGCTCAATAAAAATGGATTTTTATATGAGGAACCGAATTTCCTGCTGAAAGATGAGGTGATCTCTGCAGTAAACTATTTTTCCATTATTCGTGTGATGGCAGAAGGGAATCATAAGCTGGGCAGGATCGCCGGTGCCATGGGAATCGAAACTTCCAGATTGATGCCGTATCTTTCAAACCTCAGTGATTTAGGATATATCGTTAAAGATACACCGGTTACGGAAAAGAATCCGGAGAAATCCCGTAAAGGCCTTTACTTCATTTCGGACAATTTCGTGCGTTTCTGGTTTCGGTATGTGTATCCTTATAAGGGAGAGCTGGAGCTGGACAACACCCAGCTTGTTCTGGATGAGATCAAAAAAGACTTTACACAAAAGTTTGCAGCTTTTGCCTACGAAGATGTCTGCAAGTCAATTTTCGCGGAGCTGTGCCGGAGACAGGAAATCCCCTTCCTTCCGTCTCGAATCGGCTTATACTGGTTCAATGACTTGGGCAATGATACGGAAATCGATGTGATGGCAGTAGACCGCCAGAACCAGCAGATTTTTGCAGGGGAGTGCAAATTCCACGGGAAACCGGTGGATGCCCCTGTGTTTTTCGCACTGCGGGATAAGGTGCAGGCATCGGCGGAGATCCAGTCGGCGTTCAAAGGTTACCGGTTCCTCTATGGCGTATTTTCGAAGAGCGGGTTTACCTCTCGGCTGAGGGAATTGGCTGGGGAGAATCCGGATGTGTTTTTGATTAATGAAGACAAGCTTGAATAAAAAAGTACCGCGTTATCCCTGTGTGAGTGGGAATGCGCGGTATTTTTTATTCCAAATCGTTGATGACAGCAATGATATGCTGCCGTTTTTCTTTGCTGAGCCTGCTCAGTTTATTCATCGCTTCTGCAAGTTCTAAATCTGGCGATTCGCAGAAATCGAAAAATTCTTTCGGTGTGATTCCTAAATAGTCGCATATATAAAAAAATACAGGTAAAGAGGGAAGCATTTTCTTATTTTCTATACGATTAATGTAAGATTCGCTTTGGCCTAGGCTTAGGCTCATATCTCTGGCGGATACACCTTTTTTAGCCGGAGCTGGGCAAGGCGTTCGCAGAATTGTTCTTCAAACATGTGATTACCTCCGTATGCTTATAATTCAGGAACAGCAGGATAAGTCCAGAATCTATGCGGATTCATGGGCTTCTTAAGGGACTAAAACTTTTCGCTCTCAAGTTAAAGACTAATCAATATTTAAAAAATTTATAAAGGTCGAAAAACGCAGCGCCGATTAAAAATTGGTGCTGCGTTTTTCTATCCAAACAATCAGAACACATCTTATTTTCTGCACGATTTAAAATATTCGACCAATCCATAAATCAAAATGATTTCCTGCTCATTCAGACCGGACACATCCAGGGAGGCGGTAGGTGTGATGCCCAGAAGATAGTCGGTGGAGACGTGAAAGAGCTTAGCGATATCCACAAGCAGAGAGGTAGAGGGAACAGAGATGCCCATTTCCCATGCATTGACGGAGCTTCTGGTGACATTCAGCTTCTTAGCCAGAGCAGACTGGGTGAGATTGTTTTTTTCGCGAAGTGACTTGATTTTTTCAGCGACCATTACATACTCTCCTTTTATAGAGTACATTACACTAATCATTATGATATTACATTATCAAAATGATATTCTAAATTGACATTTAGACTGCATTTATATATAATGAGGATATCGAGCCAAAATTTTGAGGAGACGTTGGTTGAAGCATCGTTTCCTTTTGGCTTTTCAGGACAGTGAAAGGTTTTCTGCGGGGAGATAGGCAGAGGCCTTAAGGGGAGAATGCGTATGATGAAAAAAACAATGATTCTTGCAGACCGCGATGAGGCATATCTGGAACGTTTGTCGAATTATTTCATGGAGAAATCACCGCAGCTGGAATTGAATATTTTTACGAATAAGGAGCTTTTAGAGAAATATCTGCAGAGAGGTCATATAGATATTCTTGCTGTAGATGAGAGCTTTGCCGATGCAAAGATGGCAGAGGCAGCAGATGCCTCGGTGAAGCTTTGCCTTTCTGCTGGCAGAATGGAGATAGAGGGTTTTGAGAGTGTGCGCAAGTACCAGAAGACGGAAAGCCTTTTGAATGAAATTCTCTTAAAGTATGCTCAGGCTACCGGTTCCTCGGAGGCGATCCGAGGGAACAGCAATACCAGGACGGCGGCATTTTACAGTCCAGCAGGGGGGACGGGGAAAAGCGTGCTGGCACTGGGACTGGCTGCTGCCAGTGCAGGCGCCGGTTTTCGGACCCTGTATGTGAATCTGGAGGAAGTGGACTCAGTAAATTATGCACTGAAGAAGACTCCGGGAACCTTGTCGGATCTGTTTCTTGCATTGAAAACCAAGGGGATGAATGCGGGGATCAAGCTGGCGGCCAGTACTGCGCAGGAACCGGAGGGTGGATTTTTCTATGTAAGCGGTGTGGAGAGTGTGGCGGAGTATGAGGAGATCGAGAGCAGGGATCTGGTTCGGCTGCTGACGATGATTCGGGAGCAGGCGGAGTATGATGTGTTGATTGTGGATCTTTCTTCCGGTTTCTCGGAGCGAACCATAAAGCTTTTGGAGCAGGCGGATGTGATCTTTGTGCCGGTGACCGATGAGGAGAGTGCGGCGGCGAAGGTGAACCGGCTTTTGGATGAGATGAGAATCCATGATTTATACAACCCATTGTTTGAGAAAATGAGTCTGGTGGTGAACCGGGCTTCCGCTAAGGGGCCGGGCCGGGAGCTTCAGGAAAGCGGACTTCTGGAGCGGCTGCCCTGTGACGGTGTGATCGGGGAAACGGCGCTGTTTCGAAAAAAGGCATCCATCCTGCGGGCAGGGAATATGCTTATTCCTGTATTTCAGCCGCTGCTAAATCGGATGGCGGGAGCCGCCAAGGAGCAGTAAACGCCATAGGCAGATGTACAGCAGGCGCTAGCGGCAGAAGCAAGGCAGGCAGAAGCTGAGCTGGCGCGAACTGGGATGACAGGCATAGGGGGAAATTGTGTATGATTCAGGATATGCAGGCGTATGCCAAGCGGATACGGGAGATGGTGTCGGATCGGCTGGATCTGACCAGAAATGTCAGCGATGACGAGATTCGGGAGGCCATCGCGGCGATTGTGACGGAGGAATCCCGCAGGCAGTACATGTCCCTGACGGAAAAGAAGACGCTGATGGAAGGGGTATTTAATTCCATGCGCGGACTGGATGTGCTGCAGCCGCTGGTGGATGATCCAACCATCACCGAGATTATGATTAACGGGCCGGACAATGTATTTGTGGAGCAGAGCGGCCGTCTTTACAAAAAAGACGTAAGCTTTGGCACCAACGAGAAGCTGGAAAATGTGATTTTGAATATTGTTTCCAAGGTAAACCGGACGGTGAATGAAGCCAATCCCATCGTGGATGCCCGTCTTCTGGACGGCTCCCGTGTGAATGTGGTGCTGCCGCCCATTGCCTTGGACGGCCCTACCGTAACGATCCGGAAATTCCCGGAGGACCCCATGACCATGGAGCGGCTTATCGGCTATGGTTCGCTGACGCCGGAGGCGGCGGAGGTGCTGGAGCGGATGGTGCGGGCAAAATACAATATTTTCATCAGCGGCGGAACTGGTTCCGGAAAGACCACCTTCTTAAATGCATTGTCCAACTATATCCCTAAGGACGAGCGGGTGATCACCATTGAGGACTCGGCGGAGCTGCAGATTAAGGGCGTAGCGAACCTGGTTCGGCTGGAGACGCGGAATGCTAATATGGAAGGAAAGGGAGAGGTGACCATCCGGGATCTGATCCGGTCTTCCCTGCGTATGCGGCCTGAGCGGATCATCGTCGGCGAGGTTCGCGGTGCGGAGGCATTGGACATGCTGCAGGCCATGAATACCGGTCATGACGGCTCTCTGTCTACTGGCCATTCCAATTCCACAAATGATATGCTCAGCCGTCTGGAGACCATGGTAATTTCGGGAAATAATATTCCCATTGAGGCTATACGCCAGCAGATCGCTTCTGCTTTGGATATTATTATCCAGCTTTCCCGTCTCCGCGACAAATCCCGGCGTACTCTGGAGATTACTGAGGTGGTGGGGTATGAGAACGGCAAGATCCAGCTGAATCCTATATATCGGTTTGTGGAGCATGGCGAGAGCCCGGACGGAAGGGTAATCGGAGGGTTGGAGCGGACGGAAAATCCGCTGATTCACAAGGAGAAATTTCACATGGCAGGCTTGTCAGATAAAGTGTAGGGGGAACAGGATGTTTAGAAAAAGGGAAAAAATAGAGGAGGAGATGCTTCCTCGGGAGGACGGTCTGACCGATTACGATGTTTACATCATGAGCACCCAGGAAAAGATGATGAATATTGTCCTTGCGGCAGCAGTGCTTTTCTTTGTAGGATATGTATTTTACCAGAACTGGGTAATCTCAGTGATTTTAATGGTATTCAGCGTAAAATTTCCGAAAATCCGCACGCGGCAGATTATTGAAAAACGAAAAAATCAGCTGACGCTGCAGTTTAAGGATATGCTGTATTCTCTTTCTTCTGCACTTTCTGTGGGAAAGTCGGTGGAGATGGGGATTCGGGATTCCCTGCAGGATCTGCGGGTAATTTATCCGGACCCGGATACAGATATTCTGCGGGAACTGGAGTATATTCTCCGGGGACTTGGCATGAACAATACCATCGAGGAAATGTTCAGCCAGTTTGCGGAGCGGGCTCATCTGGAGGATGTGGACAATTTCGTGGATATTTTTGTTACCTGTAAGCGCACCGGCGGTGATTTGATTGAAGTGATGCGTTCTTCCTCCAATACTATAGGGGAGAAGATTGAGGTGAAGCAGGAGATTAACACCATGATTTCCGGCAAGAAGTATGAATTTAACTTCATGATGATTCTTCCGGTAATTCTGGTGGAATTTCTGGCAGTAACTTCCGGCGATTATATGGAGCCGGTATTTACGGAACCGGCGGGCATTGCAGCCATGACGGCGGCTATCGGTATTTTTGCCGTGGCTTATGTGGTGGGTTCAAAGATCATGAAGATCGAGCTTTAGAGAACGGGGGATGTGCGGATGATCGGTATGGCGGTAAGCGCTGTGGTGTGCGCGGTGTTTGTGCTGCTGTTTTTGGTGTGTTACATCAAATCCAAGGGACAGTACGACGAATATCTGGAATATGTGGATAAGGAAGAGTATGGACTGAAGGATTTTATTCCTCTTGGACTGTTCCTGGCGGAGCAGGATGGGATAAAGCGGCTTCTTCCACTGCAGGCCCGGAGCATTCTGGCCCGGCAGCAGAATCAGGTCTATCAGAAGATTCTGGAGCTTCGGGGGCCGAAGGATGCGGAATTTTACAATTATATTCACCGGGGCTACCGGTTGGCGACAGCTCTTTTGGCGGCTGCTGGCGCATCGGTTGTGGGACTGATTATGAGCGCTCAGGGGGATACCTCTAATGGTCTGATGCTCAGCGTGGCAGCGGTGGCGGCATTTGCGGCGGTGCCCTTTTTAGTGGACAGCAGCTTAAAGGAGCAGATCGAGAAGCGGCGGCGTTCCATCCAGATGGAATTCCCGGAGTTTGTGAATAAGCTTACTTTGCTGGTAAATGCAGGCATGACCATCTCCAAGGCCTGGGAGAAGATCATTAATGAAAACAAGCGAGAGCACATTCTCTATGATGAGATGCGCTACGCTTTGATGGAAATCAAGGCCGGAAAGGCGGAGGCTGTGGCCTATGAGGAATTTGCCCGTCGGTGCCGGGTGAAGGAAGTGACCAAGTTTGTCTCGGTCATCGTCATGAATCTGAAGCGGGGCGGCGCGGAGGTGGTGCCGGTGCTGAAGGCACAGGGCGATGAGTGCTGGGAGATGCGCAAGAATGCGGCCAAGCAGCTGGGTGAGGAAGCCAGCACCAAGATTCTGATTCCTATGATGATTATGTTTCTGGGAGTTGTTTTGATTGTAGCGACTCCGGCGGTGCTGAGTATGACGTCGGGGATGTAAAAAGGGTAAAAACGATGATCTGATTGTTTTGAATAGTTTTTTGAAAGAAGATTTTTCGAAATGACCAGGCTGCGTTTTTATAGATTATTGGCTTGGGGCCGCAGACTTATTTATTCTGTGTGCAGTGAGCCGGAGAATTTAAGAAGAGAGGAGGATGTGAGTATGGATTTGCTGAGAAAATTCTGGGAAGAAGAAGACGGTATGGGGACAGTGGAAATCGTCATGATTATCGCGGCGCTGATGTGTATTGCGTTGCTGTTCAGACAGCAGATTTTTAATTTTGCTAAGAGCATTATGGATAAGATTTTTAATCCAGATACAATTCCAGATGTATCAGCAGATGGCTGATGAAAGGCTTGTTCTCTGCTGGTTTTTTCCAGCAGAGAATTACAAAATTATGAAAAGTGAGCTTTGTTTAATACAAGACAAAGGGGGGGAGAGTTAATGAAGACACAAATATGCAGAATGCGGGAAATAGTGGAAAAGCAAGACGGCTATCTGACCATAGAAACCACCATGGTCTTTTCTGCCCTCTTTTTCTCCCTTATTTTTATCCTGTTTATGGGAATGGTAATGTATCAAAATGTAAACCTGCAGAGCGTTGCTGTGCAGGCATCGGAGCGTGGTTCGGTAGTGTACAGCTCCAGGGTGAAGGATATGTCTACAGGGGTAAAAACACTGGATGACTTCCTTATCCGGGATCCTTACCGAAACGTTCCATTTATGGACGGCGGAAGCAAGGCGGATTATGCCGCCATAATCAATACATATATTAACGGACAGCTGGGCAAGCGGGACATTATCCGCGGCCAGGTGAAAAACTCCGGAAATTACGTGGAGGTAGAGGACTACCTGATTGAAAAGCGAATCAAGGTGAATGTCCAGGCCGATTACAAGATGCCGGTGGACGGCATCGCGGAGATGTTTGGAAAGAAAGGGCCTTTTGCCATTGACACTACGGCTGTGTCTGCGGTGATTGATTCGCCGGATTTTGTGAGGAATGTAGATCTGGCTACGGATGTGATTCGGCAGACAAAGGTCTTCGGACAGGTGCAGGAGGGGTATCAGAAGATACGGGATGCACTGGAGAAGGTGACGGATCTGCTGCAGTAAGGAGCTTGCAGCGGGAGAGCGAAAGAGCCGGAAGGGAAAATTCGCTGGATTCATCAGAGAAAAAAAAGAAAAAGGCGGGGACAAGGTTGGGAATGAAATTCTTTGAGAACAGAAGGGTAAAAGGTGCAATTTCTATATTTTTGGTAATTATTACAATACCAACCATGCTGTTTGCCGCGGTATTGGTGGATGCCAGTCGCCTGGCCAGCGCAAAAGCCATGACCCAGGAGGCGGCGGATCTGGCAGCAGCCAGCGCGCTGGCAGATTACAATCTGGAGTTAAAAGAAAAATATGGACTTTTTGCCATGGAAGACAGCAGCAAGGCGGAAAGCATTTATCAGGAAAGTTTAAAAGCTACCCTTTTGGCCAGCGGATTTGCAGAGTCGGAGGATTATTCCGAGCAGCTGTGGGAGATTTTGAAAACGGCGGCAGGGGCCGGAAATCCTTATCAGGGAAAAACGTTTCTGAACCTGTTTGATTTTTCGGTAGACAGCTGCCAGGTGACGCCAAAATACAGCTTGGCGGAGTGGCAGGTGTTGGAGAATCAGATGGTGGAGTATGCAAAGTTTCGGGGAATCTTTGTGATGGCAGACCGTCTGGCCCTGCTGCAGGGGCTTGGAGATGTGCAGGAGCAGCAGGCGCAGAATAAGGAAACGGCCAGTGCCATGGAAGACAAAATGGATGTGGATGAAAAAAATGCTGATGCGGATAAGGCGCTTGAGAAGCTTCGCGTGTCTATTGAAGCGTTAAACACCGGTGTGAAGAACGCCGGGGAATACCGGGAAAATTACTATACTTCCCTTAAAGCGAAGCTTAAGGAAGTGCGGGTGAACAGTATTGAAACGGACGAGTCATTAAACAATAATGAGCGAACGGATGCTAACCTGTATGAAGGGCGGAAGAAGGACTTAAAGAACGTGCTGAAGTCCTTGAAGAGCCTGGCTTCGGATGTGCTGAGCAAAGCGCAAACAGCCATGGATGAGGTGGAGAAGGCCATTGATAACCTGGAAGGATTTATCCGCGAGAATGAGGGAAAGGCTGCCAGCAACAGCGAGATTGCTTCGCTGATCGAGGAAGCCCAGAAGAATATCCAGCAGTATAAGGAAGAGTACACTATCAAGATTAATAGTATACGGAATGATTCTGTACTGGCCCAGTTGAAAAATGACGGAAATCTTTCTGAACGTGTGAGCAGACTTATGGATGAGATCGATACGGCTATGAATCGGTATGCTGAAGAATTGGCGGAAATGGAGGAGGAAGAAAGCGAAGAGGGCAGTGGAGATGGCAGCGAGGAAGGTGACGATACCGAAGAGGAAGAAGAGGAGGAATATTACTACTATTATCTAAACGGAAGTGGATTTACAGAAGATGAGGGACTGATCTTCAGCGGTCTTGGTTCGCAGCGAAGCTATAAGGATGCAGTGGATAAGGAGATGGAGTATTTTAGCAATAAAAACTGGGAGAAAATTAATCCGGGATATGATCTGTCTAAGGGAAAGTCCAGTAGTGTGATTAATGAGGAAGATGCCAAGTCCCAGTCAGATAAAGTCCCAGATGCGGGCGAAAGCTCCTCGGCACCACGGGGCGAGATTCCGCAGGCAGTGTATGATGCACGTCCATCTAAGAACTTTGTCAGTGAAGGCGGAGAAAATGGCAGCGGAGGATTTTACAATAAGGATGGGGATCTTTCCGCAGCGAAAGGGATGCTTGATCAAGCAAAAGGGGACACCATGATTCAGCAGATCGGAGAAGCAGCCAGAGACGATGTGCTGTGCTTAAGCTACATGTTCGGCACCTTCAAAACCCGGCTGACGGGAGTGGAGAAGTTTTCCGAATCAGGAATGTCCCAGCAGGATAAAGACAGTTTTTATATGCCCAAATGGCGCTATGCCCATGAGGATGGGGAAATAGATATGCGTTTTACCGCCAAGAAGGAGAGAGAGACCGTCCTTCGGGGTGAGATCGAGTATCTGATTTTCGGCAAGAGGACGGATGCGGCCAATGAAAATTCGGTGTACGCAGCCATCTTTGCGGAGAGGCTGGCCAATAATATGATCGCAGTTTATAGCGTGCCGGAAATTCGGAGTATATGTCATGCTGCCGCGGCAGCTGCAAGTGCTGTTACCGTTGGTGTGGTGCCGGAACCTGTATTTTTCTGGATATTCATTGCCGCCTGGGCTACGGCGGAGACAGTTATGGATATGAATTTCCTAATTGAGGATGGTTACCGGATTCCGCTTATAAAAACGAAGAACAATGTTATTCTGCAGCCAGATGAAGGTAAGAGCATAGATGCAATTTCTAGTGGTGAAGGCCTGGCTGCTCATTATGGAGAAAGTGGCATCTTCGTTTCCTACGAGGACTATCTCCTCATCATGCTTCTTCTGGCTGGACAGGAAACCCGTCTGATGCGTTCTGCGGATCTTATTGAGATGAACATGAAAAAGACGCAGAGCGATTTTACCATGGCAAAGGCGTACACATACCTCTACGGGAAGACGGAGCTTTCTACCCGCTATCTTTTCGGCAGTGTGATGCCTTTTAAGCAGTCTTACGAAGAGGGCGGCGTCACCGGGCGGATGCATTTTACCAATGAGATTTATCTGGGGTATTAACGGTGCACAGAACAGGGATGGCGGCGGAAGAGAGGAAAGGGGGAAAGGGATGGAGATGGAATTGAAGGAGAGAAACGGGGGCAGAGGAGAAGAAAGACGGGAAAAAGGCGCTCTGACTATAGAAGCCAGCATTGCTTATCCGATTTTCTTAATGGTGATCGTCACCATCCTTTACCTTATGCGGATCGTGTATACCTATGGGCTGGTGCAGCACGCCGTCAGCCAGACGGCCAAGGAATTGTCCATGTACACCTATATTTATCAGGTGACTGGTCTAAACGATCTTCGAGGAGATGTCGATTCCTCCACAGCAGGAAGAACGGAGCAGTTTAATTCGGATGTGGGCGAGGTGGTGGCTCTTTACGAGACCTTCAGCAGCGGTGACTTTTCGGGAAGCTATGAGGGAACCACAAATCCTGTGGAGATTTTAAAGAATATCGGCAGCGTGCTGCTGGGCGAGGGGAGCCGGGAGCTGAACAGCCAGTTTTTTCAGCTGGTGGTAAAGCCGCTGATGGAGGGCTATATCGGAGCGGATGCTAATGGGAATTCGGCAGATGCGCGGCTTAAGGCCCTTCGGGTGATCGGCGGATTTGACGGTCTTGATTTTTCTTCTTCTCGGTTTTTCGAGGATGGAGCCACGGTGGATCTGGTGGTTTGCTATACCATTGATCCGCTTTTTCCCATCGACATCATGCCGGAGATTAATCTGGCAAACCGGGCCATGGTTCGGGGAATAAAGGGAAATAATGTCTTTACCAATGAGGCGCCGAAGGATGAGGGAGAGAAGACGGAAGAGGAGAAGGAGAAAAAGAGTGTCTGGGATGAGTCAAACGCGGCAGATCGAGGAAAGCTCATTCAAGAACAGGAAGGCGTGAGAAACCTGCCGGATACCTTCCCGGCCTTTTCTGCATTTGACACCTCAACTGGCACGGCTACGGCGGAGATGTCTATGGATCTGCGGAGTGACAGCTACCAAAGCACTACTGGCGTTGTGAACACCATACGGGCGGAATGCAACAAGATGATCAATTATAGGACCAGCACCAGAGATAATGTAACGGTCAAGGCGGAGGATATTCAGCAAAAGGTATTGATTATCTACATCCCCTCCTCCACGGAGAACCGGACCATAGACCGGAGTGCATACGATCAGGCGGTGGCGCAGGTGCGGGAATCCTATCCGGATATCCAGATCGTCACAAAGGAAATTGATTAAATGCGGAAGGCGGAAAAGGAAAGATGGACAGCCTGATGGCGGCAGCCGCAGTTTTTCTGGCGGCAGTGTTTGGCGGAATGGAAACCGTATATGGATACTGGGCATGGAAAGGAATAGCAGAACGGTTTGACAAGGTTTGGCGGAGCCGGTTGTTTTACCAGAGTGCGTTGGTGTGGCTGGCCCTTCTTTTGGGGGCATGGTACAGTGCAGCGGCAGCCGGGGGAGAGTTAAAGGAAATGGTTCCCAGCGTGGAAAGTATCCTGGCTGTGCGGCTTGCGGCCCTGGGGCTTACATATATTCTTCTGGCCATGGTGGATGTACGCAGGCGGATTGTTTCGGATCGGATGCTTTTATGCTGCCTGGCCGGACAGCTTTTGCTGGCGGCATCAAGCCAGCCGGTGGGGCAGTGGGGAAGGTGCTTTCTTCAAGGGCTTTTTCTCCTGGCAGTGCTTCTTGCGGCAGCCTGGCTGCTGCGGGGAGGTCTTGGCATGGGGGATGCGAAGCTTTTGGGGGTGACGGCCATGACTGCCGGATGGAGCTATGCTTTGTGGCTTTTGGCGGCAGGATTGATGCTCTCTTTTTTTGCCGGGATATGGCTGCTGGTTTTTCGAAAAAAGAGCGCCAAAACAGAGATGCCCTTTGTGCCGTTTCTGACGGCAGCCATGGCGGCGCAGCTGGTTTTTTTGGCTGTGGGATAGAAAAAATAAAAGAAACAAAGTGGGAGGCAGGAGTAATGCAAAAGCAGTGGAGAACTTCATTTGAAAATATCGGATCGTCCAGCTATCTGGCGGTTACCTTACCGGCAGAAATCCCTGTGGTGGGCTATCAGCTGGAGATGATTACATCCAATGAGATCAGCCATTTTTTACCGGCGGCGCGGCGGATGATTAACGGGGAAACGGCCGTTTATTATAATATTTCTTCCAAGATTCAGCTGAGTCAGATCCTGGAGCGGAGGAAACTGACCAGAAAGGAGCTGACCTGCCTGATTCAAGGAGCAGTGGAAGCGGTTCAGGAGGGCGCGGAGTACCAGCTGCCGGAGTCGGGGCTGGTGATGGAAGCCGATTCGATTTATGTGGTTCCCGATACCTGCAGCCCATCATTTGTCTATATTCCGGCGGAATGTGAAAAGGGAGGCGGGCTGAAGGAGCTTCTGCTGTCCATGATTATGCATGGCCAGATTGAGATGAGCAATGACAATTTTATCCAGGTGCTCCTGGAAACGCTGAACCGGGAAAATCTTTCCTACCAGGAGCTTTCTGCCTGTCTGGAATCCGGAGGAGGAAATAGCAGAATGTCCGAATCACCGAATGATGGCGGGCAGAAGGGATTCTCTGGGGGAAATGTTTACGGCGGGGGCACGAGCAGGAGCGGATTTTCTGGCGAAAGTGCTTACGGCGGCTATGCCAGCGGAAGCGGCCAGGATGGATTTTCTGGCGGAGGTGTTTATGGCGGTTACGCCAGCGGAAGCAGCCAGAATGGTTTCTCTGGCGGCGCACAGCCGGGATTTTCGAGCCAGGGATCCCAGGCGGGCTTTTCCTATGGAGGGAGTCAGGCCAGTTTCCCGAATGAAGGATGGAACGGCCAGATTTCACCAGAGCAGCAGATGGGCGGTAATGGGGGCACGGCCAGCCAGAATCCTGCAGCCGATTTTGAGGAACTGACGGAGGAGAAGCTTTCCGGAAAAAAGAAAAAAGGGAATAAGAAAAAAGAGGAAAAAGCCAAGGGCGGCAGAAAAAGCGCTGATCTTTCGCAGACAGCGAAAACCTCGGATACGGATGAAGACGGTTTTGACCGGGAGAAGGCGAAGAAGAAATTCATGCTTCCTCAGGCCATAGTTCTGGTTGCAATGGCTGCGCTGGTGTCCTTCGGAGCATTTACAGATGAAAGCGGTGCTATCGTCCTGAACAATATTTTGGCGGTGGTGCTGATTGTGGCCGTGGCGGAGGTTGTCCTTTACCGGGAAGTCTATGTAAACAGCCGCAGCAAGAGCGAGAACAAGGGAAGCGGTAAGAGCAGCGCAAAGGGAAGCAGCAAGGGCAGCAGTAAGAATGCGGGAAAAAAGACGGGGGCAGCGGTGTCTGGCACAGGTGCCAAGCCTTCGGGACGTCCGGCAGCGCCTTCAAGAAAACCGGCTGTACCGGGGAAGGCTTCCGTATCGGGGAGTTCATCGATGGCAGAGAATCCTCCCATGCCAGAAAATCCTTCTGTGTCAGGGAATCAATTTGCATCAGGAAATGCATCGGTATCCGGCAATGGGCCGATGCCCGGCGGAGCATCCGCCTCTGGCAATAGGCCGATGCCTAGCGGAACCCCTGGCGCTGCCGGGGCGATGTGGCAGTCTGCTGCCGCCTCGTCCTCTGCATTTTCCATGCCATTCTCTGCGCCGTCCGCTGTACCGTCCTCTGCGCCGTCTGCTGCACCATCTCCGGGAGACACCATCCCGGCGGACATGGGCGGCGATACAGAGTTGTGGGATGGCGACTCCGGGACGGAAGCATACCTGGAATACTATGTAAATGGCGTGATGTCCAGAGTGGTGCTAAATAAGCCCAGTACGTTGATCGGGCGTCTGTCCAGCCAGGTAGATTTCGCAGTATCGAATCCCAAAGTGGGAAAAATTCATGCCGAGTTCCTGAATCAGGGCGGAAAGATTTACGTGAAAGATCTGAATTCAAAAAATGGCACCTACATCAATCGGAATGGACAGCGGCTCAACAGCAACGTGCCCTATCCTTTAGCAGACAATGACCGGATCAGTTTGGCGGACAGTGAATTTACCCTTCGCTGCGGCTCCAGATAAGAGGAGAAGGCCTATGGCGGTGTATACGTATGGAGTGAGGACAGACCGGGGAGACCGGAAACAGGAAAATCAGGACAGCATTCTGTGCGTGACGGGAAATATTGCCCTGGATGAGACGGAGGCAGCGCTGTTTCTCGTAGCAGACGGTATGGGCGGTCTGTCCTGGGGGCGGCAGGTGAGCAGTTACATCACCAGCCGCTTTGAGGCCTGGTGGAAGGAAGATTTTCCGGCAATGATGAAGGCTGAAAGAAGCAGCGACGGGGATATCCAGGAGCTTTTGGAGCAGGAGATCTGGGACATTAACCAGGAAATCCTCCGTTTCCGGAGTCAGACCCAGTGCCGCTGCGGCTCCACCCTGTCCCTGCTGCTTTTGTACAAGGGAAAATATTACATTGAAAATATGGGCGACAGCCGGGTGTACTGCTGCAGGCGGGGAAAGATGAGTCAGCTTACCCAGGATCAGTCCCTGGTGGCTCAGCTTCTGCGGGAGGGAAAAATCACCCAGGAAGAGGCAGAACGGTCTGAGCAGAAAAATATCCTGACCATGTGTCTGGGGATGTTTGATGTGCCCCAGAGCTTCTTTGCTGTGGGAAAGCTGCGGGATGAGGACGTATTTTTGCTGTGCAGCGACGGCCTATATAATCCGGCAGATCCGGAGGAGATGGAAAGGATCCTGGCAGATACCGGCTGCACTGCCCAGGAGAAGGCAGACCGGCTTCGCGGGTCGGTGCTTCCTGGAGAGGGCCGGGACAATATATCTGCAGTTGTGGTGCAGATTTATCCTTATTAATGGAATACAGCTTTACTGATATCCGCGAAAGGGAAAAGGGAGAGGAAAGATGTTTCAGATAGCGGCTGCCGCTGCCGCCTGTGCAGGCGGCTGGTTTGATTTTCGCACACATAAGATACCCAACTGGCTGACGGTGTCCTGTATGGCGGCAGGCCTTTTGCTGCGGCCTGCGGCGGGCGGGGGGAATGGCCTGCTTCAGGGACTGGGCGGCTGGGCTGTGGGAAGTGCATTTATCCTTCTGTGGCTGGCCGGAGGCCTGAAGGCAGGGGACGTAAAATTATACATGGCAGTGGGTGCTCTTGGCGGCTGGAAATTCTGCCTGAATACAGAAATTTATTCCTTGATTTTTGGCGGCGCCGCGGCCCTCATCCTGTTTATCCGGAGAAAGACAGGACTGACGCAGATGAAACAGCTGTGGCTGTATGTGGTAAATCTGCTGATGACCAGAAATTTTGTCCCCTATCACGGCGGTGAAAAGTCTTATTTTTGCTTTGGCTGGCTGATCGGCATGGGTGCGCTGGCCGCCATGCTTTGGCCGGTGTTTTAAAGCTGGGCTGAAAAATTCTGTTTTCCTGGGTGCTTTTACCCTGAAAGTCCTGCCGCCGGATAGGCGGCAAAAATTCAGGGATGCCCCATGCGCCCGCCATACTTTCATGGATTGGCGGTGCGCCCGCCGTATTTTCACGGATTGGTGGTGCACCCGCCTGCCAGGCGCATGTAGGTTCAACAGAAAAGGAAACGGGCGAAATGCAGAAAAGGGAAAAAACGGATAGAAAATGGATAAACGAAAGAAAAGGGAGAGGAGCGGTGCAGGATGTATCTGCCAGATAGTGAGCTGTTGTTTTACGGAGGGCTTGCCCTTATGGGGGCGGCTGCGGTGCTGGCCCTTGCGTGCATTCTGATTTTTACTATTACCGGAAGGCGGATCAGAAGAAGGCTTGAAGAGGAATACGGTAAGCCGGATAAACCGCGTCAATAAACCGGCTAACCACGCATACAGGGACAGGGGAGCAGAAAATGGGACAGATTATTGCGGAAATCTATGAAATTGAACGGATGATTGGCTCCGGCGGAGGCGGAATTGTCTACCTGGGACGCCACCTGCGTCTGAATAAGCAGGTGGTGCTGAAGGCTGATAAGCGAACGCTGGCCACCAGGCCGGAGGCGCTGCGGCGGGAAGTGGATATGCTTAAGAATTTAAGCCATATGTACATTCCGCAGGTCTATGACTTTGTGGAGCAGAACGGCGTGGTTTACACAGTCATGGACTTTATTCAGGGGGAGAGTCTGGATAAGCTTCTGGACCGGGGAGAATATCCTTCCCAGCCTCAGGTGATTCAATGGGCAGTTCAGCTTCTGGAAGCGCTCAAATACCTGCACAGCCGTCCGCCCCACGGCATTCTTCACGGGGATATCAAGCCTGCAAATATTATGCTGCGTCCCAACGGGGATATCTGCCTGATTGATTACAATATCGCCCTGGCTCTTGGGGAGGATGGGGCGGTGCGGGTAGGTGCAAGCCGCGGATACGCTTCACCGGAGCATTACGGGCAAAGCTTTGCGCGGGGAAGCGCGTCTCAGGCCACAGAAACCCTGGCAGAGACAGAGATTATGGAGGAGAGCGAGGACGGGCAGACCGTGACTATGCCGGTGCGAAGGACGGTTACGGCGGAGAACAGTTCATCAGGTGCGGGAGGCTCTGGACGTTCGGTGAAGCTGGATGTGCGGTCAGATATTTACAGCCTTGGAGCGACTCTTTATCATCTTCTTTCCGGCCGCTGCCCCTCGTCCAATGCCCTGGAGGTGGATGTGCTGGGAGCGGAGGACTGCAGCCCAGCAGTTTCCGCCATTATTAAAAAGGCCATGTCTCCTAATCCGGATCTGCGCTATCAGTCGGCGGAGGAAATGCTGACGGCCTTCCGGCTTCTTCACAAGAAGGATAAGCGGGCAGTACGCCACCGAAGAAGAGAATGGGTCTGGGCAGGGGTTTTGACGCTGACCTTTCTGGCTGGCGGAGCATCTGCCTTCACTGGACTAAAGCAGATGGAGCAGCGACAGGCGGCCCTCACCTTGGCGGAGTATTCCGCAGATTATCTGGCCCAGGGAAATGTGGCCCAGGCAGTAAGCCTGGCGTTGGCGGCGATCCCCGAGGGGAAAAGCATCTTTGACGCACCGGTCACGGCCCAGGCCCAGAAGGCGCTGGCGGATGCCCTGGGCGTTTACGATTTGTCAGATGGGTTTAAGGATGCGTATACCATCGCCCTTCCCTCCGCGCCCTTTCAGATTTCCATTTCGCCGGAGGGCGGGCACATTGCTGCGGTATACTCCGGAGAGGCGGCAGTTTTTGACACGGAAAAGGGAAGGCAGGAGACGGTGCTTCCCACGCAGTCCTCGGCATTGTCGGAATGCATTTTTGTGGATGAGGACAGGCTTCTTTATGCGGGCCGTGAGGGGGTAACGCTCTTTGACACGGCGAATAAGCAGGAGCTCTGGAGGGGACAGGAGGCCACAACGCTGGCGGTGTCCGGCGATGGGAAACAGGCCGCAGCCGTCAATCGGGACGAAGACCGGGCGCTGATTTACCAGATGGAGGACGGCGAAGTGCTGAGGGAATGTTCCTTTGCAGGAAAGCATCTGCCGGCTGCGGCCAATGACATCTTTGCCAATCCGGCGAACAGCATTTTTGCGCTGAATCAGGATGGAAGCCTTCTGGCAGTCAGCTTTTCTGACGGCGGGCTTTGGATCTTTGATCTGGAGGACCCGGAAGGGGATATGATCATTCTGGATGAGTCCAATTACAGCCATTTTGAAGGAGGCTTCTGCGGGAAGTATTTTGCTTTTGCGGCTAATAAAAGCGACCAGTCCTTGTTCGGGTTGATTGATACGGAGGAAGGATTATATGCCGGAGGCGCGGAGTCCAGGGACAATTATTTTCTCACGGCAGACGAGACGGGAATTTATCTGGCCAATGGAAATCTGTTAGTCAGATTTGCACCGGATACGCTGGAGGAGATGGAACTGGCTTATACGGACAGCCTGAAGCTTACCGGGTTTTCTGTGGATGAGGGATATGTGCTGGCCTCTACGGAGGATAATGGATTTTCCTTTTTTGACAGCGGGGCAAATCGGATGTCCGGAGAGATCTGCAGCGAGCCCTGCGATTTTCTGGCGCTGGCAGGAGGTTATGCTGTGGTGGGAAACCGGAGCGACCCGTCCCTGCGGGTGCTTAAGCGGGAAAGTCATGAGGAGGCGCAGATTTTTTCCTACGATGCCCGTTATGCTCATGATGAAGCCAGGGTAAGCAGCGACGGAGAGATGGCCATGCTGTTTGGCTTCCAGAATTTCCGCATTTACGATAAGGATGGAAATCTGGCTGCGGAGACGGAGCTGCCGGACCCGGAGCATATTTACGATCAGCAGTATGAAAAAAGTGGTGAGGGCTCCTGGCTTAAGGTGATCTGGTATGACGGCACGGTACGCCGGTATGACGGGAAAGATGGCCGTCTTCTGGAGGAAACGAGAGGGGAGCCTCCGGCAGAGGACTTGTATGAGGAATTTTATACGGAAAACTATCGGATCACCTCGCCTCTTCACGGTGTCCCCCAGGTCTATGACCGGGAGTCAGGAAAGCTGGAAGCTTCCCTTAATGAAGAAGATTATCTTACTTATGTCACCTCCTTTGGGGAGGGAATGATTACGGAATATATTACTGCGGCAGGAGAGCGGTACGGCCTCTGGCTGGATGAAAATTTTGAGACGCTGGCTTACCTGCCGAACCTTTGCGACATTCAGGATGGCATGGCCATATTTGATGATGGAGCCGGGAATCTGCGGCAATGCCGCTTGTATTCCCTCCAGGAGCTGAAAGCGCTTGGAGAGTCATATAAAAAAGAGTATGAAAAGGAGTGATGTAAAATGAGACGCACCAAAAAAGGGTTAGCCGTGATGCTGGCTGCACTGCTTGCGCTTTCAACCCAGCCAGCGTTTGCACTGGAGACGCCTTCTTCCGGGCAAAGCGGGAGCAAGACAGAGGCGGCCAGTCCGTCGGATGCCGAGAGGGAAGAGGACAAGAAGGTTCCTTCGTCTGATACGGAGAAGGAAGATGATCAGGGAACCGGAAGCCAGACCACTGGCAGCGGAAATAGTCAGGGAACTGGAAGCCAGACCACTGGCAGCGGAAATAGTCAGGGAACTGGAAGTCAGACCACTGGCAGCGGAAACGCTCAGGGAAATGAAAACCAGACCACTGACGGCGGAAGCACCCAGGGGACAGGAAATCAAGGGAGCGGAAGCCAGACCACTGGCGAAGGAAGCACCCAGGCGACAGGACTTCAGAGCAGCGGGACGAAACTTGCCAGCACGTCAGATGCGGAGCGAACAGAGGCCCGGGATGAGGTACGGTTTAATACGGGGAATTATGAATTCAGCGTAGTAAGCCAGGAGGATTTCTTTGACTGGGATCTGGGAGATGACTATTTTGACGATGATGGCAGCTATACCATCAACATCCCTGAGGCGAATCCCTTCTTCCCCTATGAGGTGCAGTTCACCTATAAGGATAAGGTGACGGAAGAATGGTTTATGACTCCGGATGACAGCCTGGAAATCGGCGGCCATACCTTCTATGTATCGGCATTTTTCGATGACACGGCAGTAACCCAGATGAGTCTGGAAGTTGGCGGAGATACGGTAGTGGTCTATCCGGAGGAGAAGGAATTCACCAATGACGGCGGCGGGATTATGCCTTTATCTCTCCTCCCACTGGAAGAGGTCAGGCTGACGGTAGATATGACTGCCTATACGCCGGTGGAGCTTACCCAGGTGGCCATCTCCTCGATTTTCACCGGTGAGACGGAGCTTACTGCAGATAACAAGGTGATGTGGACCCAGCTCTATCAGGATGATTATACCATCAGCGCCCCGGGCGATATCGTAGATCTGAGCTACGGTACGGATTACGGCAGCTGCAGATGGGAAATGATCGTAGGGGATGATGCGCAGCTGGCGGCAGAAAATATCCGCTATATCGTCACACTGGATGTACTGGAGACAGAAGAATGGCTGACTGCCTCCGTGTATAAGCAGGATGCTGAGGGAAACCGGGTGAACGTGGCGGTGACCGAATGCCGGTATGATGATTATTACAGCGATGATTCCCTGCGTGGGCTGAGCGTAGATGTGGCTTCCAAGGATATGGAGGACGCGGAAAACGTTTATCTGGCACTGCAGGTAAATCCAGACATTTTTGCCGAAACCCAGTATGACGAGCTTCGGGTGTATGAAGGCGAATTTACTTCTGCCGCAGAGGCGGAGGGCGCAGAGGATATAACGGCTCTTCTGTTTAATAGCGATATGACCCAGACAGATGCTGGATATCAGCTGGAAAACAGCAGAACGCAGGAGATCACCCTGGTAGCTTATAAGGATGGTCAGGCTGTGGGATGTCTGCCGGTACTTCTGCATTTTTACCGGATGGCCAACGGTGTCAGCTTTAGTCTTTATCAGGTTGATGAAGACGGAGATAGCCGTTACGTATCCTATAACAGTACCACGAAAACGATTAATGGTGTGCGCGAACGAACCATGACACTGGACTATGGCTATCCCGCGAACGATATTTATTACCTGGTTCTGCGGTATAACCAGGCCGGTATAGACGCTCCGGATCAGGTGACCGCTGCTTATGCCGGATTGTATTCCACCATAGCGGAGGCACAGGCAGCAGGAGCTGCAGACATTAAGGCAGATTTCCTTAATGACGAGGATGGTGGAGGATACGCAGCAGACTACAGCCAGGGCGTATACTTCACGATCTTTGTCGGCCAGGATGATTCTGAAGAGCAGGAGCGGTATCAGTATCTGATTAAGACAGAGGAAGGCGAGATCTGGCTGAGCGACAGTACCTGGGTAAGGTTCGATGGCCTTCGGGACAAGGATGGAAATTATGTAAACTGCTATGTGGTAGACGATGAAGAGGATTCCTATGCGGATTACAATTATCTCACCATCCTGGTGGATGAGAACGCAGACCTTACAAGCCTGGCGCCTACATTCTATAAGAATGACGCCATCAATCTGTACGCAGAGGGCAGCAGCACGCCGGAGATCAGCGGAAAAAGCTTCCATGATTTCTCCAACGGCCCGGTGCAGTATTCTGCATCCGCAGAGAATAAGGAAAATGCCAAGAATTACTGGCTTCAGGTCATCCAGGCAGAGGCAGGCGAAGGAAAGCTTTACATCAACAGCCTGGCAGATGAAGAGGCAGAAACTACTTGGAAGGATGGCGCAGCCTACTCAACAAGAGAGATCTTCATCGATGGACTGCATGATCACGTACATGATATTTTACTGGCAAATGTGGGAACAGAAGAGCTTCCTGCGCTGTCCGTGGAGCTGACCTCCGATGTGGTGGAGCTTGACGGTTACTGGACGTTAAATGGTGAATATGGCCTGGGCGGCATGACTACCGTAGACAGAACCACTTCTTACGGAGCACTTCCCAATCTGGCTAAGATTCGCCTGAAAGCAAAAGCCGGTGCAGAGGGACAGGACGCTTCCGGCACCCTGACCATCAAATCCGGCGAGACGGTGCTGGCAGTCCTTACCTTAACCGGTACGGTAGGTGACCCCACCATTACCACCAAGGAGATTCCTCAGGCAGTCAAGTACGTGCCCTACGGAACCATGATTCAAAACAGCAACAAATACAGCTGGAATAAGGTAAGCTATGCGCTTGAAGACGGTGCCCTTCCCCAGGGAATGGAGCTTAAGGCAAACGGTGAGATCTACGGTGTTCCTACGGAAACCGGAGAGTTTACCTTCACGGTGCTGATGGAAAGCAGCCGCTATGAGCTTGCGGAAAGCACCAGAACCTTTACTTTGATTGTCAACGAAAATACCGATGCAAACGTAGATGCAGCTACAGATATGGGATATACCGTTATCCAGCGGATTCCCGATATCCCCCTTCGCTCCACTACCGATCATACCTTCGTTTCGGAAGGCGTTTACGATGAATTCGTGGACATCTTCCTGGATGGTGTGAAGCTGACGGAGGGCGTGGACTACTCTTCTGAATCTGGAAGCACCCGCATCACTATCCGCAGCCAGACCTTAAAGGCATCCAATCAGACGGGAACCCACACCCTCGGTGTTGAGTTCCGGACGAAGACGGACAATACCTTAAAGCGCGCTGCACAGAATTACAAGGTTACCGTAAATGGAAGCAGCAGCGGAAATGGCAGTGGAAATACCAGCGGCAGCGGAAGTGGAAGCAGCGGCGGAAGCAGTGATGGAAGAAACCGTGTGGATCTGACAAACGCACAGAACACGGTGATTACGGCAAGCGCCGGAACAGACAGCAAGAAGGGCGTTGTCAATGATACCATGGGAATTGTTACCGGAAATGAGGCTGGATATTCCCGCTGGCAGCAGGACGAGATTGGCTGGAAGCTTATTTATGCAGACGGAACCAACGCTGCCGGTTATCTCTTTAATCAGGCAGAAGGCAATGCTGCAGAACAGGTAGCCTGGGAAAAGGTCAACGGCTCCTGGTATGCCTTTGGCGCAAACGGATACTTAAAATCCGGGTGGATCTGGGATTACCAGTTAAATGGCTGGTACAGTCTCACCACGGAAAGCGGAATGCGCAGCGGCTGGTACACCGATTCCCAGGATAACTGCACCTACTATCTGGATCCAGCTACCGGAAAGATGGCTCTTGGCTGGACGCTGATTGACGGCGTGTGGTATTACTTTAATGAAGTAACTCCTGTACAGACCTGGTTCTATGACGGAGTCACCGGAACCTGGAAGTACAATGTCCAGAGCCGGGTTAAGCCCTTTGGTTCCCTGTACAAAGGAGAGCAGACACCGGATCACTACTATGTAGGAAGCAACGGAGCATGGGACGGAAAGGACAAGCAGGATTAAGCTGACCGGATATACCGGCGAATAATGTGTATTGTCAAATAGTTTGTTCGTACAATCCCGCGGCCATGACGCAGTATCAACTGCGCCGTGGCCTGCGGGATTGTGCTGTTTTGGGGAGGAGGAAAGGAAGCCAGGGAGATCTACTGGATAAAAAATGCAGATACAGATAGAATAATCCCAACAATCATGATAAAATCAAACTTATCTAGGGAAGTACGTTAATTCGCGTTTCTCTAAAATATGGCTGCAAGGTCTGCATGCGGGAAGCTGACCCAAAAGCCAGCAGAAAGGAATGGTAAAAATCATGAGGGGAAGATGTTCGAAAAAGCATTTGTATCTTAGCAAAAAAATGGCAGTATTTATGGTCCTTATGTCCACATGCACAGGCCTCCTGACTGGCTGTGGCAATTTAAGCGATTTAAGTAATTTGAACGATTTAAACGACTTCAAAGATTTTGTCCTCTCCAAGGTAATCAAGACATCCGAAACAGATGCGATATCCGAAGAAGAAGCCGAAACAATGATAGCACCAGCAGAGGACACTGCAGAACCAGATGTCCAGGAGCCCAGTACGGAAGCTGCTACAGATGAGAGCATACCTGAAATCCCAGTTAGAGATATTTTTGAGGAGAAATTAGCCGAGCTGGTCGAGGTGCGCGGAGTTTTCCAGGCAGAGCAGGCGGGAACCATGTATGAATATAATGATGAGTGGTTTGCTCCGTCCGGCATGATCAGCGCCGAAATCCTGGATTTTGATTCCGATGGTTCAGAAGAAATGCTGGTGTGCGCTGCGGAAGAATGTACCCACAGCAATAATGGCTCCTATCATATTGTGCTGGAGATGTACGAAGCGGAGAATGGAGAAGCCGCGCAGGCGGCCACCGTTTTGCTGGGAGAGTATATTGAAGCTGATTATGTTCCAACAAAACAATTAGAGACTGCTCTGCGTCCCAACTATTGGACAGAGGAAATTATTGCTGTTAATGCAGTTTTGATTAATGAGAAATACTATCTTGTGTGTGAAAATCATTCTGTCGCTGGTGCTTTTGCAGATGGGCAGTCACAATCCTATTGGATATTAGAATATGCAGACGGGGCAATCCAGTTTGTGGGCTCCTTCACGCAGACAGATGGCGGCAGCAGCGATTTTGCTTACACCGGGTATGCTTTTGCGGATGGAGCATGCGTAAAATCTGATTTATATTACGGTGAATGGAATGCGGATTCTGCTCTGTACAGTGATTTTGGTCAGGCAATTACCAATTTCTTCGAAGGTTACGATATCCAGCTGGATGATACGATTAAGAATTATAAACGTGCCTCTGATGGGTATGGTCAGTATCAATCCATTTTGTCGGCTGAGAATGATCAGACATTAATGTTTGAATTGATCAACAGAAAGACTTCCACAGACTGGCACAGCCCCTTTGACTTTGCGGCAGTGCTGAGAAGAGGCAACGATCTTCTTGATCTCGAAAAATAGATTAGGATAAAGGCAAATCAATTGATAAAGACAAATTGATTGTTAAAAAGTTTTAAAGTGAAAAAACGCAGCGCTGGTTGAAGGACTGGCGCTGTTTTGTTCCGATAAACGAATATGCTGAAATTTTCAGATCATATTGACATCATACTCCTATGGGAGTATAATAAATGCGAAAAGGAGATGATATACCCATGATCAAAAAGCTCTATCACGGCTCCTCAAATATCATTGAGAAGCCTTTATTTGGATACGGTAAGCCTTACAACGATTATGGTCTCGGCTTTTATTGCACCGACAGCCTTGAGATGGCAAAGGAATGGGGAGTTGGCAAGGATCAGGACGGCTATGCCAACTGCTATGAAATCGAGTGTGACGGTCTGCAGATTCTTAAACTGAATGCACCAGAATACGGCATTTTGCATTGGCTTACCGTGTTGCTGCAAAATCGCGAGTTTGATATTCCCTCTGGTCTGGCATTGGATGCGAAGGAATATCTGCTTGCCAATTTTTCAATTGATTACGAGAGCTTCGATGCAATCATAGGGTATCGTGCCGATGACAGCTATTTTTCGTTTGCACAGGATTTCATAAATGGTACGATTTCTTACCGTCAGCTTAACAACGCGATGTATCTTGGCAGGCTCGGTCAGCAGTTTGTTCTCAAAAGTAAGAAAGCATTTGATCGAATCGAGTTTGTCGGCAGCGAGATTGCCGAAAGCAGCGAATGGTACGCAAGAAAAATGCTGCGCGACAAGGCCGCCCGCCGCGAGTATTTCAATGTGGAGAGAAACCGCCGCCAGCGTGGTGATTTATATATTACGCAAATTATGGATGAGGAGATGATGCCCGATGATCCGCGCTTACGATAAAGTTTATCTTGACAAAGCCCGCACAGCCCTTGGCCGTATGCTCGACTTTGCAGTGTATGATCTCAAATACGATATTGCTGATTTTTTCGAGCTGTTCATTAAGTCCGGCGTTGCGAAACGCTTTGAAACCGGCGACTTCGCTGTTATTGTTGGCATGTCTGGAGTGGAGCTTGCATATGAGGTGCTTGATCAATCTGGAGTGGAAAGCGAACGCATCAAACCAAACTACACTGCCTCACGAAGCGAGGAATTTTGGACGGGCTGGGCATTAGCATATTATCAGTGGGAAACATCCATGAGCTTTGCGGAGATTGTGCGATATGTTCCCATCAAAGATATGATAGCTCTTTACCAGCCCTATCATGAAATGGATATTCGTCAGTTCGTTGATAAGATGAATGCGATGTATAAAGCGGCGAAACCGGAAACAAATCTTAAATTTCTGCGTCAGAAAGCCGGTTTGAGTCAACGTGATCTTGCGGATTTGTCTGGTATTCCGGTACGCACTATCCAGCAATACGAGCAACGGCAGAAGAACATCAACAAGGCTCAGGCGGAGTATCTTGTCGTGCTGGCAAAGGTGCTGTGCTGTGCAGTAGAGGACTTAATGGAAAAAATAGAATAAAAAATAATCCGAACCCATTTCCTATTTGGAAACATGTTCGGATTATTTTCATGCGGCTAACAGGACTCGAACCTGCACGGTCACCCAGCGGCACCTAAAACCGCCGCGTCTGCCAATTCCGCCATAGCCGCAAACTCGATTTTCATTATACTGAACAATGCCTTTTCTGTCAAGAAGAGCTGTTGATGA
>JAGHER010000116.1 GCA_017889125.1 Lachnospiraceae bacterium
GCGGCAGTCAATGCGGCGCACACCCAAGGTGGTGGTGTGAAGCAGAATCAGATCCTCCATCCGTCCCGCATCCTCCGTGCGGCAGAGGCAGGTAAGCAGCAGGCCCGGACGGCTCTTTTTCATTCCCGCCGCCAGGGTGTAGGCATCCAATGCCCCCTCCTGCAGCAGAAGCTCCAGCACAAATCCCACATCCTCTCCGCTCATATCATCCAGATTGCAGCGAAGCTCAACCAGGCGTTCCTCGTCCTGCACCATACCGTTCCATCCCGCTGTCCCGGCATTTCCAACTTCCTCTCCCAGAAACGCTCGAACGCAATTTGCCATAGCAAAATCCTTCTTGCCCATTCCGTAACCAATCTGGCGCACGGTCATCGGCGGCATAGGACAAAATACAGAAGCAAAATGCTTCAGCAAAGCTGCTCCAGTAGGCGTACACAGCTCTCCCCGGACGCTGCCGCTGTAAATGGGAATGCCTTGAAGCAGCAGGGCCGTGGCCGGTGCAGGAACAGGCAGAATGCCGTGAGCGCAGTGTACATGGCCGCTGCCTACATGAACAGGGGATGCCGCTATCTTTTCCGGCCCAAGCATCTCGACCAACAGGCAGAATCCGGCCACATCCGCCACCGCATCCAGTGTTCCCACTTCATGGAAATGAATCTGCTCCACTGTCCGCCCATGAACCTGGCTCTCCGCCTGGGCAATCAGCTGATACACTGCCTTGGCGTTGTCCTTAACAAAATCCGAGGCCTGCAGACCATCAATCACCTGAGTGATGTCGCGCATTCCTGCGTGGTGATGGGTGTGCCCGCTATGGTCATGCGTATGTGCATGGGCGTGAGGGTGGTCATGCTCGTGGGGATGTTCATGGTCATGGCTATGTTCATGACCATGACTGTGCTCATGGCCATCTTCGTGGCTATGCTCATGGCCATGACTGTGCTCGTGACCATCTTCGTGGCTATGTTCATGCTCATGGCTATGCTCATGGCCATGACTGTGCTCATGCTCGTGACCATGCTCATGGCCATCCCCATGCATATGCCCATGAACCTCCACGTTCTCCCCATCCGCACGCTCTTCCATCCAAACGTCCTCAGCTTCTTCCTCCTCCCCATGCACCAGCACATGCATATGGGTTCCGGTTATGCCGCATTTCTCCGTCTTTTCCGCCCGGTACTCCACACCAGGAATCCCCATGGCGTTTAATTTCTCCAAAGCAAGCTCCTGGTCGGGGCACAGTTCAAAAAGAGCTGCCGTCAACATATCTCCTGCCGCGCCCATCCCGCAATCCAAATATATTGTTCTTCCCATCGCGATTACCTCCGATTACAACTTCTTTCAGTTGCCATTTCTTCTGATTTACCATATCCTTCGATTACCATTTCATCAGCTTACTATTTTTCTGACTGCTGCTTCCTCCGATTGGCATATCTTCCGATAACGATTTTCTCCCCATTACTTCTTCTTCCGATTAATCATACTGGCCAGATACCCAGCCCCAAATCCATTGTCAATATTCACCACGCTGACCCCGCTGGCGCAGGAATTGAGCATGGACAGCAGGGCAGACACGCCGGAAAAGGACGCCCCGTAGCCGACGCTGGTGGGCACGCCGATGACTGGGCAGTCTGCCAGGCCGCCGATGACGCTTGCTAATGCGCCTTCCATCCCGGCGATGGCGATAATCGCCTCCGCGCTCATGATGGCATCCATGTGGGCCAGAAGCCGGTGCAGCCCCGCCACTCCCACATCGTAAAGCCGTTCCACCTTATTTCCCAAAATCTCCGCCGTCAGGGCCGCCTCCTCCGCCACCGGCATATCGCTGGTGCCGCCGGTAGCCACCACGATGGTTCCCCGGCCGTCAGGCTCAGGCATCTGCCCCACGATGCCCACGCTTCCCATTTCATAATAAGTAAACTCTGCCAGGCCAGAAAGGGCATCGGCCTTTTCCGGTGAAAGGCGGGTAATCAAAATCCGCTTCTGTCCGTGGGCCTGCATAGCCTCTGCAATGCCCCGGATCTGCTCCGCCGTCTTTCCCGCCCCGTAAATCACCTCTGCCGCTCCCTGCCTGAGGGCCCGGTGGTGATCCAGCTTGGCATAGCCCAGATCCTCAAAGGGCTGCTCCTTCAGCCGAAGCACAGCCTGCTCCACCGGCATTTTTCCCTCTGCTACCTGCTCCAATAAGGTCCGTATCTCCTGCTGCTCCATCCTTACCGCTCCTTTAAATCTAATAAAATTCCTTCAAAGCCTTCTGCCTCCAGACTGGCGGAAATTTCCTTCCGCCTTGCCAGAGCCGTCTCCATCTGTCCCGCTGGAAGCTGGAGCCTTGCCGCGCCGTGAAAAAGGCGTATCCGAAAATCTGAAAATCCCATGCGAAACAATGCATCCTCCCCCAGCTCGATTTGCTTAAGCTTTCCGCTGGTAATCTCTTCCCCCGTGAGGATCCGGGTGGCCAGGCAGGCATATGCAGGCTTGTCCCAGGTGAAAAGCCCTGCTTTCCGGGAAGCCTCCCGCACCTCTGCCTTGGTCATACCGCACTCCCTGAGAGGCGACCGCACCGAAAGCTCCCTGGCCGCCCGCATACCGGGCCGGTCATCGGCATCATCGGAAGCATTTGTCCCATCAAGAAGAAGGTCAAATCCATCCTTCACCGCCCGCTCCTTCAATGCGCCAAACAGCGCCCGTTTGCAGTAATAGCACCGGTCCGCCGGATTTTTCACGGCCTCTTCCACCTGAAAAATATCCAGCTCCACAACAGCTAATTCCACCCCCAGCTCCCGGCACAGCCGTCTGGCGTCCCGCAGCTCAAACTCCGGCTGAAAGGCCGTCCGTATGTAATAGGGCTGTATCTCTGCACCGGCCTTCACACCGGCATAAAGCAGCCACGCCGAATCCACGCCGCCGGAAAATCCCAGGGCCGCCCGGGGATTCTCTTTGAAAAATCCAGCCAGCATTTCTAATTTCTCTTCTTCCATAGCTCTCCTTATCACAGTCAAAACACATCTTCCTTATGCGGCAAAACCAGTTTTCCACGCCTTTGCAAATATGCTTCCTCGCTGCAGTAAACACACTTCCCTGCCACGGTAAAACCGATTTCCCTAGCCACAGCAAAAAACCAGGCAGGCATACTCCATCATCACTGCAAAGAAGCATGCCTTCCTGGCGTTTTCTCCTTCTTCGCCTGCTTTGTGCAGGCACAACGGCTTTTGCCGAATCTGTTCTTATTTTACAATTCCTTTTTCCTGCTGTCAACTGGCAGAAGACGCATACTGGTTCTTCACCTTCATGATCTTCGCCTGCTCCGCCGTATCCGTAGAATACCATCCTCTGGCGGACATTTTCTTGTAAATCTCGTCCTGCATGGAAATGCTGCTGTTTAATGCCGTGTCGAAAGCCTGGTGCACATTGGCCGTAGGCGATTCGATGGTTCCATGAAGGTACAGGTCACAGGCTCCCTTTGTGGTCAGGAGCAGGTTTTCCATAATGCATCGGTCATCCATCCTTGTCCGTCCTCCTTATACAAGATGATATAAATTGCTGAAAATCTGGTCATGCTTCTGCACCAGCTGCTGGGCATATGCCCGCAGATCCGGGTCCTGAAGATTCTGCGCGGCCTCCGTGCACTGAGTCTTCATAAAGGTCTCATGCCCCAGCGCATCCTCAATGTAAGATAATTCCTTTGGACTCATTGTCTCACCTCCTGAACATACTAACGGCAGAACGTCCTGGCCCAAGCCTTTCGTTCTGCCGTTAGTATGACCCTTTTCAGGCGATTTATTCCTCTTTTTTATTATTCCTCCCAGCCGTTCATCCGGCACACGGCCTCCCAGGCCTCCGGATCAAATTCCCGGTCTTTAAAATAATACTTCCGGTCTGCATCAGTGATGGTCTTTACCACCCGGCAGGGATTACCCACGGCAACGCTCCAGTCAGGAATATCCTTGGTCACCACGCTGCCTGCGCCGATAACCACGTTGCTGCCGATGTGGACGCCGGGAAGGATCACCGTATTTCCGCCGATCCACACATTGTCCCCGATGGTCACGGAAATACCGTACTCATACATGGTGTTTCGGGAAGCAGGGTGGATGGGATGGCCCGCCGTGTAGATGGCCACATTGGGCGCCAGCTGGCAGTTATCCCCGATGGTCACCTCCGCCACGTCAATGATGGTGCAGTTGTAGTTGGCAAAGAAATTCTTCCCCACCCGGATATGGGAACCGTAATCGCAGTAAAAGGGCGGGTTCACGAAAGCATTCTCCGACTTCCCGAACAGTTCCTTAATAATCTTTCCCAGCTCATCAAAATCCGACCGGTCTACCGTATTCAGCCGCTGAAGGATTCTCCGGCATACCTTCTGCTCCTCCATCACTGCATCGTCAGAAATGTAGGGAAGCTCCCTGTCTCTTCTTGTAATATTGTCCATTTGTATATTCCTCCTCATTCATTATTTTACCGATTCTCAGCCAGCCATTAGAGACCATGTCACATACCGCACATGCTTCTGGCCCGCCCCTCTCATTCTTCCGTCAAATTCCGCACCCACCGGTATTTCTTATACCGCAGATACACCGCCGGAATCTTCACAAACTCATCCAGACTCAGCAGAAAGTAAACCGCCGTCACCGGCAGCTTCCACCAAAAGGCCGCCGCCCACCCTATGGGCACAATCACCAGCCACATGAAGATCAGATCGCACACCGGCCCGAACCAGGTGTCGCCTCCCGCACAGAAAATCCCGGCCACCACCGTGGTATTTACGGCCTTCCCAATCATATAGTAAGCGCAGATAAACAGCATTACCTGCAGGTACTCCCTTGCCTGCTCCGTGAGGTTTCCCGCAAAGGCAAAGACCGCAGGCGAGGCCGCCAGCAGCACGCACCCAGACAATGCTCCCGCCGCCACAGAAAGACGGCAGAGCCGTCCGCCGTAAACCCTGGCCCTCTCCAGCCGGCCTGCGCCAAGCTCATTTCCCACGATAATCCCGCTCCCCACACCGATTCCCGTGCAGAGACAGAAGACCAGATTCTTCACAATATTCGCAATAGAGTTGGCCGCCACCGCGTCGCTCCCCAAATGGCCCATAATCACCGAAAACATGGTAAAGCCGCAGCCCCAGATCAGCTCATTGATCATAACCGGACTGGTGTAGCGGATAAAATCTCCCCGAAGCCTGGCATTTTTCGCGAAAACGTATTTCCGCCTAAGCCGCACCACATCCTTCTTCCGGTTCTCCGCCAGCGTCAGCAAAAGCTCTGCTCCCCTGGCAATAACCGTGGCCACCGCCGCGCCCACAATCTCCATCTGCGGAAAGCCCAGGAAGCCAAAAATCAGCAGTGCATTCAGCAGGATATTCAGTACCACCGACACCGAGCCATAGACCGTACTGCGGAAGGCCTGGCCGCTGTTTTTCATGATGCACAGATAAATCTGCGAAAATCCCATAAACAGGTAAGACCAGCTCACTGCCCGCAGATAAGATGCCCCCAGACCAATTAACGGAGCCTCCTTCGTAAATATCCGCATCAGTGCCTCTGGAACCAAAAGTGCCGCCGCAAAAAAGGCCGCTGACACCCCCATGGAGAATTTCACCGCCACGGCAAGCACCTGCTCCACCGAAGGGCGGTCGCCTTTTCCCCAGTATTGGGCCGCCAGCACCGTGGTGCCGATGGTCAGTGCCGAATAAAACAAATTCAGTACAAATGTAATCTGCGATGCCAGCGACACCGCCGACAGGGAATCCTGATTTAAAAATCCCAGCATCAGCGCATCGGAGGCGCTTACCAGCGCCGTCATCAGATTCTGGACAGCAATGGGCAGCACCAGCCCAGCCAGCTTTCCGTAAAACTCCCGATCCTTACCCTTTCCCATACACTCCACCTGTATTCCTCTTGTCATTATTCTTCAGTCCATATTATAATCATCATAAACGCAGTAATATAAAAATATTCTCTGACCACAACATCATAGCATCCCTTATCCAAAAATACTATGAAAATTATGGCTTTATTTTATAAATATCGTATCAAGGAGAGTATCACATGAACAAACAAAAATCAGCCCCTGCACAGCCACATACCTCACAAACGCACGCCTCGCAGACACACATGTCACAGCCGCCCGCCCCACAGGCAGCACGCACCGTGCAGACACACGCACCGCAGCTCCGCCCGGCCCAGACCGAGCCGGATCTGATGCAGGATTCCTCCGAGCTGGTTCAGTATGATACCCCCGGCATCCCTCTGTACGTCCGCTGGAACAATCTGCGGGATTACCCGGGTATGCAGGGCATCTGCCACTGGCATGAAGACTTGGAATTGATTCAGATTGAGAAAGGAAAGATGAATTATCAGATTAATGAGACAAAGCTGCTTTTAGAAGAAGGGGACTGTCTCCTGGTTAATTCCAGGCAGATGCATTACGGGTATTCCTGCCGCCGTCAGGACTGCCAGTTTCTCTGCATCGTATTTCATCCCAGCCTGTTCACGGAAAATGCCATGCTGCGGCGGCAGTTCGTGCGCCCCTTCACCGGCCCTCTGGCCCCCAAATACCTTCATTTTACTTCCACAGATCCCTTTCTGCCGGAAATCTCCCGTTTTATCCAGGAGCTGTGGCGGCTCAGGAAAGAGGGCGGGAAAGGAAATCAGCTGGAGGCCGTTGGGCAGATTCACCTTTTCTGGAGCCGCCTTCTTAGGGTACCCCAGATGAATGCGCAGGATCCTTTTGAGGAAGCCCACCCGGACCTGCTGCTGTTAAAGGATATGGTCTCCTTCCTGGCCCGCAGCTACCCAGAAAAGCTTACTCTGGACGATATCGCCCGTTCAGGAAATGTCAGCCGCAGCAAATGCTGCCGCCTTTTTGACCGCTACATCCAGCAGACGCCCATAACCTTCTTAAACCAATACCGGCTGAAGGCCAGCTGCCGCCTGCTGGCATATACAAAGGAAAATATCACGGATATTGCCGGTTCCTGCGGCTTCAATCATCCAAGCTATTACGGGAAGCTTTTTCAGGAGTATTATGGCTGCACGCCGAATCAATATCGCCGGAAACATCAGAATCAGCCTCCTGCACCCGCATCCGCTCCGCCAGCTGCCCAGCGGTAAGGCCGTAGATTTCGTCCAGAAGCTCCGCCTGAAAGCTTCCCGGCCCCTTGGCCCGCTCCCCCGCAAGCTCCCCGGCAGTTCCCATAAGCACTGCTCCCAGAAGGGCCGCCAGGAAGGCATCCTTTCCCGGCAGAAAGGCCGACGTCAGCGCCCCCAGCATACAGCCGGTGCCGGTGATCCCCGAAAGCTTCTCCGTGCCGTTTGCCACAAGAAGCGTCCGCTTTCCATCGGTAATCAGATCCTCCGGGCCGGTAGCCATCACCACACAGCCCCGCTGCCCGGCCAGCTCCCCAAAGGCCCGGCTGATCCGGGAAAGATTTCCGCCATTTAACGCGTCCTCCTTTCCCGCATCGATACCGCTTGTATGGGTGGGAAGCCCCGCCGCAGTAAGAATCTCCGACATATTCCCCTTGATGATGGAAATGCCGCCGATATCCAGAAGATGCCGGGAAAAATCATTCCGCAGGCGGCTGCAGGAGACGCCCACCAGATCAAGAAGCACAGGAATACCCGCCCTTTTCGCCGTCCGCAAAGAACGCTCCATGGATTCCATCCGCACATCCGTAATATTGCCCAGATTCAGCATCAGCGCCCTGGCCGTAGCCGTGATCTCCTCCACCTCCAGAGGATGCTCCGCCATAATGGGCCTTGCCCCCGCCGCCAGGATAATATTGGCGCAGTCATGAATGGAGATGGGGTTGGTAATGCAGTGAATCAGCGGCTTTTCCTCTCTAATACGCCTTCGCAGGCTGTCCAGACTCTCTTCCCTTATCATAAACCTTCGCTCCCAGATTCCACTGAAATTTTGCAAGCAGACCAGATCTGCTTAAGGATTTTAAGAAAATATACGCCACAATGCCGCCCATGGTTGTGGCCGACAGAAACATGGGGGTATAGTAAAAGGCCGTCAGTCCGTCCCGTCCCATGAGAAATGCCATCACCGGGTAGGAGACAATAGAGCCGATAATGCCCGTGCCGATAATCTCACCGATCACCGCGCAGATGATTTTCCCCTTAGATGCCCGGTAAAGGACGCCGGATAAAAAGGCGCCGAACACCGCGCCGGTAAGGGCCAGGGGCGGAATCCCCATAAACATCATGCGGATCACGCCGATCATCGTGGCACACAAAAGGGAGTACCATGGCCCCAAAAGCACCGAGCAGACAATATTCACCAGATGGGCAGTGGGACACATTCCCTCAATCCGCAGAATCGGCGAGATCACCACACCGATGGCCACCATCATCGAAAGCATTACCATGCGAAGCGTATTCATTTTCTGTTTTTCCATTACGGTTCCTCCTTCTGATGCGGGAATATGGCGCTTTGCCGCCAGCCATCCCGCCTGTGATTGCCGAATGTACCAGAATGCCGGAAACCGCCGGGGCCCGCAGGGCTATCAAGACCTACAGCACCGTCAAGGCCTGCAGTGCTGTCAAGGCCTGCAGCACCGTCAAGGCCTGCAGCACCGTCAAGGCCCGCAGCACCGTCAAGGCCTGCAGCACCGTCAAGATCCGCAGCTTCATCGGGCCCTGTCCCTTCAAAAAGGGCATAAAAAAGGCGACAGGAATCCCGGCACAGTCGGTCGGTCGAAGTTCTATTACTTCCTCTCACTCCGAAACACGGATTCCCATCGCTATCACAAATCATTCCGCCCGGCTGCAGGGCGCTCCCCCTCCAGCCTGCTTTTCCAGAAGGCCCCACCTGCTGGGCGGGCCTTTGTGCGGTCCGATATTTTTTTCTTGTAATTATAGAAAGTGTAAGTCAAGCAGTGCTCCTCCCTGCGGAACATTTTTGTTTACATAGGAAACAGTACTTTCCATGTAAGCAAAAAGCGCCTCCGGGCACCCCCGAAGACGCAGCACAATCATCTGCCATGCATTTCCCTCCGTTGGCATTACCCAAATCAGGTACGGTCGAAGATCGATCTTCCTCTCAGCCTGTCCCACAAGCTCCCGCGCACTTTTTGACAACAACATCATACTATACTTTCCC
>JAGHER010000117.1 GCA_017889125.1 Lachnospiraceae bacterium
AACCAGAAAGGAGAAATCTGGGCGGGGAATCTTCACCAGTTTGGGGAAGAGATGCTTCTGCCCCTTTACCGAAACCTGATGCTGCGCACCCAGAGCAATAAACTTTACGATCTGGAAATTATTCGAAAACGGAAGCTTTTCTATCCGGAGGGCTTTTCCATTAACGAGGACATTTGGTTCTGCATCCGGTATTTAAGCTTTTGCAGGCGGGTGGTGTGTATCCCTGGAAGCTATCTGTATTACTGGCAGAACAGCCCGGGGGACAGCCAGATCAGCCGCTACCATCCGGAGGGGGTGGAAAGCTGCTTTCTTCTTTTGCAGGCGGCGGAAAGCTTTCTCAAACGGGCGGAATGCTCGCCCCAGGTGCAGAATGCCCTGCGCAATGAAATGCTTTTTCACATCTGCGGCTTTGCCGGGCACATTTATTACCGGACGGTGAAAAGCCGGAGGGAGTGCCTGGATTCTATCCGGGAGCTTGCGGGGCGGAAGGAATTCCGGAAGCTTTTAAGGGGATTTAAGCCGGAAGGGATAAAGAACCGGACGGCGGCTTTTCTGCTGGGGCATGGTTTGTGCCGGGTGTATCACTGGATGTGTTTGGTGCTTTATGGACGGCAGAGGAGGGAAAACTGCCGCAAAATGGATATGGATAAAAGGAAGGACAGAAAACCTAATGGAACAGAGTAAGAGACAAAGTTCGGAGCAAATCATGGTCAGCATCAGCTGCATCACCTTCAACCACGAGCCCTACATTGCCAGGGCGCTGGACAGCTTTCTTATGCAGAAAACGGATTTCCCCTTTGAGATTCTGATTTATGACGATGCGTCCACAGACCGCACCCAGGAGATCATCCGGGAGTATGAAAAGCGGTATCCAGACATCATCAAGCCCTTTTACCAGACGGAAAATCAGTATTCCAAGGGAAAGTACAATGTAGAGGGATTTTTCAATTACCCCAGAGCGGCGGGGAAATACATTGCCATGTGCGATGGGGACGATTACTGGACGGACGAGCATAAGCTGCAGCTGCAGGTGGACTATATGGAGGCTCATCCGGAGTGCGCCATGTGCCTTCACGCGGCCAGGATTGAGACGGAGGAGAAGGCGGTGCAGTCCTTAAAGATCCGGCCCTATCGGGGAAATCAGGTTATTCCGGCCCAGAAGGTGATTGATAAGCCTTCTAATTATCCTACGGCGTCCCTTTTATTCCGGACGGAGTATACGAGAGATTTGCAGGATTATTATTATGTGAGCCCGGTGGGGGATATCCCTATTCAGATTCACATGGCGGCAAAGGGGACGGTATATTATTTGGATCGGGAAATGTCCGTTTACCGCCAGGGGGTGTCCGTATCCTGGAGTGCCCTGATGAAGCAGGGGGATTATAAGCAGAATCTCATCGACCATCACAATGCCATGAAGGAGATGTACCGGGGCTTTTCTAAGGAGACGGGCGGGAAATACGACAAGGCCATCGAGCGGGCCTGCAGAAGGATGGATTTCCTTACCCTGATTAATGTGAAAGAGTACCGGGAGGCTTTGGCCCCTGGATACAGGAGCTTTTTCCGGGAGCTTCCCTGGATGACGCGGGTGCTTATCCGGTTTGAGCTGGCGGCACCTGGGCTTTACCGGTGGCTTCGGCGGACGGTTTATGGGGAAGACAGAGGGTAAATAAGTATATGCAGGCAGCAAAGAAAGGAACGTAACGAATGAGTGAACGGGGAACGAAGAGCCAGATCATTAACGGCCTGTTCTGGAAGGTAATGGAAAACGGGGGGTCTCAGGGGATTCAGTTTGTGATTTCCATTTTGCTGGCGCGGCTGTTATCCACAGAGGAATACGGCATCATCAACATCGTGCTGATTTTTGTGACCATTGCCAATGTGATCGTGCAGAATGGCTTCGGCACGGCGCTGATTCAGAAGCGGGAAGCAGACGGACGGGATTACTCGTCCGTATTTTTCGTGAATCTGGCGGCGGCCGGAGTGATTTATTTGGTGCTGTATCTGGGGGCGCCGTTTATTGCGGCATTTTATGAGAATCCCCAGATGACGGCCATTGTGCAGGTGCTTTCCCTGGTGCTTTTTCCGGGGGCGGTGATTTCTGTGCAGACGGCCTATGTTTCCCGGAAGATGGAGTTTAAGGGGCTCTGTATCTCCACCATGGCGGCGGCCTTTGGCTCCGGCGTGGTGGGCGTGGCCATGGCGGCAGCCGGATTTGGGGTCTGGGCATTGGTAGGGCAGCAGCTTTTGTATTATTTTCTTCTGATGGGCGTTTTGTTTGTGACGGTGCCCTGGCGGCCGTCGGCGGTGTTTGCCCCGGAGCGGGTGGGCTCCATGTTCCGCTTTGGCTGGAAGCTTCTCTGTGCTTCTTTGGTGGACACGCTTTTTACGAATCTTTACGGTCTGACGGTGGGAAAGCTTTATGATGAGAATACTATGGGCGTGTACAGCCGCGGGGAGCAGTTCCCCAAGCTGATTGTCACCAATCTGGGCACAGCCATTCAGGCGGTAATGCTTCCGGCCCTGTCGGCCAGGCAGACCCATCCGGAGCAGGTGGCTGGCCTTCTGCGCCGGGCCATCAAGACCAGCGTCTTTGTGGTGCTTCCCATGATGGCGGGCCTTGCGGCGGCGGCAGATAATCTGGTGCTGGTGCTTCTGGGAGAAAAATGGATGGCCTGCGTGCCTTTCCTGCAGATTTCCTGCCTGGCGTATGCGGTCTGGCCGATGGATATCGCCAATCTTCAGGCGCTGAATGCCATGGGGAGAAGTGATGTGTTTTTGAAATTGGAGATTATTAAGAAGTGTGTGGGCGTGGTGATCCTTCTTCTCAGCATGCGCTGCGGGGCGGTCACCTTTATCGCCTGGAAGGCGGCAGGAGATTTTCTCTGCACCTTTATCAATGCCTGGCCCAATCAGCGGATTCTGGGCTACTCCATCCGCCAGCTGTGGCGGGATGTATTCCCGGCCCTGGGGGTATCGGCAGTGATGGGAGCCGCAGTCTATCTGGCCCGGTTCCTGCTTCCGGCTGGCCTTCTGGGCCTGGCCGGGCAGGTGGTTCTGGGCGTGGCTGTGTATCTTTTTCTCTCATGGATCTTCCGGCTGGAGAGTTTTCGCTATTTGTGGCGGCTGGTGTGGGAGAAGCTTTCTGGTGGAGCTGTGGGATAAGGAAGTGGGAGCCGGGTGAATGCGCTGGCTAGTGATCGAAATACCCTCTGATGAAAGTCAGGGGGCATTTTTTTCGCACATTGACTTGATAGTACAAAAAAGATATAATATGAATAAAATATTGCTATTAAACAGAAAGGGGAGGAGCAGCGATGAATATTCGTCCGTCCGCAGCAATCCGTCAGAATTACAACGAGATTGCAGAACTGTGCAGAAAGACCGCAGAGCCGGTTTTCCTTACCAAGAATGGTGAGGGAGATTTAGTTGTTATGGATATTGAAACCTTTAACCGCAGGGAGAAGATGTTGAGGCTCCGTGAAGAGCTGCTTGCGGTTGAAGAGGATCGGCTTGCGGGAAGAAATGGCTGTACCCTTGATGAACTGGACGCTTATCTTGATGACGTGATTGCAGAGGTATAGCGTATGGGAGCAAACACCAGATATAAAGTTATTGTTTCGGACAGAGCCAAAAGAATGCTGGGAGCACACATCCGCTTTATGGCACAGGTCAATAAGGAGGCAGCAGCGGCAAAGAAGAACGAGATTATGACAGCGATGCGTTCTTTGGTTCAGATGCCCCAGCGTTTTCCTTTCTTCGAAGAACCATATATCCCTCCGAATAAATATCATAAGATGTTTATTGCCCAGTGGTATCTTGTCCTTTATCAAATTCAGGACGATACCGTTTATGTGGAATATATCCTTGACTGCCGCAAAGAGTATTATTGGCTTGTCAAATAGAAGCAGAATAAGGAAGGACTGGCTGCCCGATGGGCCTGCTGTGTACCAGCAGGCCGCCCGATTTAAAACAGCGACACCACCGACTGCCGTTCCACAATTTCCACATCCATCTGCACCGCTCCTGGCCGGGAGAGGGTGCCGGTGCGGATCTGCTCTAACAGCAGATCAACGGCAGTCTTGGCCTTCTCCGGAATGTTCTGGGAGATGGAGGTGAGCTTGGGCACCGTGTACTGGCACAGCTTCAGGTTATCGAAGCCGATCACCGAAAGGTCGATGGGGATCCGGTAGCCGCTGAGCCTGGCGCCTTCCATAACACCAATTGCGCAGATGTCGGCGGTGGTTACTACCGCCGTTATTTCATTTTGGCCTCCGGCGATGCGTTTGCCTGCTTCGATGCCGCCCTCGTAGGAGGGGGTGTAGGGGAAGACGTATTCCGGGCGGAAGGGGAGGCCGCTTTCTTCCAGTGCCTGGCGGTAGCCCAGAAAACGGTTGGTGAGGATATCCACGCCCTCGTAATCAGCCACAAAGGCGATGTGGGTGTGGCCGTGGTTAATCATGTACTTGGTGGCCAGATACAGGCCCTTTTGGTCATTGGACGTGATATTGATGACTCCGGGAAGGGGGATGGAGCCGTCAAATACGGCCACCGGGCATCCGGTCTGGGTGTAAAAGTCCTCCAAATGGTTCTGGAAATCCGGGTGGAGGAAGATGATTCCGTCTACATTCCAGTTTTTCAGCAGAACCATGATATCTGATTGCTGGGAGATGGCCCGAACCATGGTGTAGTAGCCGTTTTTGCGCAGCTGCCGCTCAATGGTGCCCAGCATAGTGCTGATGTAGGGGTTCTCCAGGTAGTTTTCCAGGTCGTCATCGGCGTATTCGGTAATGAGGACGCCGATAATATTGGACGTTTTATTGGTCAGGCTGCGGGCGCTTAAGTTGGGCACGTAGCCACATTCTTTAATGATAGCATTTACCTTTTCTATGGTTTTTGCGGATACACGATTGTGCTTTCCGTTGATTACATTGGACACGGTCATCATGCTGACGCCGGCTTTCTCGGCGATATCTTTTAAGGTCATTTGATTCGTCTCCTTTCCCTTGATGTATTTTCCCTCTTTTTGTATTTCGAACAGCGCTTTTTATACCTGGAATTCCGGAAAACTGGAAAATGTCTGCAGGTCAGGCCGCTAAACTTTAGCTATAAGGTGTGATTAGGTTTAATAAATTCTGAAAAACGGTAATTTAAAGGAATATTATACCGGATTTAAAGTTTATAAACATAGTATAGCGTGGATGAAAGTAAAAGTCAATCCAGGTTTCAAGAGGATGAGCACAGCATTATGCACAAATAATCAGCGAGAAATAAAACAAAATGCTGAAAGATAAAAAAGAAGTTGACAAATTGATGAATCGGGAGTACTCTTATCATAGATTTAGCGCTAAACGTAAACGGAAACGAAGAACCAAAGAAAACAAAATGACAGCGGGGATATGAAGGAAAGACAGCTGAAGGATGTTTTGGTGAAGGGAAAGGCATCGGGCGGCAGGCCGGACTGGCCATCAGACGGCCGCCTGGCAAAATGGAAAGGAGAGGCATTTATGATGAAGAGAAGAGCAGCAGCGTTGACATTGGCAGTATCCATGGCAGCAGGACTTTGGGGATGCGGAGGCGGAGGAAGCGCCAGCACCGCAGAGACTGCACCGGAAGTGGAGGTTCCCACCGAGCCTTTTGGCGATACCATCAAGTATGATCCTTCAGTGCCCATCAATGACGGCAAGGATATTACCGTAGAGCTGTGGGAGTGGGGAAGCGATGAGCTGTTCCAGCAGATCATTGACGGATACACAGCGATGCATCCCAACGTAACCATCAAGCTGGTGAACAATCCCTGGGAGGATTACTGGACGAAGCTTCCCTTAGCTCTGGACGGACAGAATGGCCCGGCGATCTTCAACGTACATAACAGCTACCATGAGAACATGATTAACTACATGGCGCCTCTGGAGATTCCGCTGGAGGATCTGGAAGCAGACTTTACCGGCGTTGAGGCCCACGTAATTGACGGAAACGTATACTACATTGATTACGGTATGATGACCGGTTCGGTTTATTATAATAAGGAAATGTGGGAAGCAGCAGGGCTGACCGATGCGGATATTCCCAAGACCTGGGATGAGATGCGGGAGGTAGCCAAGAAGCTGACCATCCGTGACGGCGACCGGCTGATCCAGGCAGGACTTAACTTTAATGATGACTTCCATCAGAATTACCTTCTGGGCTTAAACTACCAGCTGGGCGAGAACCTGTTCTTAGAGGATGGACGGACACCGAATGTTACCTCTGACGCCATGAAGCAGATTATGCAGATGCTGGTTGACATGTATCAGGTAGACGGCATCGGTTCCGCAGACTTCGGCGAGAAGTCCTCTGACAGCTTCGGCCAGGGCCAGAGCGCCATGGTTATCCAGTGGGGACATTACTACAATACCTTGAACACCACCTGGACTGACATTGATTTCGGCGTATTTGAGATCCCGACCTTTGACGGCGAGCCTTACGCTTACAACCGCTACAACGGTGAGTCCACCTTCGGCATCAACAAGAATGCACCGGCTGACCAGCAGGCTGTAGCACAGGATTTCGTGAAGTACTTCCTGGCAAATGATGACGCACAGATCGCCTTCAACCTGGCAATGAGCACCTTCCCGGCAAAGAAGTCCTTAGCGGACAATCCGGAGATTATGGCCAATCCGTCCTTAAGCGTACTGGCTGAGCACATTGACCACTACATCTGGCCCGGCCCAATGCCTTCCACCATGGAGACTTCCTTAAAGAAGGCCGGCGAGGACATTTTCTACAACGGCGTTGACATTGATACCGCATTAAATGCAGCACAGCAGGAAATTATCCGGGATATGCAGAGCAGCACCTTTACCTCTGTAGAAGATCTGTATAAGTACGCCCAGTAATCCGGCGTAAGGAAAGGGGGAACCCAGATGTTTAAAAAGTCTTATCCTCTTCAAAGCAAAAGCGAGATTCTCCTGCGGAATATCGTAGTGGCAGTTATGGTGGTATTCTTTTCCGTATTCCTGATTGCCCCCATCGTGATCGCCTTTGCGGGAAGCTTTCATGAGTGGAATCCTTTAAGCGGTACCTACCGCTTCCTGGGACTTGAAAATTATAAGAACGTATTTACCAGCCAGCTCTTTGGGACATCCATGATTAACACGGTAATCTTCTCCGTAGTGGTCATTATCTTCCGTGTGGGGCTGGGCCTGGGAATCGCCTGTGCCATCAATTCTGTGCTGATTAAGCACAAGAGCTTCTTCCGTGCAGTGTACTACATGCCGGTAGTTACCCCCATGGTGGCAGTGGCATTTGTGTGGAAGTTTATGTATAATCCCCAGATCGGTGTGATCAACCAGATCCTAGGCACCAGCATCAACTGGCTGAAGGATCCCAACCTGGCTCTGCCGGCAGTTATCGTGATGACCATCTGGAAGGATTTCGGATACGCAGTGGTTATGTATATGGCAGGCCTTTACTCCCTCCCCATGGATGTTATGGAGGCGGCCAAGGTGGACGGCGCCAGCAGCTGGCAGAATTTCCGCTACATCACCCTGCCGCTCCTTAAGCCCATGACCCTGTTTGTGGTGATTACTTCCATTATCTCGTATATTCAGGCTTACGTGCAGATCCTGATTATGACGGAGGGCGGCCCCGGAACGGCCACCTACCTGGCCTCCTACATTATTTACGATGAGGCCTTTGTAAAATACAACTTCGGCTATGCATCTGCCCTTTCCTTCGTGCTTTTCGTGATTACGGCGGTGTTTACATGGCTGTCCTTCCGGGTATCCGGTACAGAAAGTTAAGGAGGCGGGTTCATGAAAAGGAAAATCAGCAGCATTGGTTTAAATGTATTCCTTCTTGTGCTGGGACTGGTTACGGTGTATCCTTTTATCTGGATGCTGTCCTCATCCTTTAAGCAGAACAAGGAAATCATGGCTTTGGAGCAGCACCTGCTGCCGCAGCAGTTCATCATTGAGAATTACATCAATATGAACGCCCACTTTAATTTCATCCGTTTCTTTGGGAACAGCTTGCTGATCACCCTGGTGACCACGGTTCTGGTTCTCTATACCAGCACCATCTGCGGCTTCGTCCTCAGCAAGTACAAATTTAAGGGAAGAGACCTGCTGTTTGGCTTCGTGCTTTCCACCATGATGATTCCCTGGTGCGTGACCATTATCCCGAAGTACTCCATGATTCAGGCCTTTGGCTGGATGGACAGCTATGCGGCTTTGATTATCCCGGCGGCATTCAGCGGCTTCGGCATCTTCATGATGAAGCAGCACATTGCTTCCATTCCGGATGAGATCATCGAGGCGGCCAGAATCGACGGGGCAAATGAGTTTTACATCTTCCACAAGATCATTTTCCCCATGGCAAAGAACGGGATTTCCAGTATTGCCATTTTCCAGTTTCTCTGGGCATGGGAGGATTACCTGTGGCCCTACCTGGTGATCAACAGCCAGGAAAAGCAGCTGCTGGCAGTAGGACTGAAGATGTTCAATGGCCAGTACTCCACCGACTACGGCGCCCTCTTTGCGGCGACCACCATTTCCATCATTCCGGTGCTGATTATTTATCTGTTCTTCCAGAAACGGTTTATCGCCGGTATCGCGGCATCTGCCGTAAAGGGATAATGTCGGTATAGGCGCGGAGCAATTCAATATTATTCGGGGCCAAGGCTTTTTGGCCCCAATATTTTCATCATGAAAAAGGAGCAAACAGTATGCAGGAAATTTACAGGGTGAAAATCCGTCCCCAGGCCAGACCGGAGAATATGGTGACCGGAGAGAAGTACCGGATCACTGTGCTGGCTGAGGGACTGGTGCGCTTAGAGTACAGCGAGACAGGAGAATTTGAAGACAGAGCGACGCAGATGGCCCTTTACCGGGATTTCCCTGCTGCGGATTACCGCGTGATCCGCACGGATGATGGCATCGAGATCCATACGTCCCGTCTGCATCTGATTTATAATGAACAGGAATTTACCTCCTGGGGCTTAAGCATTCAGGTAAAGGGAAATTTCAGTGCTTACCACAGCATCTGGCATTATGGCGAGGAAATTCATGACTTAAAGGGCACCGCCAGGACGCTGGATGAAGCAAACGGCGCCATTCCTCTGGAACATGGGGTGGTGTCCCGCTTCGGCTACTCAGTGCTGGACGACAGCCGCTCCCAGGTGCTTTTGGAGGATGGCTGGATCGAGCCACGCAGGAAGGGCATTAAGGATCTGTATTTCTTCGGATACGGACATGACTACAAGGAGGCATTAAAGGCACTTTACGCCCTCTGCGGAAGCACGCCGATGATTCCCCGGTATGCCCTTGGAAACTGGTGGAGCCGGTATTATAAGTACACCGAGGAAAGCTATCTGGCCCTGATGGACCGGTTTGAACAGGAAAATCTGCCCTTCACTGTGGCCGTTATCGATATGGACTGGCATCTGGTGGACATTGACCCCAAGTACGGCAGCGGCTGGACGGGCTACACCTGGAATAAGGAATTTTTCCCCGATCCCCGGCGGTTTTTACAGGCTCTTCATGACCGGGGAATGCGCACTACCTTAAACGTCCATCCGGCGGAAGGGGTGAAAGCCCATGAGGAGATGTACCCGGAAATGGCGGCGGCCATGGGCGTGGACGCCGCTCACGAGGATCCGGTAAACTGTGACCCGGCCAATCCTCAGTTTATTGAGGCTTACTTTAAATACCTCCATCATCCCAGAGAAGAGGAAGGGGTGGATTTCTGGTGGATTGACTGGCAGCAGGGAAGCAACTGCAAGGTGGAGGGGCTTGATCCTCTCTGGATTTTTAATCATTTCCACTTCCTGGACCATGGCCGGGACGGAAAGCGCCCCATGACCTTCTCCCGGTACGCCGGCCCGGGAAGCCACCGTTACCCCATCGGCTTCTCCGGCGATACCATCATTACCTGGGAATCTCTGGACTTCCAGCCTTACTTTACCTCTACGGCCTCTAATATCGGCTATGGCTGGTGGAGCCATGATGTGGGCGGCCACATGATGGGCTACAAGGATGATGAGCTGGAAACCCGCTGGGTACAGTACGGCGTTTACTCCCCCATTATGCGCCTTCACAGCTCCTGCAATGAGTTCAACGGCAAGGAGCCCTGGCGGTACAAGAAGGAGGCAGAGCTGGCGATGGATGAGGCTCTCCGTGAGCGCCACCGGCTGATGCCTTACCTTTACACCATGAATGCCCGCAGCTGGAAGGAGGATCTGCCGCTGATTCTTCCCATGTACTATGAGTACCCGGAAAAGCGGGAGGCCTACACGGTAAAGAACCAGTATCTGTTCGGCACCCAACTGATGGCTGCGCCCATCACCTCACCGCGTATCCCTAAGCTGAATGCGGCCAAGGTGACGGCATGGCTGCCTGAGGGGCTGTGGTACGATATTTATACCGGCATGATGTATGACGGCGGCCGGATGATGAATCTGTACCGTGACCTTTCCTCCATCCCGGTGTTTGCCCGGGCAGGCGGAATCCTTCCCCTTACCGACGAGATCAAGGGGCCCCAGGCACAGAAGAATCCGGAAACCCTGCGGATCCGGGTATTTGCCGGGGCAGAGGGCAGCTTTACCCTTTACGAGGATGACAATGAGACCTGCGGCTACGAAAAGGGCATCTGCGTCCGCACCCATATGTACTATGAGGAGGATGAGCAGGCGGCGTCCTTTACCATCGATCCGGCTGAGGGAGACCGCTCTCTGATTCCGGCATCTAGGACGTACACGGTAGAACTTACCGGATTCCGCCCGGAGGCAGCCAAAGACGGCGCTGTGCGGGCCTTTGCGGAAGGGAAGCCGCTTACCGTTTCCCTCTCTTACAATAAGACAACGCAGGCGGTGGAGGTAAGTCTTCCCCCGGTGGCCACCGATTCCCAGATCCGCATCTGCCTTAGCGCAGAGCTTAAGGCTTCGGGCAATCTGGTGGAGGAGCGGTGCTTTGACTTCTTAAATCAGGCGGAGATTGACTTTGGCGTGAAGGATCAGATTTACCGGCTGGTGGAGACGGAGAAGCGGATTCCCGCGGCCCTGACCCAGTTAAATACCATGGATATCAGCCAGGATCTGCGGGAGGCAGTGACGGAGATTTTGACAGCCAGGCTTTAAGGATAACAGGAGGATCCCATGAAAAGACAGTGGTGGCATAACAAAACAGCATATCAGATTTACCCGAAAAGCTTTTACGATTCCAACGGGGACGGCATCGGCGATCTGCCGGGAATCATTGAAAAGCTGGATTACTTAAAGTACCTGGGGGTGGATATCCTGTGGCTTTCCCCCATCTATCAGTCTCCTCTGGCCGACCAGGGCTATGATATCTCGGATTATTACCAGATCGACCCGCGGTTCGGCACCATGGAGGACATGGACCGCCTGATTAAGGAGGCCAAAAGCCGGGGGATGTACGTCCTCATGGATCTGGTGGTGAACCACTGCTCCGATGAGCATGAGTGGTTTAAGAAGGCCATGGCGGACCCGGAAGGAGAGTACGGCAATTTCTTCTATCTGGCTGATCAGAAGGACGGCCGGCCCTGCAACTGGCGCTCTTATTTCGGCGGCTCTGTATGGGATCCCCTGCCTGGCACAGACAAGCAGTATCTGCACATGTTCCATAAAAAGCAGCCGGACTTAAACTGGGAGAATCCCAAGGTGCGGCAGGAGATTTATAAGAATATCCGCTGGTGGCTGGATAAGGGACTTTCCGGCTTCCGCATCGACGCCATTATTAACATCAAGAAGGCTCTTCCTATGCAGGATTATCCTGCTGACCGGGCCGACGGCCTGTGCGCCCCCGATGTGATGCTGTCCCACGCCGAGGGCATCGGGGAATTTTTGAAGGAGATGCGGGATGAGACCTTCCGCAAATATGACGCCTTCACTGTGGGCGAGGTGTTTAACGAAAAGCCGGGAGAGCTGGAGAAGTTTATCGGCGATGACGGGTATTTTTCCAGCATGTTTGATTTCAATGAGCATCTCATCGGCCAGGATCCAAGAGGAAGCTGGGCGGCAAAGGATGTGACAGCAGAGGAGTACAAGGAGGCCTGTTTTATGGCCCAGGAAAAGGTGGGGGATGTGGGATTTTACTCTACCTTGATCGAGAACCATGATGAGGCCAGAGGCGTCAGCCGGTTTTTGGCGGCGCAGGCCGGGAAGTGCGGCCGGGCTGCGGAAGGCCAGTGTGGTCAGGGTGGCCAGGATGGTCAGAGTACAGCGAGTCAGGATGCGGCAGGTCAGTGCGGCCAAGAAGGCCAGGATGGCCAGGGCGCGGTGAAGCAGGCAGAAGCCCCGGCGGTGATTAATTCCACAGCAAAAAAGATGTTAGCGGGATTGTACTTTATGCTCCGCGGCCTGCCCTTTATCTACCAGGGCCAGGAAATCGGCATGGAGAATGTGCATTTTACTTCCATCGATGAGGTAGATGACATTTCTACCCGGTTTGAGTACCAGACTGCCCTGGAGGCGGGGCTTTCTCCGGAGGATGCCCTGGCGGCTGTGGGCAGAAGCAGCCGGGACAATGCCAGGACGCCCATGCAGTGGGAGGACGCCCCCCACGCCGGATTTACTGCCGGAGAGCCATGGCTTAAGGAAAATCCCAATTACCATGAGATTAATGTAAAGGCGCAGATGGGCCGAAAGGATTCCGTGCTGGAATTTTACCGCAGCCTTATCGCTCTGCGCAAGGATGAGCAGTATCAGGAGACCGTGGTGTACGGGGCGCTGGAGCCTTACCGGCGTGAGCAGAAGAACCTTATGGCCTACTTCCGCAAGGGTCAGGGGCAGACCCTGCTGGTGCTGGGCAATTTCCAGGAGGAAGGCCAGCTGGTACGCCTGCCGGGAAAGGTGAAGGCAGTGCTTCTCAATAATCTGGAGAGCTGGGAAGAAGAGAATGGAAGCCTGTGGCTGCAGGGATGGCAGTTTGCGGTGCTGGAGATGGAATAAGCGGTGTGTGCCCGCCGGGATAGAGACGGCGGGAAACGTATTGTATAGTGAACGCAGGATGCGTTAGATGGCAGGCTGCGGCAGGGGAGAGGAATTCCTTTGCCGCGGCCTGCTTTTTGTGTTTGCACGCTTCTATGTTGTATCTGCATTGCGCTTGTGTCGGAGGTTGGGGTGTTTCTTCGGTGCTTCTGCGCGGTTTATCTACTGTTTCGCGTTGCCTGAACAAAAAAACATCTGAAAATCGGCGGGAAATAAATTGTATTTCGGGGGTGCAGATGTTATAATTTACAAAGCAAATGTTATATTAAGAGAGGTATATTAGAGGTGAATACGGTGAACAGTGCGGACTGCATCAAAGAAATTCGCGTACGCCTTGGACTGAGCCAGGCGGAGCTGGCTCAGCGCCTTGGCGTGAGCTTTGCCACGGTGAACCGGTGGGAAAGGGGGCACTGCCAACCTTCACAGATTGCTTTAAACGTAGTGAAAAATCTGTGCGAGGAAAATGGCATTGATTTTTCTGCTTGTGAGGGAGGGCGTATCATGACATCGGAGGAAAAGATTATCCTATATCATGGTTCGAAATCTGGTCTGCGGGGGCCGATTGCGCCTGTGAGCCGGGATAGATGCGATTTTGGCCGGGGGTTTTATATGGGGACAGAGTCCATGCAGCCGCTGACGCTGATTTGCAATTACCCGGAAGGATGGCTTTATACGGTGCAGGCGGAGCTGTCAGGACTGAAAATTCTGGAGATAGAGGTGGGGCTCAAGTGGGCATTGCTGATTGCCTTCCATCGTGGGAAAATGGAGGGAATCAAAGGCTCACGGCTTTATGCCCAGTATTCCTCCATGGATGCCGATTGTGATATGGTGATTGGATACATTGCCGATGACCGGATGTTTGTAGTTCTGGACCGGTTTTTCAATGGGGAGATTACGGATATGGCGCTGGTCAACAGCCTTTCTGCCTTAAAGCTTGGCAGGCAGTATGTGGCCAGGACGGAGAAGGCTTGCCGTCAGATTCACATTCTGGAGGAACGGAAGATTTCGGAAGAGGAACGCCAGAAGTGGAAGGCGGAAAGCGAGGTGAACCGGGCAAAAGGCATTGCCTTGGCCGATGAGATATGCCGTAAGTACAGGCGGGAAGGCCAGTATTTTGACGAAATTCTGAAAGCAGGTGAATGAGATGGCAAATTTAGATTTGCAGCAGCGGCAGCTTTGTGATATTCAGGGCCGCCTTTTCGAGCTGGCGTTGAAAAATGGATATGACTGTCCTGCTTTTATCCAGTTCTTTATGAACAGCCGGGCGGCGGCAGCGCTGGACGATACCTATGACCGCTTACAGTGGGCAGGTGAGGAGTATATTCTGGAAGAGCTGGAGGATGAGGCCGGTGGACTTAAGAAGGCCGGTGTGCGGTATTCCAATGAGGTGATGTACTGGGCGGGATATACCTACCGTTACTGGCATTATTACACTGGAGAAAGCAGCAAAGTTATTGTTCAGACTGCTGATGCGGAGACCATGGAAAGCTGCTGGCTGGGCTTTCACACGCTGGATGTGGAGATGGCCATTGACGATTTGAAGGAGCTGCACCGGCAAAGAACGAGCTGTGCGGAAGGAGAATAGTGAGAGAATAACAAGGCATAGAAAAAGAAGAACAAGAGAATATAGGGCGCAAAGACAGCCAAATTTCAAGGACAAAATTCTCCATTTTGAAAGACGGCGCCGCCGTCACATCTGAAAGTCTGTTATAATACAAATTTCAGAGGGGAGATGGAGGAAATAATGATAAGGGACGAGAGCATAAATGCGGAAAATTTTCTGCGCGGCATAAGGGAAAACCCGGCAGAGGTTCGTCTTTTTCTGGAAAGGCGGCTGGAGCCGAAGGTTTGGCTAGCGATGAGCCGTCTTACGGATACAGAGCTTTCCGCAGTATTTGCCAGGACAGTCTGCGGCCTGGCTTTTTCTGAGATCGCGCAGATTTGGGGAGACACGTGGCTTTGGTGGGCGTCGGTCTATACCAGCGCTCATCAAAAGCTGCAAAAGACAGGATGTTTTTAAGGGAACGCTGATCTAATCCGCGTTCCCTTAAGCTTTAGGCAGAAGTTTTCGGCAGCCGGGAGCTGTTCCCAAATACCGGGGCGTCATTTTTGACGAAGAGGGGAATCTGCTCCAGCGGGGCTTCCGTGACGATGGTCTGTCCGCCGGAGTAAACTTCGCCGGTGCGGGCATCGGTCCACAGGGGCCCGGCGGGCAGATAAACTTCCCGCTTACGGACACCGGCTGCCGTCACTGGTGCCACCAGAAGATCATGGCCGAAGAGATAGGCGTCCTCCGTTTCCCAGGCCTGGGGATCCTTCGGGAAATCATAGAAGAGCGGCTTCATCACCGGCGTTCCCTTTTCATGGGCCTCCTTCATGGCCTGGCGGATATAATCCTTCATGGATTCCCGGATCTGAATATAATCAATCATCATATTTTCCAGATGGGGCGGATAGCTCCATACCTCATTATCCGCGCCGGAGGCCATCATGCCGCCGCAGCAGACGGCATCCGGCTCCAGGGGGGCCTTGTGGGGATCACGGTCTCCGTGAAGGCGCATTACCGGGCAGAAGGTGCCGAACTGGAACCACCGGGCCAGCAGCTCGTGAAAGGCGGGATCGTGAATATTTCCGCCGTGAAAGCCGCCGATATCCGCCGTCCACCAGGGGATGCCGGCCATTCCCATATTCAGGCCCACCGCCAGCTGATAGCGAAGGTAGGTGAAGGAGGAAGGAATATCGCCGGACCACACCAGAGCGCCGTAGCGCTGGGCACCGGCCCAGGCACAGCGGATCAGGTGGATGGGATTTTCGATGCCTTCGGCGCGCATGCCTTCATAAAATGCCCTGGCGTAGTCTAAGGGATAGATATTGGCACATTCCAGTCCCTGGCCCTCATAGTAGCGGTAATTGTCAAAGTCCGGCACGGTGTATTCCGGCTCCGCTTCATCCAGCCAGAAGAGGGATACGCCCCGGTCCAGATAATTCTTTTTGGCGGCATTCCAAATAAAGGCCCGGCCTTCCGGATTTGTTGTGTCCAGATAGCTTTCCATGCCGTTAAATTCCATGGTCACGTCCAATCCTCGGTTTGTGCGGATCAGAAGGTCACGCTCCTTTAATTCTGAATAATGGACGGAATGGCGGTCAACGGTAGGCCAGATGGAGACCATAAGCTGGATTCCCATAGAACGAAGCTCCTGGGCCATCGCTTCCGGGTCAGGGAAAAAGCGTTCATCAAAGGTCCAGTCTCCCTGATTTGGCCAGTGGAAGAAATCGATGACAATGACGCTTAAGGGGATGCGGCGGCGGAAATATTCCCTGGCTATCTGCAGCACCTCCTCCTGGGTCTGATAGCGGAGACGGCACTGCCAGAAGCCCATGGCAAAGTCCGGCATCATCGGTGCTTTGCCTGTGACGCAGCTGTATTTTTCCACGATTTCTGCAGGCGTGTCCCCGGCGGTGATCCAGTAGTCGATCTGCCTGGAGGAGCGGGCAGAAAATTCGGTGATATTCATGCCCAGGACAGCCTGTCCTACTGCCGGGTTATTCCAGAGAAGGCCGTAGCCTTTGCTGGATACCAAGAAGGGGACGCTGGCCTGAGTGTTTTTCGGGGCAAGCTCAAGGCTGCAGCCCTTCAGATTCAGGTTGGGCTGCTGGTATTGGCCCATGCCGTAGAAGCGTTCGCCGTCACTGACCTCAAAACGCAGATACAGCTCATAGGCATCGCCTCCAGTGCTGCGGTACTGGCGGGCAGGCATGCGGCACATGGTAATCTGATCCAGATCGGCCCACCCTTCTGTCCCGTATTCCCAGGAGCGGTAGTACTCCTTTAGCAGGATATCTCCATGAGCATTATAGAAGGTAAGCTTTCCGTAGGGGGTTACGGACACCCGCAGCTTTCCGTCGGCGCTGGTGACGGATGCGCCGTCGGCAGTGATTGTGATGGTCCCCCGGTCTGTGGGCCAGCCGCCTTTCCGGGTCTGCGCCATTGACTCTTCGGGGGAAAGCAAAGCCCAGTCCCGGGGCCAGAAATATTTGTTCTCCGTGGCCCGCACCCGAAGGCCGCTGCCCCAGGGCCGGATCTCCAGCATCTCCCGGCGGCGGCAAAAAAGCAGGGCACCATCTTTTTCCTGAAAAAATTCCATGTTCTGTCTCCTTTCCTTCCAAACAGTAACAAACGTTTGTTACAGTTCACGTCGAACGTGAATTGTAACGGAATCCAGCCCATTCCAAATCGCCTGCGGCGATGGGCTGGATTCTTTGGCTGCTTTTCATGTGCTGGTCTGGCATTTTCAGCAAGTGAAAATGCCAGCCATGAACGGTAACAAACGTTTTCTTTCTGCTGTAATTATACGTCGTTCATCCTTGCACTTTCCAGTCAGAACATCTATAATAGCAGACAAATATTTACCTGTTTCAAGCGGGAGGAATTGGGATGCTGATGTATGAGGACTGTCATTTCGGAGAAAAAAGGCATCTTGCCTGTTATCATTTTTCAGATTTTCAGGTGATTGCGCATCTGCATAGAAGCTATGAGTTTTTCTATGTGGAGACAGGGGAGGCAGAAGTCCAAAGAGACGGTCAGCGTTTTCGCGTGAAGGCGGGAGAGGCGATGCTGATTCTTCCTTATGAAGTGCATGCTTATGAAAGCTGCGGGCCGTCCAGGTGCCATGTGGCTGTGTTTTCGCCGGATTATCTTCATGAGTTTTCTGGTCTGGCCATGAAGATGTCCCTGGCATGTCCGGTGATTTTTCTGGAACCGGCCCTATTGGCGAGTATGTGGCCTGCGGTGTTTGAACCGGAGCCGAATCTATACATGACCAAGGCCTTCTTATATTCTGTGGTGGGAAAGCTGACGGAAAGAAGCGCCCTTTTTTCGCGGGATGAGCGGCGCACGGATCTGCTTCACTCCATTCTTTTTTATGTGCAGGAGCATTTTCTGGAGGAGATCAGCCTGGGCTCTATGGCGGCACATCTGGGATACAGCCGCCTTTATCTCTCCCGGTATTTAAACCAGGCCCTGAAGCTTTCCTTTACCAGTCTGGTGAATCAGCACAGGATCAGCTACGGCGCGTATCTGCTGAAGCATACGGAGGACTCCATCAGCACCGTGGCGCTGTCCTGCGGCTATACCAATATCCGCTCCTTTAACCGCAGCTTTAAGGCCATTGAGGGCGTGACGCCTAAAGCTTACCGGGAATCGTAAATTTTACCGTCCCGTCAGCCTTCGCAGGGGCTTCCTACGACCTGCGCACGCAGAACATATTGGCAGTGGCATCGGCCATAAGCCTTCCGTTTTCATCGGCGACGGTTACCCGGACGATGACCACAGTCCGTCCTCTGGAGACGACGGCGCCCTTGGCGCAGATTGTCCCCTCTTTTACATTGGAAATGAAATTGACATTCATGCTTTGGGTGACGTAATCCCGGCCGTCGCACCGGGCGGCAAGACCAGCGGCACAGTCAGCCAGGGTCATGATGAGCCCGCCGTGGACATAGCCCTTTAAGTTAAGGCTGTTCTCGCTCAGGGTAAGGCGAACCTCGCTGGCGTCATCGGCGGCGGATACCGGCTCGATGGCATTGTAGGTCATAAAATGATTGTCCGCTTTGTAGATTTCCATAGAATCCATATGCTTATTCCCTCCATGTCTATAATTCTTATCTATTTTCTGTAAATCTATATATTTTCTGCGAATCTCTGCATTTTTTGCAAATCTCTACATCTTTTGAAAATCACATATACCAATAAACGGTTGCATTTATATCTGGCAATCGTTTGTTTCAGCAAATTATTTGTATTCCTTCCGGCCCGAGGCGTTGGGGATGTTCTCTTCCTCCCGGTATTTGGCTATGGTGCGCCGGGAGATGGAGATGCCCTGCTCCTCCAGCTTCTGGGCAAGGGCCCGGTCGCTGTAGGGCTTTTCCCGGTTTTCCCCCTCAATGATTTTTCGGATTGCCGTTTTGATTTCCGCGGCGGTGGACGCTTCATCCGATGTGCCGAAGATGTCCAATGAAGCGGAGCGCGCCGTATTTTTGGCAAAGAAATAACTTAACGGGAAGGTTCCCCAAGTGCACTGAAGATATTTCATCCGGACGGCGCGGCTGACGGTGGACTCGTGGATTTCCAGCTTGTTTGCCACATCCGCCATGCGAAGGGGCTTTAAGCCGGAAATGCCTTCCAGGAAAAAGTCATGCTGACGGGCCACAATTTCCCGGGCCACGGAAAAGAGGGTGGCGTTCCGCTGGGCGATGCACTGGCGGATCCATTCTGCCTGGCTGATCTTTTTCTGGAGATAGTCCTGTACTTCCTTATCGCTGCTGCTTTGATACATTTGCAGATAACCGGTATTCAGTGAAATATCCGGATATACTGAGTCATTCAGCAGAATATCCAGATGTCCCTTAAATTTGACCACGATGACGTCTGGATTGATGTAGTGTGTGCGCTGGACTCTTCCCAGATAAGCCCCTGGCTTGGGATCCAGGGTGCGGATCAGCTGGCAGTATTCTTTTACCTGCCCCAGGGGGATGGACAGCTCTTTCGCGATGGCGGGAAGCTGATTTTTGGCCATTTTTTCCAAGTGGAAATTGACAAATTTCTCGAGGGTGGGGGTCAGCAGGCCCTTGCGCTCAAGCTGGAGACAGAGGCATTCATTCAGCGAGCGGGCGCCTACCCCTGCCGGTTCCAGGGTCTGGACGAGCTGGAGGAGGGTTGAAAAACGTTCCTCATCCATATGGAAATACTGCAGGAAATCCTCCAGGGGTTCGGAGAAATAGCCTCTTTCGTCCAGGCTTTCCAGAATAGCCCGGATATCCTCTTCATCCTGGGCTGGAATATGCTTGATGAGCAGCTGCTCCCAGAGGGAGTCCGCTAGATTTTCCGCCTGGCGGGTGTCAAAATTCCATTCGGGCAGATCGTCCTCTGTGGTTTCGATCTTCTGGTAGAGGTAGCGGTTCTGCTCGTCGTGAGACTGGATCCACTGGTAGGTCTCCGCGTCTTTCTGCGCGGTTTCTTCTGTACTTTCCTCTGGAACCTTCTGGATCAGATCGATTACCGGATTTTCCATGGACTGTTCGTTTAAGTATTCCTCCAGGTCGGCAGCGGACATCTGCAGGATTGAAGCAGATTGGATCATTTTCTGGGATAGAATTTGTTTTTGTTCCTGTTTTAATTCGAGTGCCATGACCGGGCTTCCTTTCACATCTGTTATTTTTTATTGCAGACCCATTTTTTCTAATTTGCGGTAGAATGTGCGTCTGGAAATTCCTAGATACTCTGCGGCTTTTGACCGGTTTCCGCCGCATGCCTCCAGGGCGCTTTCCACCTCTTCACGGGTAACTTCGGAAGGCTTTTTGCGGGCGGGAGGGGTATAGCCGGTGCCGGAGTCCTGTACATAGCCTTCCGGCTGACGGACGATGGATCTGTCCGGCGGCGCGGAATAGGGATTCATTACCGGGGGATAGGAGCCGGTGGTCAGGGGCGGCACGTAGGCGGAGGCTGGCGTGCGGGAGGCCTGCGGGTATGAGCCCGGCGTGGAGGAGGCCTGCGCATATGCCGGTATGCCGTATGCCGGTGTCTGGTATCCACTGATATTGTCGAGGATGTGCTGGGGCAGAATCAGGTCACCAGGGTAGAGCTGGACAATGCATTCGATCAGATTCTGCAGCTCGCGGATATTTCCAAACCAGTCAAGGGACTGGAGAAGCTCCTGAGCCTCCGGCGACAGCCGCATACAGCTTTCCTTTCCGATACGGTCAGAAATCTTCTGGATAAAATATTTGGCGAGGGGAAGGATATCGTCCTTGCGCTCCCGCAGGGGAGGCAGATTGACCTGCATGGTGCTGAGCCGGTAAAAGAGATCTGCGCGGAACTGCTTCTGCTCGATCATGGACCAGATATTGACGTTGGTTGCGGCAATGATTTTCACATCCACATCGATTACCCGGGAACTTCCCAGCCGCATCAGCTGCTTCTGCTCCACCACCCGAAGGAGCTTGGCCTGAAGGTCCAGGGGCATCTCGCCGATCTCATCTAAGAAGATGGTGCCTCCGGAGGCCAGCTCAAATTTGCCGATATTTCCATTTTTGCGCGCGCCGGTAAAGGCTCCGCTGTCATAGCCGAAGAGCTCGCTTTCAATCAGGTCCTTGGGCATGGCACCGCAGTTGATGGCGATGAAGGGCTTGTCCCGGCGGCGGCTGGCATTGTGGATTGCCTGGGCCAGCACATCCTTTCCGGTGCCGCTTTCTCCCAGAATCAGGATATTGCTGTCTGTCCGCGCCATCTGCTGTGCGCGGTTTAAGATGGCCATAAAATTTTCGTTTTGGCCGATAATGTCATCAAAGGTTTTGATTGCACCGTTTGCCACCTTCTTTGCCAGCTTTTCTGTCATCTTCTGCTGGGTAGTAAAGTAGAAGGTGACCCCATGGGCGGGCAGGGAGGGCTGATTGAAGGCATCGGTTGAGGCGATCAGATCCACATCCTTTCCGCGGCAGGTGACGGTCAGCGGCTGCTTATAGATGGTGCGGTGATTGGCTACGATATCCCAAAGTGCTTTATTGGCTGGAAGGGGATCGATCAGAAGCTCGGCAGGGCGGTAGTAAATATCCGTGGCCGGTATCCCCAGAAGGTCGAACAGCTCCTGGTTATAGTAGGTGGCAAGGGCTTCGCCGTGGCGGCTCATGATATTATCAATAGAGAGGATGCCTTTTCCGCTCCGCTCATAGTACATGGTGGCGATATTATTGAACTGGAGCGTGATCATCATGTCATGGGCAATGGTCAGGATCATGGTCAGATAGTCGGGCCAGGCATATTCCTTCGGAATAATGATGGCAAGACCGCATTGCTCCATGGGCTCGTAGGGCTCGTAGACGCTCAGCATGCTGATGGGCGAGAAATAAAGGGCATAGTTTTTCAGCGCAGGGTGTTCATTCTCATCGCCGATGGAGCTGGTGCTTTTTCCTGTATTCAGTCCCTCGCAGACGGCATTGTAGCCGCAGTCTGCCCACTGGGAGGAGGCATAGATGCCGTTTTTGTGGAGCTGGTCTAAGACAAATTCTTCGTTGGCGAAGAGGTCGAGAAGGATGCCGTCAGATGAAAAAAGGCCCAGCGCATAGACGCTTGTATTTGGATAAGTCATGGTTTTTGCCAGATAGCGGTGCAGGAAGGTATAAAGCCGGGCAAGCTTCCTGCGGTGCTGTTCCGTGATCTGTTCCTCTACTCTTGGAAAAGCAAATGCGTAATTTGCAGGCATGATAATCCTCCGTTTTCGATGAAAAATGTGTCATAATGCTCATGCATGGCACACTTTTTGCTGTTTTTGTGTCAAATACTATCAAATATTGTATCAAAGAATAGGTGCTTTGTTAAGCGGATTTTTTATAGCCGTAAAATAGTTGTGTATTCGGTTAAACTTTCATTAAAGGCAGTGATAGACGGCTGGGCCATTGGAGTAACCGCCGGAATGGCTGCAAATTTGAGTCACAGCAGAGCCTATCTGGCTAAAGAATTGGCATAAATCTTGCTGTATTTTTATTTAGAACATAGTTCGTTTAATGAAAAGGAGGAGTTTGTAATGGGAGTACGGAATAAACCAATGGGACGTATTTCGGCAGATATCATTGACGGAATCTGGAAAGGAAGCGTGGACATGCACATCCATCCAGGCCCGGACGCGCTGGCGGAAAGACCCCTTGACAGCGGCCGGATCGCGGTTCTTGCGGATCAGGCGGGAATGGCAGGAATCGTTCTGAAAAGCTTCAGCTATCCGACGGCTTCCGACGCCTATATTATCCAGAAAAACATGGTGGAGAATGTTGCGGTATGCGGCAGCGTGGTGATCGGCTATACCACCACCGGAGGCCTTAAGCATGCGGCGGAAACCATCCGGGTGAATGCGGAAATCGGCGCGAAGGTAGTGTGGTTCCCGGCTATGGATGCCAAGTGGTGCAGGGATTATTTAAAGCGGGAAGGCGGAATCTGGATTCTTAAGGAGGACGGCACCCTGAAGCCGGAGGTCTATGACATCCTTAAGGTGATTAAGGAATATGACATGGTGGTATGCAGCGGCCATATGTCCTATGCGGAGAGCACGAAGATGTTTGACGCGGCCATTGAACTGGGAATTACCAAAATGGTGGCTACCCATCCGCTGGCCGAGCTGAGCCGCTTTACCTTAGACCAGATCCAGGAGCTGGCGGACAAAGGGGTTTACATCGAGCATGTATACGGCACCCTGATGCCGCGGCTTGGGAATATGGATCCCAGCGATTACGTGGACTGCATTAAAAAGATTGGGGCAGAGCGCTCCATTCTGGGCACCGACCTTTCCCAAGTGTGGGATGTGGATCCGGCCACGGGAATGCGGCTGTTTATCGCCATGATGATCCAGTTTGGCTGCACCCCGGAGGAAGTGGAGCTGATGGCAAAGAAGAATCCGGCCAAGCTTTTGGGACTGGAGTAAGGAGGCGGCTATGGCATTTATCAGAGCAGAATTTATGTCAGAGTCATTAAAGCGGATCGTGCCGGTGACGGCGGTCATCCCCAGCGATACCACCAATTTCTCCGGAACGGGAACAAATCCGGCAAAGCCGCCCTATAAAACTCTGTATCTCCTTCATGGGATATACGGTTCCGATATGGATATGATTGCCAACACCAATGTGATGCGTCTGGCCAGGGAGCGGCAGCTGGCGGTGGTCATGCCCGCAGGAGAGAATCATTTCTATGTGGACGATCGGAATGGAATGAAGTACGGCGAATTTATCGGGAAAGAGCTGGTGGAGGCCACCCGCCGGATGTTCCCCCTTTCGGATAAGCGGGAGGATACCTTTATCGCCGGGATGTCCATGGGCGGATACGGCGCGCTGATGAATGGAATTAAGTATTACGAGACATTCAGCCACATTGCCAGCATGTCCACGGCGGTGATTACGAAGGAGACCCTGGCGCCTGGCAGGCCAAACCCCACGCCCATGTGCGATCCGGAGTTCCAGCAGGCAATCTGGGATTATGAGACGCTGGATACCAACGAAAAAAATCCTTATGTTCTGCTGAAAAAATACGCGGAGCACAAGGAGCGCCTGCCGAAGATTCGAATTCTCTGCGGAACTGCCGACCCGCTGTTTGCGAACAATCAGAAGCTGTCGGACTATATGAACGAGCTTGGCATCGAGCATGAGTTCACCCCTTCCGAGGGAGGACATAATTTTGATTTCTGGAGGGCGGCGATTACGGAAATCCTTGACTGGCTGCCCCATGGGGAGGTCATCCCGATTATGGACAGCGGAGATGTGTTTGGAGTGAAAAAATGAACATGAGAAAACCCCTTGAAGGAATGAAAATCCTGGAGATCGCAGGCTCCGTTTCCGGCTTTATGTGCACCCTGTTTTTGAGCGATTACGGGGCGGAGGTCATCAAAATCCAGCAGCCGGGGAAGGCAGCTTTAGGAATCTCCGATGAGGAAAAATGTGCCCGGGCTGCATATGACCGGGGGAAAAGGACGGTTGTTCTTGATTTCGATGATCAGAAGGATAGAGGACACTTCTGGAAACTGTGCAGAGACGCGGACGCGGTGGTGGAGGATTTCCTTCCCGGTACCCTGGAAAACTGGGGAATTACCTGCGAATCGCTGACTGCGGCAAATCCGGCGCTCATCTGCACCTCGATTTCCGGATACGGGCAGGAAGGCCCTTATGCGGGGCGAGGGGCGGCGGAAGCCACAATCCAGGCGGAGTCCGGGTTAATGAGCATTACCGGGCCTCGGGGCAGGGATTCTGTGCGGTGCGGTGCGGATATCTCTTCCTATATGGCGGCCATGACTGGCTGTATCGGCACACTTGTGGGGCTGGTGGGCGCACAGAGGACGGGAAAGGGCCGGCGGATAGACGTGTCCGCCCTTGATACCTCCATCATGTGCCTGGAGAACCAGCTTGCGGTATATATGAAGGACGGCAAGGTGCCCAAGCCTATGGGAAACAGCTATGATTTGTTTGCGCCGGTGGGCGTATATGACAGCCGGGATAAAAAGGAATTTATGCTTTCTGTGGGGACGGATCGCCAGTGGGCCGCGCTGTGCGGGGCCTTGGAGAGGCCGGAGTGGATTGAAGATCCCCGGTACATTACCAATATGCGGCGTGTGGAGAACATCAGCCAGCTGGACAAAGAAATCCGGCAGGAGTTTGGGAAATATGACCGGGAAGAGCTGGCACAGAAATTTGTGCGGTCAAACTGTGTCTATGGGGATATTAATGACTTTGCGGCTGTGGCGGCACACCCCCAGATGGCACACCGGGGGATGATTGTCTCCGCGGTGTACCCAGACGGGACAGCTTACCGGGTGCCGGGAAATCCCATCCACATGAGCGGTATGGAGCGTGAGAAGGAATATCCGGTGCGCCTGCCGGAAGCGGGGAATGAGCAGAATGTGCCGGAGTGGTCGGCGGCTGTGCCATGCCAAGCAGAGGATATGCCAGAAAACGGCGGCGCGAAAACCGGGTCTGGTCGGCCGGAAACTGTGCCAGACCAATTCGGAAATGTGACACATCTGGCAGAAAGTGTGCCGGAATCCGGGATGCCCCTGGAGGGAATCCGAATCCTGGATTTCAGCCAGTTCTTATCCGGCCCCCTGTGCACCCTGATGCTCAGCGACTTCGGCGCGGAGGTCATCAAAATTGAGAATCCGCCCCTGGGGGACAACACCCGGTATGGCCCCTATATCGAGCAGGAGGTAAGCAGCCATTACGCCATGCGCAATCGGGGCAAGAAAAGCATTGTTCTGAACATGAAAAATGAGGAGCACAAGAAGCTGTTCCTGGAGATGGTAAAAACGGCCGACGCTGTTGTGGATAATTACAAGCCGGGAACCATGGAAAAGTTTGGAATCAGCCATGAGACGCTGAAACAAATCAATTCCCGCATTGTCCAGACCTCCATTTCCGGCTATGGCCAGGAAGGCCCCTATGCCTCGCATGCCGCATTTGACCAGCCGGTGCAGGCCGAATCCGGCGTGATGAGCATCACCGGGGAAGAGGGCGGAATGCCGGTAAAATGCGGCGCTTCCATCGGGGATGTGACTGGCGGCCTGGCGGCGTGCATTGGGACGCTGATGGGAATTATTGACGCGAGACGCACCGGGACGGGGCGGCGGATTGATGTTTCCATGATGGATTCCCTTGTATTCGGGCTGGGAAGCCGGTTCAGTGAATATCTGCGGACAGGCGCTGTCCCCAGGCCCTGGAGCAATCGTTCTGCCCATGGGGTGTTCTCGGGAGCCTACCGGTGCCAGGATGGGGAAAGAATCATGGTTGTGGTGGAAACGGATGAGCAGTGGGAGCGCTTTTGCCGCGCCGTGGGAAAGCCCGACTGGGGCCGGAAGGAGAAATGGGCTTCCCAGAATCTGCGGCTTAAGGATGGGGCAAACCTGGACGAGAAAATCAGCCGTGAATTTGCCCTGCACACCGCGGAGAACCTGGAGAAGCAGCTGGTCAGAGAGCAGTGCATATTTGGACGGGTCAATGATTTCCGTGCGGTAACGGAGCATCCGCAGACAGCATACCGCCATACCTTTGTTGACGCGAAATTCCCCAATGGGGTGACCTTCCGGGTGCCGGGAAATCCCATCCGCATCAGCGGGATGGAACGCCGGACGGAGTACCCGGCGGCCCCTCTCGGGTATCATACCTACGAGGTGCTCAGCCAGGCGGCAGACAGCGAGGAAATCCACCGTCTGTTTGACCCGGTGCTAGATGAGGTAAGGAAAAAGGAAAAAGCGATTTATAAAAATTCATGAGGATAAATGAAGTTAATTAGAAACGATAAATAAGGTAATCAGAAAGGAGAACGTTATGGATTTACAGCTGAAAGGTAAAGTAGTAGGAATCACCGGAGGTTCAGAGGGAATCGGAAAGGCTACGGCAATGGCATTCGCCCAGGAGGGCTGCAAGGTAGCCATCTGCTCCCGCTCGGAGGCAAAGCTTGCGGCGGCAAAGGCAGAATTTAAGGAAGCAGGGTATGACATTTATACCGAGAGCGTTGACGTGGGAAATGCCGACCAGCTTTCCGGCTTCATCGATCACATTGTGGAGCATTACGGAAAGATCGATATCTGGGTAAACAACGCGGCAATGACGATTGTGAAGTCCATCCTTGAGCTGTCCTTAGAGGAGTGGGACAAGGTAATGAAAACCAACCTGGATTCCTATTTTATCGGCACCCAGTCATCTGCCCGCTATATGAAGGAAAACGGCGGCGGAATCATCGTAAACATGGGCTCCTTCGGCGGCATCCTTCCGCCAATGTATCGGAGCGCCTACTGCACCAGCAAGCGTGCCATCGAGTGGCTGACCAAGTGCTCGGCAGCAGAGCTTGCGCCCTTTGGAATCCGTGTCAACGCCTGTGCGCCTGGCACAATTAACACAGCTATGCAGGCTGCCGCAGGCCGCACCGCCGCAGATGTGGAAAAGGTGGCAAGAAACTTTGCCCTTCATCGGCCTGGCGAAGCAGATGAGGTAGCTAAGGTGGTGCTTTTCCTGGCATCTCATATGTCCTCCTACTGCGCAGGCATCACCGTAGAGTGCAGCGGCGGAAAATTCATCTCCCAGGACTGCAATACCGCTTGGGAGCAGAGAAGATAACGTTAAGGAAACATCAGGGAAAGGCGGACTGAGGCCTTTCCCTGCAGCAAAAGACCGCATATGGATGGTGTGCCAGTTCTGTGTGCGGTTTTTGATTTATTGGGGCTGTACCTGGAAAGTGGCACATTGTGCGTGTGCACTGTGCGGGGCACATGGCAAAATGGCACAAAAGAGAGGGGCAATGACATAGTTTGTGGGCAAAATGCCTTGAACATATTGGCTTTCACGGCTGCTTTATCGAAAATCATCCTAAGATAATTGCGGAAAAGCAAGGAAAAAGAAAAAAATAGACAAAAAAATCAAGAAAAACGAAAAATTGGAACGCAAGTTGCTATTTATAAGATCAAGAAGAAAAAACCAAAACCGTCAGTGGAAAGATTGGAAGAGAGGAGGTTTATCATCGGCTGTTCATATGGGACGGTTAACGAACAGTTCGGACAGACAAAGAAAAAGAGGTTCTCTTTCCGAAAAACAGAAGAAAAGAGAATGGAACAGGAGGAAATATGTTAGGAATTATTGGTCTTATTTTAGCAATCGTGGCACTGATTGTGTTTGCGTACAAGGGACTGGGAGCGCTGCCGCTAGCTGTACTTGGCGCCCTGATTGCAATTCTGTTCAATCAGATGCCGGTATGGGATACCTTGTCCCAGGAATTTGCGTCTGGCTACGCAAGCGCATTTACCAGTTACCTGCTGCTCTTTGTGGCATCTGCATTGTATGCAAAGTTTATGGAAGTATCGGGACTGGCCACATCCATTGGCTATAAGATGGTGGACTGGTTCGGAATCAAGCACGTAGTATTAGTTGGAATCCTGATTGTAGGCGTCCTTACCTACAGCGGCGTCAGCCTGTTTGTCGTAATCTTCGCGGTAGCGCCGATCCTGTTCATGATGTTCCAGGAAGCGAATCTTCCGAGACATCTGACCGCCATCTGCTTCTCCGCCGGATCTTCCACCTTCGCCATGACCTGTCTGCCGGGATCCCCGCAGCTGTCTAACGTGGTCGGTACAGAATATCTGGGAACCACCCTGAACGCGGCGCCGGTGATGGGTATCATCTGCGGCATCGCCCTCTTCCTGCTGTGCTGGGGCTATGGCGAGTGGGCAACGAAGAAAGCAAGAGAGCGGGGAGAAATCTGGACTCCCCTTGAGACAGCAATGAAGGCGAAATCTCGGGATGAGGTTCCGGCTGCATGGAAGGGCTTCGTGACGGTGGTTGTTCTGCTGGCGACGATTATCATCGGAAGCCATATGGGCGTGAACGCCACGCTGATTGCCGTTGCGGCCATGCTGGTTGGCTGTGTACTGGTGGTTATCTTAGCCTTTGACCAGATGAAGTCCGTGGAGTGGATTAAGCTGTTTTCCGAGGGCACCCAGAGCGGCGTTTCCTCTATCGGCGGTATTGCCGCAATCCTTGGATTCGGTGCTGTAGTTAAGGCAATGCCTGCATACCAGAGCATCATTGACGGGCTGCTGAGCTTAGACATCAATCCGCTGGTTCTGGCAGTTGTGGTTACTGCGGTAATCTGCGGCATTACCGGAGGCTCTTCCTCTGGACAGAGAATCATGTATGAGACAATGGCGCCGGTATTTATCGAGTCTGGCGCAAACTTAGACATCCTGCACCGGCTGATTGCCATCGCTTCCGGATCTCTGGACACCCTGCCGCACTCTTCTGGATTGTTTGTGGTTTATCAGGTGCTGGGACTGACTCACAAGAATGCGTACCGCCACACCTTCGCGGTAAGTGTTGCGGCTCCGTTCCTTGTTACGGTTGTGGCCACCATCATCTGTGTTGCCATGGGACTATAATTGGACAGGGCAGGCTGCAAAAAGATTATATCGAAAAAATTACATATGGAAATGACACACTTATTAAAAGCTTGTGGTTAATAAGGTGCAAATAAACGCAAAAAATAAAAATCAAAAAAGAAAATTAAAAACAGGAGGATTTTACTATGGAACAGAAACATCGCTTTGACGAAACCTGCCGTTACGAAGAGGGATTCACCATCACAAACTGGAACAAGATGCTGGATGGCAAGGTAGTCATCGTTGTGGGCGCAAGCTACGGAATGGGCAAGAAGATGGCTCAGGTTATGGTGGAGCACGGCGCAAAGGTCCTGGCTACGGCACGCGGACTGGAGAAGCTTGAGGCAGCCGTTGCAGAGATCAGAGAGGCGACCGGCGGCGAGATTGCGGCAATGGCAGCAGATATCTCCAAATCCGCAGACTGCCAGGCAGTATTTGACAAGGCTGTAGAGCTTTACGGAACCGTTGACGTGCTGGTAAACAATGCCGGAAAGGGCGAGTTAATCACTATCGATGCAGTTACCGACGATATGATCGACCAGGTTGTGGACATCAACATGAAGGGCCTGATTTATATGTGCCGTACAGCGGTGAACTATTTCAAGTCAAAGGAAGAAGTAAGCGGAAATATTATCAACATTTCTTCCGTAAACGGCATCAGACCTATGTGCGGTGCGGCATACTGTGCCACCAAGGGCGGCCTGAACACCCTGACCAAGAACGTGGCAATCCGCTGCGTAGACACCGGCATCCGCTGCAATGCAGTCGCTCCGGGCCATACCCCCAGCCCCACGGCTTACGCACACGATGACGGCGGCCCCCAGACCACAGAGGAAGGCGTAATGAACCAGATCCGCAACGAGAGAACTGTCCGCGGCGTGCATCCCTGGGAGATCGACCAGGCTTACGCGGTACTGTTCCTGGCAAGCGATATGTCTCGCTGCATCAATGGTGAGATTATCTCCGTAGACTGCGGATGCTATCTGTAAAAAGAATTAAGGGAACGAGGTGTTAAGCTTCGTTTCTCGGGAAGTGCCGGATGGGCAGCAGGGAGAACCTGCTGCCCGTTTTCTTCATCTGCGTTTTGTATGCCGGGCAGAAGTCCCGGCTGCGAATGTCCGCTTTACATCGAGAGGAGGTTATCTTGCAGAATGGATAAGAAAAAATACCGCTGGGTGATCTGTGCCGGGTGTACCGTGATGTTTTTCTGCACGGCGGGACTGGGAATGACGGGATTTTCCGTATACCAGCCCTACCTGATCAGCGACGGCGGATTGACCAATGCCCAGGCATCCATGCTTACATCCATCCGAAGTATGTTTACCTTTATCACCATGTTTGCCGCGGCAAGGATACTGAATAAAACTGATGTACGGCTGGGGGGCACCCTGGCGGCAGCCGGGATTGCCCTTGCCATGATTCTTTATGGGACGGCGGAAAGCTTTCCTGTCTACGCGGCAGGTGCAGCGGTGGCAGGAATCTGCTATGGAATCGGCGGAATGCTTACGGTTTCTGTGATGATCCGCAGATGGTTTGACGAGCATCAGGGACTTGCCTCCGGCATCTGTTCCGCAGGCAGCGGGTTTTCCGCGGTCATCGGGACGCCGGTGATCACATGGGCGATTGAGACCTTTTCCCTGCGGACGGCCTTCTTTCTGGAAGCGGTTTTTGTGGCTGTCCTGGCGGCCCTTGTTTTCCTTATGCTCCGGAACCGGCCGAAGGGAGAGGAGAGACCGCCCCAGTTTGTGTCGAAGGCAGAAAAGGGGAAGAAGCAGGAAAACATGTACTGGATTGGACGGTGGGAAGTCCTTTTGGTGATGGTGGGTACCTTATTTCTGGGATTTACCTATGCGGCCACCTCTCATATTTCCGTTCTGTACCGAAACGCCGGATTTGCCCCGGAGCAGGTGGCCTGGCTGGTGTCCGCCATGGGACTGGCGCTGTTTGTGGGAAAATGCGTTTATGGGGAGGCCGCAGATAAGCTGGGAGCTTTCCGGTCGGGAAACCTGTTCTTTGGGATGCTGGTGATCGGAAGCGGGCTGTGCTGCCTGGCGAGAAGTGGAAGCATGGCTCTTGCGGGGGCTGCAGTTCTCCTGGTGAGCTGCGGGTCTGTGCTTTTGTCCGTAGGGCTTACCATTATCGCCGGTGCGGTGGCAAAGCCGCAGTATTACGCGGTGGTGGTCAGGCGGATCCAGATTATCTACATGCTGGGCTCCATGGTCTTTGGCGTTGTCCCCGGCATCATCGCTGACCATATGGGGAATTACATTCCGGCCTACGTGCTGATTACCGGCTTTGCGGTGGCCGCTGTGCTGTTAATCCAGCCGGTGCTGTATCGGAGAAGCGGGTTAGAGAAATGAAAGAATTTGAGGAAATAGGGAAATTTGGACAAATCAAGTCAGTTGGCGGAATGAGGTGGGCAGGGCAGCGGGATGTGCCGTATGCCGCAAAAGTGTGTCAGAATGTGCCAGATGCTTTCGGTAACGTAAAGTTTTTCGTAAATCTTTACGTGCCCGGCAAAAAGACCTGGGAAAACGCGGATGAAATCCTCGTTTCCCCAGAAAACCTCGCGAAAATCTGCCGGAATTTGCAGGAAGAAAAGTTGGCACGGAACTTGCTAAATAATAAAGTAAAATAATTAGATAGGAGCTGAGAGCTATGAGTAAACCGTTGGAAGGATACAGAATCCTTGATTTCAGCCAGTTCATGTCTGGCCCTATGTGTACGATGCTGCTGAGTGATTTTGGTGCAGAGGTAATTAAGATCGAGAACCCGCCCATTGGTGATAATACGCGGTATGGCCAGGTGATCGACAATGGAACCAGCAGCCATTTTGCTACACGTAACAGAGGAAAGAAGAGCATCGTCTTAAACATGAAGGATGAGGCACACAAAAACCTGTTCCTGAAGCTGGTAAAGACCGCCGATGCCGTAATCGAGAATTACAAGCCCGGAACCATGAAGAAATTCGGCATCGACTACGATGTATTAAAGGAGATCAATCCGAAGATCGTCTTTACCTCCATTTCCGGCTACGGACAGGAGGGGCCCTATGCAGCACACGCGGCATTTGACCAGACGGTACAGGCAGAATCCGGACTGATGAGCATCACCGGACCGGAAGGCGGAGAGCCGGTAAAATGCGGCGCTTCCGTGGCGGATTACTCCGGCGGACTGATGGCCTGCATCGGCACCCTGATGGGAATCTTAGAAGCCCAGAAGACGGGCCAGGGCAGAAGAATCGACGTTTCCATGATGGAATCCCTGCTGTTCTGCTTAGAGAACCAGTTCAGCTCATATTTACGTACCGGAAATGTTCCCAAGCCCAGCGGAAACAGCTACGCTTCCTCCGCACCCATCGGCGCTTACAAGTGCAAGGACGGAAAGTCCCTGATGATTACGGTGGGAACCGACGCCCAGTGGAAGACCTTCTGCGAAGCCTTAAATCAGCCCCAGTGGCTTGCCAATGAGAATTGGGCCACCATGGTGCAGCGGGCAAAGGATTACAAGGCCATCGACGCAGAGGTGAACCGGGTATTTTCAGAGTATACCAGCGACGAGCTGGCTGATATGCTTCTGGCAAAGAACTGCGTATACGGAAAGATCAATGACTTCGAGGCGGTGAAGAACCATCCCCAGATCGCTTACCGCAAGGCCCTGGTAGACACGGAATTCGCCAACGGCGTAAAGTTCACCGTGCCGGGCAACCCCATCTTAATGAGCGGCGTGGACAGAGGCGAAGTGTACAAGGCAGCTGCCCTGGGCGAGCACACCTTTGAGATTCTCAGCGAGGTTGAGGAAGAGGGCAAGCTTCACGAGCTGTTTGATCCGGTATTCGCAAAGATTACCGAAGCACAGGATGCAATTTATTCCAAGTCGAAGAAATAATTAAGCCGCGCAGGCAGCAGTCAAACCACGCAGGCAATAGTCAAGCCGCCCAGGCAGCAGGCCCGGCGCGCTGGAAAGGTGAGAAGATGAAAGAGAAAGTAATTGGCTTTTTTGGCCTTGGAAACATGGGAATGCCCATCTGCCAGGGAATGGTAAAATGCGGATACAAGGTAATCCTTCCCTGTTTCAGACCCGCAAGAACGAAAGAACGTGAGGACGCAATTAACGGGATGATCGAGCAGGGTGCTCAGGCAGCCACATCCCAGAAGGAAATGATCGAGCAGTGTGATATCTTTATGCTGAGCCTTCCCAAATCCCAGCAGGTAGAGGAGTTAGTGCTGGCTGAGGATGGTATTTTGAAAAACGCAAAGCCTGGAACGGCAATCATCGACATGACCTCCGCCGATGCCGCAAGCACGAGAATGCTGGCTGGCCTTTTGGAGGAGAAGAATATCGATATCCTGGACTGCCCGGTAAGCGGCGGCGTAGGCGGCGCGGCAGCCCAGACCCTGACTATCATGGTAGGCGGAAAGAAAGAGGTTTTCGAAAAGTACAAGGAGATCCTGGATACGGCAGGCGACCCCAATAAGGTTTTCTATATCGGGCCCAGCGGCTCCGGAGACATGATCAAATGCGCCAATAACTTCTTAAGCGCATGCTGCGCGGCAGCTTCGGCAGAGGCAATTTCCGTCTGCGCCAAGGCAGGCATCGATCCCCGGGTGGCAGCAGACATCATCGGAAAGAGCGGCGGAACCAACCATGCGGTAACCACCAAATTCCCCAACCTTCTGTTCAAGGGAAAGCAGTTTAACTTTGCCCTGAACCTGATGGAGAAGGATATCGGCCTGTTTAACAAAGCGGCAAAGGAAGCCAATGTTCCCGCATTCTTCGGAAACACCACCGCCCAGATCTGGAAGATTCCCATGGCAGAGCTTGGGGAGACGGCAGACTGGATGGAGGTACCCCGTCTCTATGAGAAGTGGGCAGACGTGAACCTTTCCGGCGCGGACGCAGAGGCGTAGAGGGATTTGGGAAACGCCGGTTCAGGCGTTTCCCCCAGCCATAAACATATTAGGAAGAGGAGAGAGCAGGATGAGCAGCAGATTAGTCAAGGCAGGAAAAATTGAAGAAGTATATTATGCACGTCTGATTCCCGGCGAGGATATCCTTCAGGCGATCTACGAGATCTGTGCGGAGCATGACATCAAGACCGGAGTAATCTTAGACGGAAGCGGCGCAGGCGCAGACTTTACCTATCAGCATTTTCCGTTCAATAAGGCATTTATCGACCCGAAGTTAAATGTGGTAATTGCCACCATGGAGGGCAAGTGCGAGATGAGCATCCACGGCACCATCGGCACAACGGTAGTAAAGCTTCCGGAGGGAAAGAACGCCGATGAGGTTATCGACAGCATGTACCCCACCATCCCGGGATTTTTAGAGACCGTGGAGGACAAATGGCATATGCTTGGCTCCATGGGCGGAGACGGCACTCCTTACGTGCACGCTCACTGCGTAGCGTCAAATAAGGACTGCACCGTATGCGGTCATCTGATGCCGGGCACAAGAGTAGGCTCCGGCGATCCCGAGCTGCCCTCTCATTTCACCCTGGTTATCGCCAAGGTATCCGGCGTGGAGTGGCAGGCGGTGTTAGACGAGCACAAGTTCTTCTATCAGGATGTTGTGGAGTTTGAGTACTAAGAAAACGCAGACTAAACAAACGTTTCCCTGAGAGACCTGGGACAATGGCGGGAAATCCCACGCAGGAGTGCGGAAGGATTTTCCCGTATATAAGGAGTATGGAATTATGGAAAAACAGTGGACTCCCCGTCAGGAGGAAGTAAAGCAGAAGTTTATTGAAGCCCGCGGCAAATGGAAATGGAGCGCCATGTGGGATACGATCCTGGAGCTTGACCCGGATATTATCGACGCATACGCTGACTATTCTTCCGTTGCGGAAAAGCGGGAGATTCTGGAATTAAAAATGCGCAAGCTCATCTGCGTGGCCATCGACAGCGTTACCGGATGCCTGAATGCCAATGGCTTAAAGAACCACATGAAGCACTCCCTGCAGCTGGGAATCAGCGTTTCCGAGATTCTGGAGACCCTGGAGATCACCAGCATGGTGGGAAGCTGTACCTATGATCTGGGAATGCCCCTGTTAATCGAGGCCATGGAGGCCCGGGGCGTGAGCCTTGCGGCAAGGGAATTAGACGAGCGGCAGAAGGCACTGAAAAAGCAGTACATCGAATCCCACAACGGCTATTGGACCGACGCCAAGGAAAATATCCTGAAGCTTGACCCGGATTATTTCGAGACCTTCACCAAGTTTGAGGAGGTTCCCTGCAAGAGCGGCCCCCTTTCCGAGAAGGAGAGAGAGCTTCTCTACATCGCCGTTCATGCGGCGCCGGTAACCCTTCACCGGGATGCGCTGAAATACCATATCGACAGAGCCTTAGACAGCGGTGCATCTATGGAGGAGATCGCAGAGGTATTTGAAATCGTGAGCACCCTGGGCATCCACGCCATCACCATGGGCGTGCCCATCTTAAAAGAAGCTATCGCTGAGGTTGAGGCGGAGAAGAAAGCGCAGTAATTTGCAGAGAAAAACGCAGAATAAAGCACTCGGCAAACTGCTGGAAAACCTCTGGCAAATCATTCGGCAAACTGTTCAGCAAACTGCAGCAAAGGGGCCAGAACCCAAAGCGCTTTTTGATCCCAACAGCAGAAAATATCAGGGCCAAATTTGTATCTGACCCGAGCATTATTTAGAGAGAGGAGAAATCACATGGCACAGACAATAGAAAAACCCGATTGGCACAAGCTTCCCACCCCCGATTTTGATTCCATCATCGGAACCGGCCTTGGGCCCAGATATATGGAGTATACCTGGAGAGACGTTATCCTTTATGCCCTGGGCGTAGGCTGCTCCAAGGACGATCTTCCCTACGTATGGGAGGGCTGCCCCGATGGCTTTAAGGCCCTGCCCACCTTCGTTCTGGTTACCTATCTGAACGCAATCCAGATGCAGCCTCAGAGACGGGTGCCCTACGCGCCCAACGAGATTCCGGGCGACCTGATTATCAAGGCCCTTGGCGGCTATATCCCCAACCGTCTGCATATGGGCGTAGACATCCTGATTCACAAGCCCATCGATCCCCTGTGCGGAAAGTTCCTGACCGAGGACTGCGTGGAGGAGATTTACGACTGGGGCGATAAGGGCGTAGTAAACCAGTGCAAGATGGATATGTACGATGTGGCAGGAAATCCGGTATGCACCCTGAGAAGCCAGCATTTATTCGCCGCTTTTGGAAATAACGGCAGACCGAAATTCGTATCCAACAAGATGCAGTATCCGGATCGGGCACCGGATTTCGAGTGTGAGGATCACATCGCTGACAATCTGGCAGCCCTTTACCGGCTGACCGGCGATACTTACACCACCCACATTGACCCCACCGTAGGACAGAGCTATGGCTACAAGGGCGCCTTCATGCCGGGACTGTGCACCGTAGGCTTTGGCGCGAGACTGGCCATCCAGGCCTTTATCCCCTATCAGCCGGAGCGGGTAACCCATATCGCTACCCAGCTGCGCGCCGTGACCTTCCCGGATACCCATGTGAAATTCCAGGCATGGAAGCTGGAGGAAGGAAAGGTTATCTACAGAATGCTGAATGAGCAGGGCAAGGCCGTGATTGACAACTGCCTGCTGGAATACAAGTAAGATACCAGAGGCAGAACACTTCTGTCTCCGACATCTCAGAAAGAAAAGAGGTTCGCTTTATGAGAAAACTTTTTGAAAAGAACAAGGTGCTGGAAGCCATCAAAAACGGCCGTGCACCAGTGGGTTTCTTTAATTACATCAAGGACACCACCATTCTGGACATCGCCGGAACCGTGGGCTTCGATTTCGCCATCATCGACAGCGAGCACGCCGTAATGGACCGGGAGACCATCGAGCATATGATCCTTGCCGCCCAGGTAAACGATGTTGTGCCCATGATCCGTGTGCCGGATGTGGTTCCCTACCTGCTGCGCAACTATATGGAAATGGGCGCCCAGGGAATTCTTGTGCCCCACATCACCACCGGCGAGGAATGTAAGAAGGGCCAGGATGCCCTCCGCTACCCGCCTTACGGCACGGCAAGCTGCTGCCGCTCCATCCATTCTGACGGATACCGTCCGGCAAACTGGATGGATTATCTTGATTGGGTTCAGGAAAATGTTTCCTATATCCCCATGATCGAGGATCCTAAGGGCGTGGAGAATCTGGACGAGATCCTTTCCGTGCTGCAGCCGGGACGGGATATGGTGATGTTCGGAAAGGCAGATTACGGCCAGGCTCTGGGAACCCTGAACCGGGACGGCTCCATCAATCCGGCAGTCAATGAGGCCTATCTCAAGACCATGGAGAAATGCCGCGAGTACAAGATCGGATTTATGGCCTGCCCGCAGACCTCTCCAGGCGGACAGACTGCCGCAGATGTGCAGACCGTCATTGACGAGGGCTGCAGCGCCGTTGTGCTGAATACCGACCAGATGACCCTTGCCGACGCATTCCGCAATGTAGTCAGCAAGTGCATGGACATGAAAATCAAGTAAGGATTTTCCAGGAGGATAAAGGGATGAAGTATAAATATTTGTTCACGCCGGAAAAAATCGGAAGTCTTGAACTGAAAAACCGGACGATTATGGCCCCCATGTCCGCTGCCCTGGGACATCCCGACGGAACCATGTCCGATGAGCTGATCGCCTATTATGAGGCCAGGGCAAAGGGCGGAATCGGCATGATCCTGACGGAGTACGCATTTGTCACACCAGAAGGAAGATCCTCCGATCATCAGATCTCCATTGCCGATGACAGCGTGATTCCCGGACTGACGAAGCTGACGGAGAGAATGCATATCTATAACTGCAAAATCGGCCTTCAGCTTCAGCACGGCGGCCGCCGGGCCATGGGCGAAAACTGCGATCTGGTAGCGCCCTCCCCCATTGCCATGGAATACGGCGCAAGAGTGCCCCACGCCATGACTACGAAGGAAGTCTATGACCTGATCGACGCATTTATCGCTGGCGCGGTTCGGGCAAAGAAGGCTGGCTTTGACCTGGTGGAGGTGCACTGTGCCCACGGGTACCTGCTGAATGATTTCGTCTCTCCCCGGGCAAACCGGCGGACGGATGTGTTCGGCGGAAGCATTGCCGGACGGGCGAAGGTTGTGGTGGACATTATCCGCGGCATCAAGGAAGCCTGCGGCGAGGATTTCCCCGTCAGCGTGCGCATGAGTGCCGATGAGATGGTGGAGGACGGAAACAAGAAGAGAGATTCCGCTGTCCTGGCCATGCTTTTTGAGGAGGCTGGCGCGGACTTAATCAACGTATCCTGCGGCGTCAACGGCGTAGGAAAAGGAATCGCCCCCGCTGCCCGGGAGACTGGACACAATGTGGAGGCCGCAGAGCAGATTAAGAAGGCAGTGGACATCAAGGTGGGCGTAGCCGGAAGAATCACCGAGCCCGCATACGCCGAGATGGTGCTGAAAACAGGAAGCGCGGATTTCGTCACCATCGGACGTCCCCTCTTCGCTGATCCGGAATTTGTCCTTAAGGCTGAAGAAGGCAGGGAAAATGAGATCTGTCCATGTGTCAGCTGTCTGCTTCGCTGCTACGGCAGCTATGGACACGGCGGAATCTTCCGCGGATGTATGGTAAATCCCTTTGCCATGCGGGAGACCACATTGGTTCCTGAGCCTGCCGCAGAGAAGAAGAACATCCTTGTGGTGGGCGCAGGCCCGGCAGGATTAGAGACTGCATGGATCGCGGCAAAGCGGGGCCACAAGGTAACCCTCATGGAGAAGAACGACTACGTGGGCGGACAGTTCCAGGCAGCCGCAGTGCCGCCTCACAAGCAGCTGATCGCATCGGCAATCTGCTACTACCGCACAATGTGCGAGAAATACGGCGTAGACATCCAGTACAATACGGAAGCGGATAAGGAGAAGATCCTGGCCATGAAGCCGGATGTGGTGGTACTTGCCACCGGCGGACAGGCGCTGCTTCCTCCGATTCCTGGCTTAAAGGAAGCTGACACACTGACTGGCACACAGGTGCTGGGCGGCGCACAGCCCGGAGGCCGGAAGGTGATCGTCCTTGGCGGCGGTGCAAACGGCGCGGAAACCGCCGATCATCTGGCTGATTACGGCTATGAGGTAACCGTTGTGGAGATGCGGGACAGCATTGCCCCCGAAGATCCGGAGGCTGTGCGGGAGAAGCTGTTTGCCCGCTTTAAGCGAAATGGTGTCAAGTGCATGACTGGCACAAAGGTGACACACATTTACCGGGACGGCGTAGACGCAGAGCAAAACGGTGAAGCCATTTCCCTGAGGGGCTATGACCGGGTGGTGATGTCTCTGGGAACCCGCAGCTATAATCCTCTGGAGGAAGAGCTGACGGGCCTGGTAGAGAAGGTGGTAACCGTAGGCGACGCTACCCGGGGCTCTAATGCCATCGAGGCGCTGTATAAGGCGGCTGTGCTGGGGTGCGAGCTGTAAACGCAAAACGGAGCAATCCAGAATCGGAAACAGGATTTGATTTAGGGAAACGCTGATTAAGGCGTTTCCCTGACAATAAAGGCGCGGCCTGAAGATTTTACTCGTTCAGGCCGCGCTGTTATTTTGTTTTTTTATACAGTCTTTACTTTTGGTTTGCCGTTTCTCGCTTCGCATTTCTTGCAGGAAATCAGGTATACCACTCCGGCGACTTTTTGTAGGTTTTAAAGGTATTTACATCATGGCTGAAAAAGACGGTGCCCTGTTCCGCCTCGGCGATCTGACGGCATTTTTCAATGCTGTTTCCGTATTCCTGAGGACGGGCGCACATTCCGGGAAGGACGGCGGGCGGGCCGAAATTCATGGCGTTGTACACCGCATCAGAGGGGAAGATGGCCGTGCCGGTTTCCTCTGTGCGGACAACCAGACCCATGGTGCCGGGGGTGTGTCCGGGAAGCAGGAGAAGCTCCAGGTCATCGGCCAGTTTTTTATCGCCGTCCACCAGCTCAAAGGCGATTCCGTCCAGGCCGTTAAACTCATGGCGCACATAGCCGTCGCCCCGGTATTCCACCTTGGCCGGGTCAAAGATATTTGCCCGCATGAAGGCATGCCTTGCCTCGGCTTCCTGGATAATCACATGCCGGCCTGCCTTTGTCCCCCGGAACATATGGAGGTTTCCGGCGTGGTCGAAATGGAGATGGGAGATAATCAGCAGGTCGATGTCATCAGGATATAATCCCACCTCCAAAAGCTTCTCCTTTAAATCAAAGGACTGATGCACCGGATAGCCTTCCGCCAGATTGCGGGGCCACCGGTATTCCCAGTTCACATCGATTCCCGTGTCATAAAGAATATTTCCCAGAACCGGATGCTGGACGAGGACGGCATAGCAGTTGAGGGGCCAGACAATCCGATGCTCCTGGTTGGCTTTTTCCTCGGATGAGGAAAGGGTAATGTGTTCGTCTTTGTAGGCGTCAAAATCCGCCAGATGAAGCAGGGTAAAACGTGTTTTTTCCACTCTTTTCATGGGATGAAGCCTCCTTGTGTTCTTATAATAAATCGGTATGGGCCTGGCAGGCGGGCGCTTGGATTACGAATGATTTACCGCATCGATGGCCTGGATCATTTTCATGATTTTGGTATCGCGGTTTTTGTGAGCATTGGCAATGTCCTCATACTTGTAGAAGCCCTCGCCGGATTTCACGCCCAGAAGCCCTTTCTCCGTTTTCTCCCGGAGGATGGAGGGGCATTCCTTGTCGGAGCAGAGTACCGGCGGCAGCAGGGTGGCCAGCCGTTCGTAGATATCCAGACCGGCAAAATCGCTGAGGGCAAATGGGCCTTCAAAGGTATAGCGGGGGCCGAAGGTGGACACGATGGCCTTGTCGATATCCTCGGGAGTAGCCCAGCCATTTCCGGCAATGTAGGAGGCCTCGCGGAATACGGCCAGGGTGATGCGGTTCAGAATAAAGCCGGGAATAGCCTTATTGATGACGGCAGTCTTTTTGCCGCAGGATTCTAAAAGCTCCTTGGCCACGGCAACCGTATCATCAGAGGTTTGCGGCCCGCGGACGATTTCCACCAGGGGCATCACATAGGCCGGATTGAAAAAGTGGGTGATAATCAGCCGCTCCGGATGGCTGATCTCCAGGAAATCATAGATGTTCATTGTGGAGGTGTCGCTGGAAAAAATCACATCCTCATCACAGATCTCGTCGATCTGGGCGAAAATCTGCTTTTTGATTTCTTCTTTTTCTGCAACATTCTCGATAATAAAATCCGCATGCTCGACCGCTGCCTTCAGGTCGCTGGAGCCGTGGATATTTGCCATGATGGAAGGGATGGACTGCTCGTCAATCTGATTGATGGACACGAGGGTCTGCAGATTGTTTTTAATCTGAACCAGAGCCTTCTCTAAGTTGGCGTAGGTTCGGTTGTACAGATTAACCTTATGCCCGTTCATGGCAAAAAATTGTGCGACGCAGAGTCCCATTGTACCGGCGCCTAATACAGCGATTTCAAAGTCTTTGATTGATGCTTTTCTCATGGTATCCTCTCCTTGTGGTTTAATTTGTTTTCTATCTTGATTATGTAGCAAGATTTGTGCCAGATTTCCATCGGGACTGTATTGGACTTATACCAGAACTGCGATAGATTTATATCAGGGTTGCGTTAGAGTTGTACCAAAGCTGCGCCGGATTTCTGCCAGAGCGATGTCCGTATTGTACCTAATTAGTGGATGCAGAAACAAAACAACGGCAGAAACAACGCAGAAACAGCCCCGGCATGGAGGAAGGAATCGTTGCATTCCCCTGCGGATTATACTAAAATGACATTGGGCCCTAGTATCCGAAAACAGGGATACCACAGGGCGGAAGGAGCGGCTGCATGACCAAAGAGATTTTTGATGATTATATCTGGACAAAGGAAAATAAGACCCTCACCCGCGCGGAGCACGGGATCCCGGGGCTGGGGAATTTTACCCACAAGAATACCTCCGGCTCCACGCCGCCGTCGCCCCTCCATTACCACACCAATATTCTGGAGATCCACTGCATGGTCAAGGGCCAGCGCACCTCGGTGATTGAGCATAACGGGCGGGTCAATACCTATACCTTTGCGGGGAATACGGCCTTTCTCACCTTTCCTTTTGAGATACACGGAAATGGCGACCAGGTGCAGCTGCCCTGCGAATTTTACGGCTTTCAGATCGACCTTTCGGATCCGGGAGATCTTCTGGGGCTGAGCCGGGAGTACAGCAGTGCACTGGCCAGGCTTCTTTTGAATCAGAAGAACCGGCAGCTGCGGCTGAATGCCAGCCATTTGAATTATCTGCGCACGGCGTTTAACTTTATCTCCTCCAGGGAGACGGGGAATATCCGGGTAGGCGTCCAGTTTCTCACCTGCTTTTTGTACAGCCTCCAGTATCTCCAGCCAGCCATTCAGGAGGTGACTACCACGGTGGACGAGCCTATTCACCGGTCGATTATGTACCTGAATGCCCACCTGGCGGAGCCGCTGCAGATTCAGGATCTGGCCGAGACGGCCGGGTATTCCCTTTCCTATTACAAGCAGAAATTCAAGCAGGAGATGGGCATCACGCCCTCGGAGTACATCATGCTGCAGAAGATGGAGCATGCCAAGAAGATCCTCACGGAGACCGATACCAGCATAACAGAGATTGCCTTTTCCCTGGGATTTTCCTCCAGCAATTATTTTTGCGCGGTGTTTAAAAAGTTTATGGACTGCACGCCCAAGGATTACCGGAGGAAGTACCGGTAGGGATGTCGACAGGAAAAGCGGAGGAAGCAGCATTGGCAGGGGAAGCGGAGAAAGTATTATTGACAGGGGAACCGGCAGAAGTATCATTGATAGGAGAACAGAAGATGAAAAATTATGCAATTGTCTACAGCAGCAGCACAGGAAACACCCGCCAGCTTGCAGAGGCGGTAAAAGCAGGACTGGAGAAAGCCTGCTCAGATAAGACGCCAGAGCAGGGGCAGGCAGTATTGGAAATGGGAAAATGCCTGTATTTTGGCGAGGCCGGGGAGGAGGCTGCCCGCAGGGCGCAGGAGGCAGAGGTTGTCTTTGCCGGATTCTGGACGGACAAGGGCACCTGTCATGAGCAGATGGCGGACTTCCTGAAAACCCTTAGAGGAAAGCAGGTCTTTCTCTTCGGCACGGCCGGGTTTGGAGAGAGTGAGGCGTATTTTTCCCAAATCCTTTCCCGGGTAAAGGAAAATCTGGACAGTTCAAATACCTGCGGCGGCTCCTGGATGTGCCAAGGCAGGATGCCCCAGGCGGTGCGCCGCCGCTACGAGGCCATGCTGGAGACAGAGCCTCAGCGGGCCCAGATGCTGATTCAGAATTTCGACAACGCCCTGTCCCACCCGGATGAACAGGATCAGGAGAAGCTTTTGCAGACAGTTATTGATTATTTCTCCAGGATATAATAGAATGGTAAGGAAAATCTTGAAGAAAGGAAGAAACACATAGAATGAATAACTGGTTAGAAAGCCTGAAGGTGATCCTGAAAGGCGCCTGGATCGGCGGCACCATGATGATCCCTGGCGTCAGCGGCGGCACCATGGCCATTATCATGGGAATTTATGACCATCTGCTGAATGCGGTAAATTCCCTTCTCACCAACAAGGAGAAACGGGTGGAGAGCCTGCTTTTCCTGATTAAGTTCTGCATCGGCGGAGGCGTGGGCATCCTTCTGGTGGCAAAGCCCTTCTCCCTGCTGCTGGAGCTTTTCCCCATGCCGGTCACCTGGTTTTTCCTGGGAGCGGTAGCTGGAGGTATCCCGATGATTTATCAGAAGTCCGGCCAGCGCCTCCTCTCCTTTAAGGGAATTGCCTACGTGGTAGCGGGCATGGCGGCCCTTTTTGCCTTCACCCTTGGCCAGAACTGGCTGACGGCTTCCGGCGGCGGACAGATCAGCGGCTTTGCCGGACTGTTTATCGCCGGTGTGATTTCCTCCGTGGCTTTAATCCTTCCCGGCATCAGCGTGTCCTATTTCCTGCTGATTTTGGGGCTGTATGAGCCGATTCTCACGGCCATCCAGACGCTGGATATCCTGTATCTGCTGCCCCTGGGACTGGGCGTGGTGGTCGGCATCTTTGCCACCTCCGGCATTCTGGAGGCATGGATGAAGCGGTTCCCGGCCTGTTCCTACCTGATGATTCTTGGGTTTGTGCTGGTGTCCTTAGGGGAGATTAATCCGGGACTTCCCACGGGAATCGATATTCCCATCTGTATCGTTACCTGTCTGGCAGGCTTTGCTTTCCTTTACTGGATGTCGACGAAGGAAGATTAGGAGAAAGAAAAATAAGCGGAAGATGTTGGCCTTATTAACGGCGGCATCTTCCGCTTTTTCTTTTAAAGGGTTAGTCGGCAACGGGAAATGCTTTTCCAATTTGCAGGAAACCCCATATGCTCTAAGAGTTCAGCTTCTGTAATCTGTATCAGCTTTTTGTTGACTTTTCCAATTTCAACGGTCAGTTTCCTTTTAAATGAATAGAAATCTTCTTTTGGCAGAAGATAGCGGAACGCAATCACAACGGCAAATAAATCATTTTTTCCATATATATACTGAATACCGTTTTTAGGAATAGACAGATTTTGGTGTAATGGAAGGTCGGAGATATTATCTATTGTCCGGTAGGTAAACAACCTTTCTCCGTGAGCGCATACATTTCTGAATTTTGTCAATACAGACAAAAATTGTTCTAGCTGACGCTGGTTGATAATTCCAAAATCTTTGCAAATCTTTGAACGCAGAGATTGTGGAAAGACTTTGTACATCTTTGATAAATTTCCAAACGTCAATATATTGATCAGTACCCATAAAGGGATATTGCCGTAAGTAGTCCGGTAATAGTTGATATAAACATAGTCAGTGGTTGTGACTGCTCTTTGTAAAGTGGCCAGCAGGCGTATAATAATCTTTTGATTCTGGCGGCTGTTGTTGTAATTATGACGATCCAGATAAGCCGTCTGTGATTCGCCATATTTCTCTGAAAAATAATAGGACATGAGGGAACGTAAATGGCGTTCAATCTGAAGCAGGTATTTGAAGAAAAGTTCCCGTAGTTCAGAATCAAAATCATAAAGAGCTACGATTTCATCAAACGTAGTTCCGTCTTTATATTTTTTTGTCAGCGGTATCCGAAATAAGTGTTTGTAACCGCCGAATAAAGGAAAGTATCCAATTCTTTTTAAAACTTCTTCTGCAGATTGAGGGTCGGATATGACAAGATGCTTCTCATTTGTCAGAAGGTCAATCTGATCAGAAAAGGTACTAAAAGTTTTTTGAGATGCCATTTTGTTCTCCTTAAAATAAAAGAGGGAGAGACCCGCAGGTTCTCCCCCGGTCACGGGCTTCGCAAGTTTCCGTAACACGATCACTGAACTAAATATAGCAAAGCTGACACAAAAAGTCAATCCTGCAATTTAGCTCTATGTTAGTATATGCATACCAGACGCAAAGAATGTAAATGGATATTATTTATTTCGTGCTTTTATCTCCCTAAAATTTACCCGGTGGGTCTCATCCAAATTGCGCAAACCGTCCTTTGGTGGTAAAATGGTTGCAGCGAAAAAAATGCGCCGTAAATCATGCCATTGGAGGAATACAGGCCGTGAAAACTTCTGCAAAGCAGCGGATATTTGGAATTATTCAGATCGGTAAGGATCAGGATCACATCAGCACCACCTTTGACTTCTTTATTTCACTTGTTATTTTCCTGAATCTGTTTGTTACCCTTTTTGAAACCTTTGACCAGGCGGAGCCTTACATGGGGGTGCTGAAGGCCATCGAGCTGGTGACCATGGTGATCTTTGCTCTGGAATACGGCATCCGCCTGTGGACGGCAGAATACCTTTATCCGGAGAAAAGTCCCATGAAGGCCAGGCTGTCTTTTGTGCTGTCCTTTTATGGAATTATTGATCTGATGTCTTTTCTCCCTTACTTTTTGCCGGTAGTCTTTCCGTTGGGAATCGTCACCTTCCGCATGTTCCGGGTGGTGCGCATCTTCCGGCTGTTCCGGATCAATGCCTATTACGATGCCTTCAACGTGATCACCAACGTCCTGAAGGAGAAGAAGGATCAGATCTTTTCCTCGGTATGCATCCTTCTGATTTTGATTGTGGCCTCCTCCCTGGCTATGTACAGCCTGGAGCATGAGGTGCAGCCGGAAAAATTCCAGAATGCCTTCTCAGGGATCTGGTGGGCGGTCTCCACCCTGCTGACGGTGGGCTACGGGGACATTTACCCGGTGACCAACGGCGGGCAGTTTGTGGCCATTATCATTGCCTTCCTGGGGGTAGGCACGGTGGCTATTCCCACCGGTATCATTTCCGCAGGTTTTGTGGAGCAGTACACCCGGTTAAAGACCATGGCGGATTATTCCGATGAGATGAATATCCGCTTTATTACCCTGGCAGTGGACGAGGGCCATCCCTGGGAGGAGAAGCAGGTGAAGGATCTAATGCTTCCTCCGGGGATGATCCTGGCGGTAATTAACCGGGGGAAAAAGACCATCGTCCCCAGAGGAAATGTAAAGCTTCTTGCCGGGGACAGGCTGGTCTTCGGCGCGGAAGGGTGCAGGGAGGAGGCGGGCATTGCCTTAAAGGAGCTTCACCTGCGGCCGCAGCATCCCTGGGTGGGCACGGCTATCCGGGATCTGGACATTTCCCGTCAGTCGCTGATTGTCATGGTAAACCGGGAAAAAAAGATCATCATCCCCAATGGCTCGCTGGTTCTTCTGGCCGGGGACGAGGTGATTATGTACACCAGGAGAGAGTCCCGGGACAGCGCAGCCAGTGAAGGATAAATTTTATGTAAGTACTTACAATTTTTTCGCAAAAGCTATTGATTTTATCATCCGGATGTAGTATAGTATCCGTAGAAATTAAAAGCGCCCAGAAGTATTGGGAGAAATGTAAGGGCTTACAAAACCAAATCAAAATGGAGGTAGCGAAGGATGAGCACACAGGTAAAGGAAACAGTAATTCAGTTTGGCGAAGGCGGATTCTTACGTGGATTTGTTGATTACTTCTTCCACAAGCTGAGAGAGAAGGGACTGTACGATGGAAAGATCGTTGTTGTACAGCCCATTGAGAGAGGTATGTGCCAGATGCTGGCAGACCAGAACTGCGAATACAACTTATTCCTCCGCGGCATTGAGAATGGCCAGGTGGTTAATGAGCACACCCATGTGACGTCGATTTCCCGGGCATTAAATCCCTACACTCAGTATGAGGATTACATTGCCCTGGCTGAGAACCCGGACTTAAGAGTGCTGGTATCCAATACCACCGAGGCTGGCATCGAGTACCTGGGCACCGAGAAGCTGACCGATACCCCGCCGAAGTCCTATCCGGCTAAGCTGACTCAGTTCCTGTACAAGAGATTCCAGGCTGGCTTAAAGGGCATGATCCTGCTTCCCTGCGAGCTGATCGACAACAACGCTGACAACTTAAAGGCCTGCGTATTAAAGTATGCAGATCTGTGGGAGTTAGGCGATGACTTTAAGAACTGGATCGAGACGGAGAATGATTTCTGCAACACTCTGGTAGACCGGATCGTAACCGGCTATCCCAGAGATGAGGTGGAGGAGCTGACCAAGCAGATCGGCTACACCGATAATCTGATCGACACCGCTGAGATCTTCCACTTATGGGTAATCGGCGGCCATCACGAGGACGAGCTTCCCTTCAACAAGGCCGGATACAACATTGTCTGGACCGATGATGTGAAGCCCTACAAGAAGAGAAAGGTGCGCATCTTAAACGGCGGCCACACCTCCATGGTTCTGGGTGCATACCTGTATGGCTTAGAGACCGTAGGCGAGTGCTTAAAGGATGAGACCGTAAGCGCATACTTAAAGAAGTGCCTTTTCGACGAGATTGTTCCGACCCTTGGAAACACCGAGACGGACATCAAGTTTGCACAGGATGTACTGGAGCGCTTCTCCAATCCCTTCATCAAGCATATGCTTTTAAGCATTGCATTAAACTCCGTAAGCAAGTTCCAGGTACGTGTACTGCCTACCATCCTGGAGTACAAGGAGAAATTCGGCAAGTATCCGGCAGCCTTAACCTTCTCCATGGCCAGCCTGATCGCCTTCTATCGCACCGATAAGGCAAACGACGGCGAGGAGATCATGAGCTACATGAAGACTGCCTCCGTAGAGGACATCATGAAGAGAGAAGACTACTGGCATGCAGACCTGACCGAGATGATCCCCATGGTACAGAAGTACTACGATCTGATTCAGGAGAAGGGCATGGCAGAGGCTTATAAGGCTGTGCTGGCAGAGTAATTTATAATCCAATACATATTTTGTCCCTTACCACTTAAAAGGAGACTTTCCTGTACAATCCAGGTTTTTCTAAACGTTGGATCGAAGCAGGAAGGTCTCCTTTTTGCGATGTCTCCTGGGGTTCGTTTCTTTCGCCTGTGTCGGAAACAATACCGAATATACCGACTAGCTGCAGGGCTGCGGATTGGGGGATTTACACCAGCGCCAGAAGAGACTGCTCAAAATCGTGGGCACTCTGGCAAAGCTCAGTAACTATGGCCCAGTTTTCGCAGACGGTAGGAACAAATTGCTCAAATATGCGTGCGCGCTTTTTCTGACCGGGGATACGAATGTGGTGATAGGACTTCCCATGAGCAATGATGTGTTCCCATGGTGATTCGATCATCTCAACCTCATCAATCTGGTCATAAGCAGCAACGATCCAGGCCTCGGTACTGTCACATGGAATAACAATACAGGTATCATCAGTTCCGTTGAGCCATGTACTAAGAAGTTTTTTTAGGTGGGCCATATATCCTGCCACAGTGGCATCGTGTCCCGGACATGGGAGAACAATGGGACAGGCAGCGCGTCCTTCGGGTGTGATGTCGCAGGTTAAAGGATTCCATTGGCCCTTATGCTCGCATTGCGTTGCTTCACACCAGCAATGGGCGGATTTTTCTTTCCGCGATACATCCCCATCCATTTGGACAACCAAAAGATCCAGGGCTGGCTGGATACCTTTCATCAATTCCCTGCGAATCGGCGCATTGTCATGGCACCATTTCCAAACGCCTTTCCACCCGTTTCCATATTTTCCGGTCAGGTCATTTTCCGGCTGAAGCATGACATATGTGTTTTGTTCCCCCGTGATTTGGTCAATAACACCTTTCAAAATAATATAATCGGTGGGGCCTTCGCAAACAATTCCTATGTGTTTCATAGCAGAGTCGGCACACCTCCCAACCGGCCGCTGATCCAAAGCCGGGACAATGGCTGTCCCTCATCGATCAATGCCTGAGAAACCTTAACCCGTTGGATCTGCGCGTAGCCGTTAACATCCCGGTCCACCGCAAATAAGCGGATATCATCATTGTTTAGATCCAGCCCGTCTAAAACCAGCGGATTATGGGTGGTCAGAAAAACATGCTTGCCCTGCTGCAAAATCTGGCTGCAGAAGACCTCCATCATTTTTTTGGCTAATCGTGGATTCAATGCGTGATCAAAGCTGTCTACCGCAAAGATGGAAGGACTTTGCGGGTGCATCGCCAGCGCAAGCATGAACAGGACATAGAGCGCCCCTTCGCTGGCATCGTATCCGGTAAATTGGGCGGTGTCTTTCATGTAGCGGTCTGTGAACGCAATAACATCGCGGGTGGTGGGAACATTGGCGTTAATATTGCTTTTCTTTGGGGAAGCTACGGCAATGTCAGCGGCCCAATCAATCATGTCAAGAATGTCATCCATATGGAGGCTGCCGAAAAACACTTCGTCATCCGCTGAGCGGATCAACGCCCTGATCGCTTCCGCAAGGCGGCCGCCGTTCAGCCCGATTGGGGTTGTTTGCGTCATGTCAGGTGCGGTGCCGCGCAAGGTGATGGTGTTAGGCTGAAAAATACCATATGCCGAAAAATCCTCCGCAATCTTTCGGCTGGCATTTAAGTTGATTGCATCATCAATAAGAAAGAAGCCGATGTAATTGCTGCTTTGCTGTGAGGAGGCATTGCTGCGTCCCCATAATCTTTCGCCATTTTGGAAAAATGCTTCAGAATGGTATTTCCAATATTCTGTATCTGTGGGGGCAGTTAAATGAACGTCATAGCGGTACATATCCGGATTGCAGCCATCGTCCCACTCCAGAGAAAGATCAACGGTGGATTTTAGCCGGTTGATGCTCTTAAAATTCGATTTGTAGAGGGCAGGAACGCTGAGACGAACCCCCTTGCGCTGGAGACTGGCGGCATCGACGCGGTCCGTCATGGCAGCGCTTAATAAACCAATTCCTTCCAGAATGGTGGTTTTTCCTGAGCCGTTGGCTCCGATAAACACGTTGACTTTACCCGGCTCAAAAGATGCCTTATAAAGGCATTTGAAGTTCCCAAAACTAATTTTCCTCAGATTCATGTCATCGCCCCTTTCCTGCAATAATTAAAGTATAACACATTTTAAAAATTAAATACAGCATATTGGGAGGAAAAAGCGATATCTAATCTGCAGGCAGAAGAGTATCAAAAATAAACAAGGGAAACAGAGATGGTCTGCTGTCAGCCATGTGCTCATAGAATGAAAGAAGGTGAGCGGATACCAGGAGCACAGTATACACAGACGGCAGAAAGGAGATGGGCGCATGAGGGAATGGGTTCGCGGAGCAGCCCTGGGGATGCTGGCTGCCCTTATCCTGACGGCAGCCATAAGCTTCCTTATCCCCCGGACCGTCCGGGAAAGCTCGGCGCCGGA
>JAGHER010000118.1 GCA_017889125.1 Lachnospiraceae bacterium
GCGGATCAGATTGTGATTTCCCTTTTGAATCTGCAGGAATAAATCCGGAATGACCTTTCCAAAGCGTTTATCTTCTGGTATAATTGGAGAAACAGTTGAAATTCAATTGGAAACAGGAGGTAGCGCAGTGGCAGAAGAAAACAGAAGCACGCATAAAGTATATGAAAAAGAAAAGATCGGAGAGGTGCAGATTGCAGACGAGGTGGTGGCCATTATTGCCGGTCTGGCTGCGACGGAAGTGGAGGGCGTGGACTCCATGGCCGGAAACATTACCAATGAGCTGGTAGGAAAGCTTGGCATGCGGAATCTGTCAAAGGGCGTTAAGGTGGATGTGACAGAGGAGCACGTATCCGTGGATCTGTCCCTGAACTTAAAATACGGCTACAACATTCCGGAGGTCAGCGAGAAGGTACAGGAGCGGGTACAGACGGCCATCGAAAACATGACCGGACTCTCTGTTCTGGATGTGAACATTAAGATTGCAGGCGTAAATATGGAAAACGCCAGGTAAGGTTTTAAAGAACGAGACTTCAAGCGTGGAGACGTGCAAAAAGGATAGGCAAGAAAGGGCTGGAATTCTGCAGAGGGTTCCGGCCTTTTTTGCTGCAAAGACACGCCAGGCCCTTGTTGCGGTGATGGGGCTGCCGGGCAGACTGCGGACAGGCAGATGACCAGCAATTTTCAATCTTGTACAACACCTTCAAATTTGCTATAATAACTCCAAACGTCCAGATGCCCGGTTTTAGCGGGCGGCAGATTGAGAACGAAGGATTCAGGAGGAACGATTCATGACCAGAAGAGAATTAAGGGAGCACTGCTTTAAGATGCTGTTTGGCACCGATTTTTATCCCAGGGAGGAGGCCGAGAATCAGTTAGAGCAGTATTTCCTTGTGCCGGAGGCGGAGGACACAACGCCGGAGGGCGCGGAAATTATTGTGCATCAGGTGGATATGGACGAGGAGAGCAGCCGCTATCTGAAGGAGAGAGTGAATGCGGTGATTAACCTGATTCCGGAGCTGGATGAGCGGATTAACCAGGTGGCGGAAGGCTGGAAGACCAGGCGCATGGGCCGTGTGGAGCTTTCCATACTCCGGCTGGCGGTTTACGAGATGAAGTATGATCCCGATATCCCGGAGAAGGTGGCCATCAATGAGGCAGTAGAGCTGGCCAAGCGCTTCGGCGGAAAGGATGCGCCCGCATTTATCAACGGGATCCTGGCAAAGCTGGTGTAGCCTATGGCAGGCGTATATACCGTATCCCAGGTCAATGCATACATCAAGAACATGTTCGTGCAGGATTATGCACTGAACCGGATTTCCATAAAAGGCGAGGTGTCCAATGTAAAATACCACACCTCAGGCCATATTTACTTTACCCTGAAGGACGGGAAGGGCGCATTGTCTGCGGTCATGTTTGCCAGCCAGAGGATGGGCCTTTCTTTTCCGTTAAAGGAAGGGCAGCAGGTTGTGGCCACCGGTTCTGTGGATGTGTACGAGCGGGACGGAAGATACCAGCTTTACGCCAGGGAGATCCGCTTAGACGGCATGGGTGCGCTGTATCTGGAATTTGTCCGTCTGCGGAATGAGCTGCAGGAGATGGGCATGTTTGCCGATGAATACAAGCAGCCGGTCCCTCACTACGCCCGCCGGGGTGGCGTGGTGACGGCTCCCACAGGGGCGGCCATCCGGGATATTATGAATATTTCCAGCCGAAGAAATCCATACGTGCAGCTGATTCTGTATCCGGCCCTGGTGCAGGGAAAGGATGCCGCGGCCAGTATTGTCCGTGGGATTGAGACTTTGGACGCCATGGGGCTGGATGTGCTGATTGTGGGCCGGGGCGGCGGTTCCATCGAGGATTTGTGGGCATTTAATGAGGAGCCGGTGGCCAGAGCGATTTTTGAGTGCAGTACTCCGGTGATCTCGGCGGTGGGCCATGAGACGGATGTGACCATAGCGGATTACGTGGCGGATCTGCGGGCGCCTACGCCCTCGGCGGCGGCAGAGCTGGCGGTATTTGACTACCGGCAGTTTGCGGCGGATTTAAGCATTATGCGGGAATCCCTGGTGCAGGCCCAGATGCGGCGGCTTACCCAGGAAAAGAGCCGTCTGGAACAGTACCGCCTGCGTCTTAAGGTGCAGGATCCAGCCCGGAAGCTTAATGACCGTCGGATGCGGATCATGAAGCTGGAGGAGGATCTGCAGGAAGCCATTCAGCGAAAGCTTTTAGCCCGAAAACATCAGCTGGAAATCCTTGCGGGACGCCTTCAGGGGGCGTCGCCGTTAGAGAAGATCAGCGGCGGATATGGATTCCTTACCGATGAAAAGGGCAGGCGGATTGTCAGTGTTTCCCAGGTGAAGCCGGGAGATGTGCTGGATATCCGGGTGCGGGATGGGAAGGTGCGTGCGCGGGCGGAAGCTGTGGAGGTGTTGTAGTCCGCAGCAGAATCTTTGGCGTGGCCTGCAGCTTCGGCACAGCCTGCAGCAGAAGATTCGGCGTGAACCGCCGCAGCAGCGCCGCGCGGCCCGCGAGAGCGGCCGCTATGAATAAATGAGGTGAAATTTATGGAGGAGAAATTAACCGGGCAGCCTGGACGGGAGGAAGCCGCAGATGCCCGTGAAATCGGTGCAATTGGGACAAATCAGGAATCAGAGATAAATCAGGAATCAGAGGCGAAGCAGGAATCTGCCCTTACCATAGAAGAATCCTTCCAGGAGCTGGAGCGGATTCTGGAGAAGCTGGAGGATTCGGAAAGCTCGCTGGAGGAATCCTTTCGCTGGTTTGAGCAGGGCATGAAGTTAGTAAAAAGCTGCTCCGCCCAGATCGATCAGGTGGAGAAGCAAATCATAGTGTTGAGTGAGGGGGAAGAACATGTCGGATTTTAAACAGATGTTAAACGAGCGCGTTAAGGAAACAGAAGAAATTATTAAGAACTTTCTGCCCAGGGAGGCAGGATTTCAGCGAACCATCATGAAGGCCATGAATTACAGCATGAATGCAGGCGGGAAGCGGCTTCGGCCCCTTCTTATGCTGGAGACCAGCCGCCTTTTCGGCTTTGGCGGCGCCAGGAAGGAAGTGGAGCGTTTCATGACAGCCATGGAGATGATTCATACCTCCTCGCTGATTCATGATGATCTTCCCTGTATGGATAATGACGAATACCGCAGAGGGAAAAAGAGCACCTGGGCAGCCTTCGGCGAGGACATGGGCGTCCTGGCTGGTGATGCGCTGATTGTGGAAGCCTTCTCTGTGGCATCCGGGGCATTTTTCGAGACAGAGCATCCCTACCGGGTAGGGAAGGCCATCCGCATCCTGGCGGAAAAGACGGGAATCTACGGTATGATCGGCGGCCAGGTGGTAGACGTGGAGCTGACCGGCCATGCCCTTCCTGCAGATAAGCTGGATTTTATTTACCGACTGAAGACGGGCGCCCTTCTGGAGGCATCCATGCTGATTGGCGCGGTGCTGGCCGGAGCCGAGGAAGAGGACTGCGCGAAAATTTCCCGCATTGCGGTAAATGTGGGCCTTGCATTTCAGATTCAGGATGATATCCTGGATATAACGGGAAATCCAGAGACGATAGGGAAGCCGGTGGGCAGCGATGAGCGGAATGACAAGACCACCTTTGTTTCCCTGAACGGCCTGGATAAAGCCAAAGAAGAGGTAAAACGGCTTTCGGAGGAAGCCATTTCCCAGCTGAATTCACTGAATCGGGAGAATCCCTTCCTGGAGCAGCTGATCCGGATGCTGATTACCAGAGAAAAGTAAGGTGCGATTATGATATTAGAGGGTTTACAAAGTCCGGAGGAGATCAAGGCGTTAAATACAGAGGAGCTGGAAATCCTGGCGCAGGAGATCCGGACATTTTTGGTGGAAAAGATCAGCCTTACCGGCGGCCATCTTGCCTCCAATCTTGGGGTGGTGGAGCTGACCATTGCCCTGTATCTGGCCTTTGATCTGCCAAAGGACAAGGTGGTCTGGGATGTGGGGCATCAGTCTTATGTCCACAAGATTTTAAGCGGAAGGCGGGAGCTTTTCTGCGATCTTCGCCAGTACGGCGGCCTTAGCGGCTTCCCCAAACGAAAGGAAAGCCCCTATGATTCCTTTGACACCGGCCACAGCTCCACCTCCATCTCTGCGGGGCTGGGCATGGCCCAGGGGCGTGATCTTCTAGGAGAGGATTACGCCGTAGTTTCGATCATCGGCGACGGTGCCCTTACCGGCGGCATGGCTTATGAGGCATTGAACAATGCGGCCAGGATGAAGCGGAATTTCATCATTGTCTTAAATGACAACAACATGTCTATCTCCGAGAACGTGGGCGGCATGTCCAGCTACCTGAACGGTCTTCGTACTGGCGACGGCTACAATGACTTAAAAAAGAGCGTAGCCGGCGCCCTGGAGCGGATTCCCGGCGGCCAGCAGATGATTAACCGGATTAAGCGGACGAAAAATGGCATCAAGCAGCTGTTTATTCCCGGGATGCTTTTTGAAAATATGGGCATTACCTATTTAGGGCCGGTGGATGGCCACGATATCCGGAAGGTGCAGCGTGCCCTTCAGGAGGCCAGGCGGCTGGATCACGCGGTGCTGGTGCATGTGCTGACGAAAAAGGGAAAGGGCTACGCGCCTGCAGAGCGGAATCCGGCCCAGTTCCACGGGGTGGATCCCTTCGACATTGCCACAGGAAAGCCATTAAAGAAAAAGGAGCATCCCTCCTATACCGATGTTTTTTCCCGTGCACTGTGCCGCCTAGCCCAGAAGGATGAGCGGATCGTAGCTCTGACGGCGGCCATGCCAGATGGAACCGGATTAAAGGCCTTTGCCAAAAAGTTCCCTGACCGTTTCTTCGATGTGGGAATCGCCGAGGCCCACGCGGTTACCAGCGCTGCCGGTATGGCGGCGGCAGGCTTAAAGCCGGTGGTGGCGGTGTATTCCTCATTCCTGCAGCGGGGATTCGATCAGATTCTTCACGATGTCTGTATCCAGGAGCTGCCTGTGCTGTTTGCCATAGACCGGGCGGGGCTTGTGGGAAGCGACGGCGAGACCCATCAGGGAATCTTTGATTACAGCTACCTGACCTGCATCCCCAACATGACGGTGATGGCGCCGAAAAACCGCTGGGAGTTAGAGGACATGCTGGCCTTTGGCTTAAGCCTTGGCCGTCCGGCGGCAGTGCGCTACCCCAGAGGCGAGGCTTACCGGGGGCTTAAGGAATACCGGCAGCCAATCCAGTACGGAAAAGGCGAGCTTCTCATTGACAACAGCGGCAGAGGAGCAAGGATTGCCCTCCTGGCTGTGGGAAGCATGGTTAGCACAGCGGAGCACATCTGCGAAAAGCTGGAAAAGCGGGGCATTCTCTGCACCCTGGCAAACGGCCGCTTCATCAAGCCCTTTGACCAGGAGCTGGCGGACCGGCTGGCGGACACCCACGATCTGGTGGTGACCCTGGAGGAAAATGTCCTTCAGGGCGGCTTCGGCCAGGCGGTGGCTTCCTATATCTATGAGCGCCATCCCGGGACGAAGGTCTACCAGGTGGGCCTTCCGGACACCTATGTGGAGCATGGCAATGTGAGCATTCTCCGGGAAAGCCTGGGGATTGACAGCGATTCCATTATTAAAAAACTGGAAGAAAAAGGATTTTTGGACTGGAAATAAATTACAGATTGTGATAAGATAGAGACAGGAAGAAAGTTGAGTGCGGCGAGAGGCAGGTGGTGCTGAGAAAATCAAGCTGCAGGATGCTTTGCGGAGGAATAGATGAAAGAACGTTTGGATGTGCTTTTAGTAAAGCGGAATCTGGCGGAGTCTAGGGAGAAGGCCAAGGCTTTGATTATGGCTGGCATTGTCTACGTGGACGGCCAGAAGGAGGATAAGGCGGGAACCTCTTTTGAGGACACCGTTTCCGTGGAGGTGCGGGGAAGCACCTTAAGATACGTAAGCCGCGGGGGACTTAAGTTAGAGAAGGCCATGAACCGTTTCGGCCTTGACCTGGAGGGGAAGGTCTGCATGGACGTAGGCTCCTCCACCGGCGGCTTCACCGACTGCATGCTGCAGAATGGGGCGGTTAAGGTCTACGCGGTGGATGTGGGCCACGGCCAGCTGGCCTGGAAGCTGCGCAATGACAGCCGCGTAGTCTGTATGGAAAAGACCAATATCCGCTATGTGACCCCAGAGCAGATCCCGGAGCCCATTGACTTTGCCTCCATCGACGTTTCCTTCATCTCCCTGACCAAGGTGCTGGGCCCGGTGAGGGCTCTTTTGAAGGATGGCGGGCGCATTGTCTGTCTGATTAAGCCCCAGTTTGAGGCCGGGCGGGAGAAGGTAGGGAAGAAAGGCGTAGTCCGGGAGAAATCTGTCCATCTGGAAGTGATTCAGATGGTTATGGGCTTTGCCCTCTCCGCTGGGTTTCAGATTTTGAATCTGGATTATTCGCCTATCCGGGGGCCGGAGGGGAATATTGAATATTTGCTTTATTTGCAGAAGAGCGGGGAGAATGTGCCTTCGCCAGACAGTGCCGGGGTGCAGGCAGATGCTGCAGTTTTGACAGGCGTTGCAATCCCGGTAGACGCCGCAGCCGTGGTGGAGGAGTCCCACCAGAAGCTGGAGGGCTAGGCCATGAGATCCTTTTACATTGTGACGAACCGGCAGAAGGAAGGGGCCAGCGAGACGGAGCAGGAGATCCGGGCGTATTTAAGCCAGAGAGGCGCCGTCTGCGCTGCCTGCAGCTTAAATCAGGCCGGAGAGAGCTACACGGACCCGGACCATGTGCCGGAGGATACGGACTGCGTGATTACCATCGGCGGAGACGGCACCCTGATTCAGGCAGCCAGAGATCTGGCCGGGCGCGGCATTCCCTTTATCGGGGTGAATCGCGGCCATCTGGGCTATCTGACCCAGGTAAACAGCGGCCAGGAGCTGACGGCTATGCTGGATGCCCTTCTGGAGGATAAGTATGAGCTGGAGAAGCGGATGATGCTTTCCGGGCAGATTTTCCGTCGGGGGAAATCTGCCTTCGAGGACATTGCTCTCAATGAAATCGTCATCAGCCGGAAGGACAGCTTAAAGCCACTCCATTTCCGCATTCTGGTCAACGGAGAATTTTTAAATAATTACACGGCGGACGGCATGATTATCGCCACTCCCACCGGCTCCACCGCTTACAATCTCTCTGCGGGAGGGCCTATCGTGGCTCCCAAGGCCAGGATGATGGTGCTGACGCCCATCTGCTGCCATGCCCTGAATGCCAGAAGCATTGTCCTCGGGGCCGATGACCAGATCACTGTGCAGGTGGAGGAGGAGGGCCACATGGCTGCCTTTGACGGAAATCCGGCAGGGCCTCTCTTCCCCGGCGATGAGATCCACATCTGCCAGTCGCGGCTGGATACGGTGCTGGTGCAGCTGAAAAAAGTGTCTTTTTTACAAAATTTAAGCAGCAAGATGGCGCGGATTTGAGATTGAATTTAAGGAAATGCTGATTGCGGCATTTTTTACAAATGATGTTGGGGTCAAAAGATATTTTGACCCCTTTGAAACCGGATTGCTCCGCACTACGTGCTCCCGCAATCCTCAAAACATTCATAATCCGCTCATTTTTCTGCGAAAAATGGCTGCTTATTCATGTTTTGGCGGGTCCCAAGGTCAAAAATCCTCTTGCAAGCAAGCTTGCATCGGATTTCCGACCTTTTGACCCTGGTATCTTACAAATAACTGTCATGCATAAGAAACGGAGCGTAGGAAAAGATGAAGGTAGAGCGTCACAGCAAAATTGTAGAGCTGATTGGCAAATATGAGATCGAAACCCAGGAGGAGCTGGCAGATTATCTGAATCAGGCCGGTTTTAATGTGACACAGGCCACCGTTTCCCGGGACATCCGGGAGCTGAAGCTGACGAAGGCGCCCTCAGAGAGCGGAAAGCAGCGGTATATGGTGCTGCAGAATCACGGGAATTTCAGTGACAAGTATATCCGGATTCTTCAGGACGGATTTCTCAGCATGGATATGGCCCAGAATATTTTGGTCATCAAGACTGTTTCCGGCATGGCCATGGCGGTGGCGGCCGCTCTGGACGCCATTCATTTTAATGAGATCGTGGGCTGCATCGCCGGTGACGATACCATCATGTGCGCCGTGCGCAGCGTGGACGATACCATTCTGGTTATGGATAAGATTAGAAAGTTGATTTATAAATAAAGACGCGGCAGGCAGCTGCGAATGCCGGGCTGGAGCCGGGGCAAAGGAAGATTTGACAAACGTCTCAGAGCAGAAAATCTCAGTGAAAACATCAAAGGGACGAAAAAAAGAAATCACTTGGCAATAAAGGGAGGACGATAAGATGCTTCTGGAACTGCAGGTTAAGAATCTGGCTCTCATCGAGCAGGCCAGGATCGAATTTGGGGAAGGGCTTAACATTCTCACCGGTGAGACCGGCGCGGGAAAATCCATCCTCATTGGATCCGTAAATATGGCCCTGGGGGGAAAGGCCTCACGGGAGAGCATCCGGCAGGGAGCAGAAAGCGCTTACATAGAGCTTCTTTTTTCTGTGGATTCCGAGGAGCAGAGACAGGCCCTGCGGGAACTGGATATTACCGTGCCTGAGGACAATACCCTGATTCTCTCCCGGCGAATCCTCCCCTCACGGAGCGTATCCCGGATCAATGACGAGACGGTGACGGCGGTGAAGCTTAAGCAGGTCACCAGCCTGTTAATCGACATTCACGGACAGCACGAGCATCAGTCCCTGCTGAACCTGCACAAGCATCTGGAGATTCTGGACGCCTACTGCCGGGCAGAAGCGGAACCATTGAAGGAAAAGACGGCCGCCGAATACCGGCAGTACCAGGCGGTGAAGGAGAAGCTTTCCTCTATGGAAGGCGGCCTGGAGGAGCGGCTTAGGGAGGCGGATTTCTGCCGCTTTGAGATTCAGAGCATCGAAGAGGCGGCCCTGCGGGAGGGCGAGGAGGAGGAGCTTACGGCCAGATACCGGAAGCTTTCCCATGCCAGGCGCATTGCTGAGGAGCTGTCCGAGGCCTATCAGGCCCTGGATACGGATGGATTATCCCGGGCGGTGCGGGCGGTGGATCAGGCTTCTGGATATGACGAGGAATTAAAGGGAATCCGGGATCAGGCATACGATGTGGAAGCGCTGGTTCACGAGCTTTCCCATGCCATTCAGGCCTATATGGATGACTGCGTTTTCGACCCGGAGGAATTCCGACAGATTGAGGAACGGCTGGATACCATCCATAGCCTCCAGTCCCGATATGGAAATTCCGTGGAGTCGGTGAACCAGGCTCTGGAGGAAAAGAAGCGGAGGCTGGAGGAGCTGGAGAATTTCGACCAGATCCGCCGCAGCCTGGAGGAGGAAAAAGAGCAGATCGAGGGAAGGCTTAAGGAAACCTGCGGACGCTTAAGCCAGATCCGCAGTCAGGCGGCGGCCAGGCTGGCGGAGGAGATGCGGGAAAGCCTTCTGGATTTGAACTTCCTGGATGTGCAGTTTGTGATGGAGGTAAGACGCCTTAATCATTTCACGGCCGAGGGCTGGGACGAGGCGGAATTTCTCATTTCCACCAACCCCGGTGAGCCGGTGAAGCCTCTGCGGGCGGTGGCCTCCGGCGGCGAGCTGTCCAGAATCATGCTGGCCATAAAGACGGTGCTGGCGGACACAGACCAGATTCCCACCCTGATTTTTGATGAAATCGACACCGGAATCAGCGGGCGCACCGCCCAGAAGGTGTCCGAAAAGCTGAAAGAAATTTCCAGAAGCCACCAGGTCATCTGCATTACCCATCTGCCGCAGATCGCTTCTATGGCAGACTGCCATTTTGAAATCGAAAAATCCGTGCGCGAAGGAATGACCGTGACCCAGATTTCCCGGCTTTCCCGGGAAGACAGTATTCGCGAGCTGGCAAGACTTTTAGGCGGCGTGCAGATCACCGATGCGGTGCTGCAAAATGCCCGTGAAATGAAAGAATTGGCAGAAGGGTCAAAATAAGTCGCATCTGGTTTCCGTTTGCGAGAGTATAAAAAACAACCGGAAGAATACTACTCGTGTAAGCAGTTTGTGTCTTGCACGGGAATCATCGCTTTGCATAGAAGACGGGCAAAGGACTGCTTTACGCTTTCCTGGCCCGCTTTTTGTTTGGCAGGGAACTTTGTTCCCTGCCAAACAAAAGCCTCCGGCGGATGCGCACTTCGCGCAAAGGAAGAGGGCTGCTGACGCAGCCGCGCTCCAGCGCGAGTGTGCGCACAGCGCACGCTCTTTTATGCGATTAATAAGTAGATGTGGTTTCCTTGCTGTGCCGGAAGAGGTTCTTTTTCAGAAGCATGGATTGTCGCTTTTTGCGGGATATCAGGATTCACGAAATATCCATATTCCTGGGATATCTGGATTATTAGGATATGCAGATTCCTGAAATTTTTCCATTATGGTGAAAAGAAATCTTCCGAATTCGGCATATGCTTACAGGCTCATGGGAAAAATAGTCATCATGTTGGGGCAGGCGGCCTTGCCCCGCAGTGACGGATTTCAGAGGAGGTAAGGCAATGCAGGATACGGAACAGAATGAAATTCCGGCCTCCGAAGGCGGAGTGCGGAGCGAAAATGGGAAACGGAGAGACGGTGAAGGGCAGGGCGGCAGCGAAAGTCCAAACCACGGCAGAAGGCAGAGCGATAGTGGAAGTCCAAGCGATATCGGAATCAAGGATGGCAGTGGAAGTCCAAACGATGAAGGAACGCAGGCTAACAATAGGGATTTAGACGATAACACAGAGCAAAGAGCGAATAAATGCCGAAACCGAAATACCGTTTCCAACATTTCGAATGTCTCAAAGGTCTCCAACGTCATTGAAGATCGAACTGAGATCCAAAAACAGTCAAGAAAAAGGAAGCACCGGCACCTGTGGGCCGCGGCCCTTTCCGCCGCGCTGATTTTCTTCGGCTTTTCTTACTATTATCTGGACAAAACCCTTCCCGATCACCTGAATATCGTGGAAGGACGGCAGGAGGAGCTGCGGTTTCCCCTTTTGTTTGCCTCCACACTGGAGACGCAGGACGAAGAGGTTTCCCTGGGAAATCCTTCAGATATTCCGGCGGATAAGATCCGGATTTCCGGTGCTGATTCCTTCCATCTTTTCGGCCGGGAAGAGGGAAGCTACCAGATGGACGTAAAGCTTTTCGGCCTGCTGAAGGTAAAAGAAGTCCAGGTAGATGTGGTGGATGAAAATTACGTCATCCCCTGCGGAATCCCCGTTGGCATTTACCTGAAAGCAAAAGGCGTGATGGTCATCGGAACCGGCACGGTCACCGGGCTGGACGGCATGAAGGTGGAACCGGCCTACGGCGTGCTCCGCTCCGGCGATTATATCGAGACGGTAAACGGCCAGTCACTGGACAATAAGGAAGATCTGGTGGAAGCTGTCAATCAGGCGGGAAGCAGCCGGGTCACCCTGGGCATCCGCCGGGGCGAGGAAGCCATGACTGTCTCCATGACGCCGGTAGAGACAGATGACGGAAGCTACAAGCTGGGGGCATGGGTGCGTGACGACACCCAGGGAATCGGCACCATGACCTACATGGATCTGAATGGCAATTTCGGCGCACTGGGCCATGGGATCAGCGACACCGATACCGGCGATGTGGTAGAAATTGAGACCGGCGCCCTTTACGAAACCCAGATCATGGGAATCGAAAAAGGCGAGAGCGGTTCTCCTGGCGTCATGAGCGGCGTGATTTACTATAGTCCCGGCACCCAGTTAGGCCAGATTGAGGCCAACACAGAAACCGGCGTCTTCGGCACAGCCGATGAAAGCCTCCGCTCCCGGATCATGAGCCAAGCTATCCCTGTAGGCTACCGCCAGGAGGTAACCGCCGGTCCCGCCCTCCTTCGAAGCAGTGTCTCCGGCCAGGTAAAGGACTACCAGATTGAGATCAAAAAGGTGGACTATTCCAGCAGCCACCGCACCAAGAGCATTGTCTTTGAGGTCACCGACCCGGAGCTTCTGGAGCTGACCGGCGGCGTGGTGCAGGGAATGTCTGGCAGTCCCATTATTCAGAATGGGAAACTGATCGGAGCGGTAACCCATGTGTTCGTCCAGGACTCCGCCAGGGGGTATGGGATATTTATTGAGAATATGTTGGAGCATTAGGCGGTTATTGCGGCGGAAAGGCCAGGCAGATGCTTGTGCTAAGATGCCATGCAGTTATCCGGCATGCATACCCGGCAGGCGTACCTAAGGGGCGCCTGGCCATGAGCAAGGATTGGGGCAGTGCAGAGATACCTTGACTTTTGTGGTGAGGTATGGATGTGCTGCCCTGATTTTTATGGTATTTACCATGTCACAATGTGGAGATTAAAAGCGTTTTTGAGAAATAGAAACAAGTAGAATATAGTACAAACATGAGATAACAGAGGAATAAAAGATGTTTTTTGTCGGAATTTGTGATGACGAAAAGGGAACCTGCGCAGAGCTGGAGAATTTACTTTACCAATACGGAAAAAGTCACGACCTTAAGCTGGAGATAAGTGTATGGTATACGGGCGAAGGACTGTGTGAGTTCCTGGAGAAGGGAAGCAAACTGGATGTATTGTTTTTGGATATTGAACTGATTAGCACAGATGGGATCAAAATAGGGAATTACATACGGGAAGAGCTTGAGGATATGGACACAGCAATTGTATATATCTCGTCGAAGAGCAGCTATGCCATGAGCCTGTTTCGCGTCCAGCCGCTGGACTTTCTGATCAAGCCCCTGAAGGCGGAGATGATCGAGGATGTGATGAACAGAGCGGTTAAGCAGTATAGGCGGAAGAATCAGATATTCGAATTTCATGCCCAGGGGAATCATTTTAAGATCCCGTATAAGGAGATTCTTTATTTCTGCAGCGAAAATAAAAAGATCCATATTGTGTGCAGAGAGCAGACCCTGCAGTTCAATGGAAAATTAGAGGATGTGGCAAAACGTATGCCGGACAGCTTTGTATTGATCCATCAGTCATATTTGGTTAATCTGGATTTTGTCATGGAATGCTCCTACGATAAGGTGAGGATGCAAAATGGTGACGAGCTGAATATAAGCCAGCCGTATCGGAAGACAGTCAGAGGGCAGATCATACGCAGTGAATGGGAGAAGATAAAATAAGCCTATGTTTGATTGGATTACCGCATTGGGGACAAATTTATTCCGTACATTTATTCTGAAGAAGTTTATGGCCGTATTTTTCCTGGAGGAGGTGGAAAATGTCCGAAAGGAAAGGACGGTTTACCTGCTGTTTTTCATTGCTACAACAGCGGTATATTTGGCGTTTCATTTTCCGCCAGCGAACATTTTGACGAATATTTTGATGATCTACGGAATTACACAATTGTATGAAGGGAACCAGAAAAAGAAGATTTTAGTCACGATGCTGATTTATGGAATCAATATGATCTGTGATGTTTTTGCAGTGTATACATTTTCCGATTATATTGTGGGTGGGGATTATAATGAAATTGCCGCGTATGTGACGGTTCTTTTAATCAGCATCTGTGAGTTTATCATCGAACGTTATGCAGTGGAAAAGAGATATGTTTCCTTCATCCCGCCATACTGGGATGTTTTGATTTGCATTCCGGCAGTCAGCATTATCCTGTTATTTATTCTTCTCATGAGCAACCTTAACAATCAATTTGTGCTGGTTTCGGTCAGTGCGGGAATCCTGCTGATCAATATGCTGATCTTTTATTTGTATAATGCGCTGATGGATGCCTATCTGCGGTTAGAAGATAAAAATTTGTTAGAACGGCAGGCGGCAAGCTATGCAAATCAGCTGGATGTGGTGATGCAGTCGGAAGAAAAAATCAGGGCCCTTCGCCACGATATGAAGCATCATTTGAATGAATTGGCAATCATGGCAGGGAGAAAAGAGAACCGGGAGATTGCCGATTACATAGAAAGTATGCAGGGATTTATGACGAATACGAAGGAATATCTGAGCAGTGGAAATAAAGAAGTGGACAGCATACTGAATTATATGCTGAGCAAGGCCGAACATGCAGGCGTAAACACGGAATATAAGGTTAACCTTCCAAGGGAGATCGGCGTTCAGGTATTTGACTTAAATGTGATTTTTGGAAACCTGCTGGAGAATGCCATACTGGCAGCGGAGCAATCGGAAGACAGATGGGTATCCCTTTTTGTCCGGTATGAAAAGGGGATGCTGTTTATGGAGATTAAAAATAGCTATTCCCATCACTTAAATAAAAAAGGAAAACAGTATTTTACCACCAAAAGGGATGCCGGGGAGCATGGAATCGGCCTGCAGAATGTAAGAATGGCAGTAAACAAATATCACGGAAATATGGAGATTTCAGATGAAGAAAGCGTTTTTGCAGTAAGGATTATGATGTACACAACAGAAGACAAGTAATTAATGGTGCGGCGGCAGCAAATTTTTGAGATGTCCAGTCTCGCGAAAAGCGGGACTGCGGCATCTCTTTTTTTACAGGAAACTGCGTTTCCTGTAAAAAAATGCTCCGCAAGGAGGCGCACTCCGCGCAAAGGAATATGGCTGCTGACGCAGCCGCGCTCCGGCGCGAGTGTGCGCCAAGCGAACACTTTTATATTATTAGAAAACGATTTTCGCCCAAATATATATGATTTTCGCCGAAGACGGTTATTGCATGAAAAAAATGGTAATATATAGCCATACTAAAAAAGGAGGCGAGTTAAATGAAAAAGGACAAAAAAGCGCTGAGTATTGTGAAGAAAATCGCAATACGTGTTGCCCGGGCAGACGCGAACGCTGCGTGCCCATGCATTTCTTATCAGCCCAAAATGCCGGATGCGGTAAAAAAGATGAGGAAGTTTTAAGTGATGAATTTAGAGGGATTAACTGAGTCAGAAGTAGAAGAAATCGTAGAATACGGGATTCAGAGAGGAAAAGTTGCCTTGCTTTCCGCTTTTGCGGCAATCGCTTTAGGCGGAATAATGGGAATATTTGTCCAGGGAATCATTTTCTGGCTCAGTTTCTGCTCTCTAAGACGGTATGCAGGGGGATACCATGCAGATACGCAAAACAGATGCTTTGTCATTTCGTTTGCCGTTTTATGTTTAGCTTACCTGTGGATCAAGGAAATGGGGCATATTGGAATTCCAGAGTTCCTTGTCCAATCGATGATGCTGCTGGTAATCCTTATTTTTGCGCCTGTGGAAAACCGTAACCGTATTTTGGATGAAAACGAAAAGCAAAAATATGGAAAGAAAACAAAGCGGAGAGCAGTCTTACTGTACTTCGTCTATGTCGCTATGTCTTTTGCGAAAATGCCTGTTTTTGCGGCTCCTATTGAAGCTTCTTTTGGGGTTGTCGCTATTTCTTTAATCGCTGGGATTGTTAAAAATACAATAGCCAATTAATTCTAATGAACGAAAAAGCAAAATCCCAGCGATTCCGACCGATATCCGGTATGAATACCTGGTTTTATATAGATTCAAATTAAATAATTAACGTTAGGGAGGATGCAAATGAAGAAGTACAGAAAAACAGCGAAACGGCTGCTGAGTGTGCTGCTGTCGGCAAGCATGCTTGCGCCAAGTACAGGACAGCTTCTGGCATACGGGGCCGAAGCCGTGCAGAACATGCCCCGGTACGTGGATTTTTCCCGGCCGAAGGCCCTGACCCTGGGGGATTTGGGGCTGGAGATGGAAGATGGGGAGAGCACGGATAAGGCCAGCTCATCACAAGCAGGAAAGGGAAGCGGAACGGCAGGCAGCGGAACGGATGGCAGCCGGACGCAGACGGCATCAGGCGGCCAGACGGATTCCAGTGAGACGGATGCCGGTGGAACGGCAGGCGGCAGTTCCTCAGATGCCGCAGACACATCATCCGTCATCCTGGCCACCGCCTCAAACGCCCTGGCCTCCGATTCGGATGCCCTCCGCAGCCCGGAGTTTTTCTATGACCTGGAGATCGACGAGCCGGAGGGGGAGCTGATCGAGCTGGAGGCCGGCTACCGTACATACCTGACGGGAGAGGGCGAGTACACTACCATCATCGGCGGCTATTCCGGCCTTTACAAGGATGAGGACGGGGAGATCCAGGAGATCGACAACACCCTCACCTGGGAGGACAGCCAGACCAATGAAAAGCGCATGGAGCGGGGGCTTGCGCCGGAAGCTTACCAGAATACCGCCGGGGATGTGGAGATCGAGATCCCGTCCCAGATTAAGAGCGGGAAGGGGATTATCCTGCGGAATGGCAGCAAGCGTCTGATGCTGATCCCCCAGGACGGCGATTTCCGCAGGAGCGCAGTAGAGGAAAATGCTATCCGCTACAACGATGTATTTGAAGATATCGACTACCAGTACACGGTACTTGGGGACACGGTGAAGGAGGACATCCTTCTGCTGTCGGACACCGGCCGCCATGAATTCGCCTACCGGGTCTATGCAAGCGGCCTGAAGACGGCGGTGGAGAATAACACCGTCCTCTTTTACAGCAGCCAGAAGGCCCGGCCGGAGTTCGTGATCACTGCTCCCATGATGATCGATGCCAACGGGGAGACCAGCATGGATCTGACCATGGAGGCGGAGGAGACCGGCTCCGGGTGCCGGATCACCGTGACGGCCAATGAGGAATGGCTTGGGGATGAGGAGCGGGCCTACCCGGTGCGCATTGATCCTGGCCCCGTGGTGAAGGTGCCCAGCGAATTTATCATGGTTCAGGTGGCCTCCGGTGCGCCGGACAAGTTCCTGGGCTGGAGCGGCCCCATGTACGTGGGCTATGACGAGGAGTGGAAGGACCGCCGGGTGTACATTGCCATCAACGGCGACTGGACGCAGATCATCGGCCAGGCCGCCTGCGTATCGGCCACCTTCACCGTGACTGCCATGACGGCCAACGGTCAGGGGAAGACTCAGGTGCGGCTGTGTGCCCCGGAAAGCGACAAGGCGCCGGGAGCGGCTGACCTGGATAAATGGGACGCCAACCAGCTGACCTGGAATAAGATCCAGAACCTGAACCCGCCCATCGTGGGGAATTCCCAGGTGATTTCCGAGCCGAACCAGAAGCTGGAGTATGACATTACTGATCTGATGAACCGCTGGATGGCATTAGAGAGCGCCCAGGTGGGCCTGGCCCTGCGTGCGGATGTGGAATACCATGACAAGACCGACGAGGCCCTGCTTATGCCTGCGGAAGCCTTTTACAATATCGACGACCCCATCAACGGCCCCACCATCGTCATCAACTGGGAGGGAAGCGCGGAACTTGAAGGGCTGGAGAATTTCCCGGTAGCCGATTCCACCGCACGGATTACCCCTTCGGTGGAAGCCACGGATGTGGGCGGAAGGGATACCCACGCGGTGGCCCTCCACGGCCTTACCCAGGCAGAGGCGGATATTTCCTGGCAGCTGCAGGAAGGCATGGAAGGCGATAACGGGGAGATCGAATTTACCGACGTGGAAGGGATGGACGGAAGCTGCGTGGGCTCTGCGGAGTATGAATACGTGGACACCACCTTTGACGGCCTCTTCCCGGAGGTATTAGAGGAGGCAAAGACCTCAAACTGGCAGGAGGAAGACCCCTTCCGTCCGGACGAGGAGATCATGACCGACACCATCTACCGCTTCCATGTGGAGTTTTCCGGCCAGCCGGTAACCGATGAGAACGGGGAGCCGGTGGACGGCGGGGAGGAGACGGAGAAGGAGTTAGATACCGACAGCTTCCTCATCTACCCGGTAAAGAAGGA
>JAGHER010000119.1 GCA_017889125.1 Lachnospiraceae bacterium
CAGTGGCGTCCTCCTTTCCCCAGCGGAGATTTTCCTTCACTGTGCCGGAGAAAAGGGTATTCTTCTGAAGGACCATGGCGATGGAATCCCGCAGGCCCTCCAGAGGATATTCCCAGACGGGATGGCCGTCCACATAGACGCAGCCTTCAGTGGCCTCATAAAGGCGGGGGATCAGCTGCACCAGGGTGGTCTTGGCGGAGCCGGTCTGGCCGATGATGCCCACAGTCTGGCCGGGCTTAATATGGAAGGAAATGTCGGAAAGCACGTATTCCTCCGCACCGCTTTGGTATTTAAAGGACACATGATCGAAGCGGATATCGCCCTTTTCCACCTGAATGGGCTGGGCCCGGTCCTCACGGATATCAATCTCCTCGTCTAGCACCTCCTTAATCCGTTTCCAGGAGGCCATGGCCCGGGTGGTCATGAGGAATACATTGGAAAACATCATCAGAGAATTTAAGACCTGCAGGACGTAGCTTAGGAAACCGGTAAGCTCGCCTACCTTGATGCGGCCCACGGTGGCCATATTGCCGCCGAACCACAGGATAGCCAGGATGGTGCCGTACATGACGAACTGCATGGAGGGCATGTTCAGCACGGCCAGGCGGAAGGCTTTTTCTGCAGTGGTCTGGAGGTTTGTATTGACCTCCTGGAATTTTTCCGTCTCATAGTCGCCTCGTACGTAGGATTTGACTACCCGGATGGCGGTGAGATTTTCCTGAATAATGCGGTTTACCATGTCAATGGCGCCCTGCATGACGGAGTAGAGGGGGCGTACATGGCTGATGATGAGAAAGAGCAGCACGCCCAGGATGGGGGCCGCCACCAGAAAGACCAGGGCCAGGGTGGGATTGATCCAGAAGGAGGCCACCATGGCGGTCAGCATCATCACCGGCGAGCGGAAGCCAGGCCGCATGCCGGAGGAGATGGAGTTCTGGATGGTGGTCACGTCGCTGGTCAGGCGGGTGACCAGTGAGGATTCGCTGAAATGGTCGGTATTGGCAAAGGAAAACTGCTGCAGCTTTGCAAATTCCGCCTTTCGGATCTCGGCGCCAAGCCCCTGGCCGCAGCGGGCCGCAAAGGTAGCTGCGCCCTGTCCAAGGATCAGGGAGATAAGGGCCAGGGCGATCATCTGCGCGCCCCGCATGAGAATGTAATGCTGATCTCCGTTTGCCACGCCCACGTCCACAATGGACGCCATGACCAGAGGGATCACCAGTTCGAATACGGTTTCTGCCTCGATGCAGAGGATAGCCAGGATGGTGTCCCTGCGGTAAGGCTTTAAGTAAGACAGAAATTCCTTCATGGTTTTGCGGTTCCTCCTTTTACGGTAAAATAGTTGTATATGCAACTATTGTAGTTGCAATAGATGAGCGTGTCAAGTGGAGGAAAGGGTAAACGTCTTTTGATCTTAATTGTGATGTGTACTAATTTATGGTAGAATAAAAGGGCTTGACCAGAAATATCGGCCCTGTCTGGCTGGTTTTAACGGTAAACATGAACAGAGAAAAGGAAATAAAAGAGAGGACAATGGCAATGAAAAATCCATACACATGCTGCATTTTTGACTTAGACGGAACAATTATCAACACCATCCATGCCTTGACCTACACCACTAATCTGGTGCTGGAGAGGTTTCATCTGGGGCCGATTTCGGAGGAGCAGATGAAGTACATCGTGGGGGACGGCTACCGGAAGCAGATGGAGCGGAGCCTCTTAGCCTGTGGGGATGAGGCGCTGGTGCATTATGAGGAGGCGCTGCGCATTTACCCGGAGCTTTTCCAGGAGAACTGCCTGTACCATCTGGAGGCCTATGAGGGGATGGCTGCCCTTTTGGAGCGGATGAAGGCGGCTGGCATGAAGCTGGCGGTGCTGACGAATAAGCCTCACCAGCGGGGGATTGAGACGGTGGAGGCGGTGTATGGGGCCGGTTATTTTTCGATGATTCAGGGAGAGCAGGAGGGGCTTCCCAAGAAGCCGGACCCCGCCGGTGTATTCCGAGTGTTGGAGGCCCTTGGGGAGACGCCGGATCATTGCCTTTATATGGGGGATACCAACACGGATATGCAGACGGCCATCAATGCGGGGCTGGATGCGGTCGGCGCCGCCTGGGGATTTCGTGGATGGGAGGAGCTGGAGGCTTTCCATCCAAAGTATCTGGCCCAGCATCCGCTGGAGATTGCCCAGATTCTGGGGATTTAAAAACCCTGTCCGGTAAGGAAACCGTAAGACAATTTAATAAGAAATCACCTTGTATTTCCAATGAAAAAGGGTATAATAGCTATGATTTCCAAATCGAAGGGAGGACGAAAAAGGCAGATGATGAAGGGAATTTTGAAGAAGGTGAAAAAGGGCTTCCCGGCGGTTTTATGGGTGGCTTTAGCTGCGGTTCTGCTGCTTTTAAATTCGGGAATCCGGACGGTGTGGGCGGCAGAAATCCCTACAGAGTGGGTGAATATTACATCCTGTCAGATCCAGGGGGACACGGTGCAGATTGCCGGGACCAATACCGGAGCAATCAGCGGGACGGACGGCCAGTTTTATCTGTTCGAGTTGCAGCCTTATGAGGATGCCATCGGTTCCCGGACGGATTATCTGGCTTCGGCAGCCAAGGCAGAGCAGGTGAGCTTTGCGGTTCCCCTGAATCTGGGGACAGCATCCAGCCGCCTGTATTCCAAGTTTGCTGTGGCCGTCTGGGACGGGGAGAAGTATGTGACGGTTAGCCAGATGGCATACATTACCAATCCCCAGGTGGTTGCCAGGAATCAGAATGCATACAGAGAGCCGCTGACGAAGAAGGGGCTTCTCATTGAGCCGGAGCTTTTGGATGATGCCTTTACCCTTGGGGTAAAGCATGTGATTATCAACCTTCCTTTCCAGTTTATCCTGGGATCGGGGATTGATTACGAGTACGAGGGAAAGACGTACCATTTTAATAAGCAGCTTTTTGACCAGTACGATACTATAGTGCGGAATTTTACCGCAAAGGATTTGTCGGTGACGGCAGTTATTCTGAATAGCTGGAATGAGGCTACGCCGGATCTGTATTATCCCGGTGTTACCCAGACCGCCGGGGTAAATTACTACATGTTTAACGCGGCCACCCAGGCAGGCTATGAGGATATCAAGGCTATCGCTTCCTTCCTGGCGGAGCATTACGGCGGGACGGGAAACGGCACCGTATCCAACTGGATTATCGGCAATGAGATCAATAACCAGGCCTGGAACTATATTGGCCCCATGGATGTGGATTCCTATGTAAAGGAATACGAGCGGGCCTTCCGGGTATTTTACACGGCCATCAAGAGCACCAGTGCCAATGCGCGGGTATTTTTCTCCACCGATTACAACTGGAATTATGAGGCTGACGGAAGCCTGAAGTACAATGCCAAGGATGTAATCGAGAAGTTTAATGCCAATGTGCGGGCTGGCGGTCAGATGGACTGGGGTCTTGCTTACCACCCCTATTCGGTGCCCTTAACAGAGCCGGAATTCTGGGATGACGCGGCCACCGGGCTGGTGACCTGGTCGGAGAATTCGCCCATTGTGAATATCGCCAATCTTTCGATTCTGACGGATTATTTCCAGAAGCCGGAGATGCTGGATTCCAATGGCGAGGTGCGGCACATTATCCTGTCGGAGCAGGGCTTTACCTCCAACAGCGCCACCAGAGGTGAATGCGAGGAGCTGCAGGCGGCGGCCATTGCCTATGCTTACTATATTGTAGACAGCAATCCGTATATTGACGCCTTTATCATGAGCCGTCAGGTGGATGCTCCTTCCGAGGCGCAGCTGTCTGCCAGCTTCGGCCTGTATTCCTGTGATATGAACCGGACAGACCGGCATGTACCGACGCATATGAAGAAGAGCTACGATGTGTACCGCTACATCGATAAGAGCGCTAAGACCCTGGAGGTGACGGAGTTTGCCAAGGACATCATCGGTATCGACAACTGGTATGACGTGATTCCCAACTTCCGCTGGGAGGGACTGGAGAAACGGGCACAGCGGTAAGGGTGCGCGGAAATAAAGGTGCAGAGAGATCGTAAAAAGACGCGGGAGGGCAGTGGAGATGAAACTGCCTTCCGGGCGTCTTTTTTGTATTGCCCTTGGATGACCAGATTTTTTCTCCCCAGATTGACAATTTTTCTCCCTGCATTTACACTATTTAACAAGGAAGAAAGGCGCAGAAAGGAAGGATAAACGATGGGAAAAATACTGATTCCGCAGGAAATTGCCGGGGAAGGCGTGCAGATGCTTAAGGATGCAGGACATAGGGTGGTTATTGGCTGCGGGCTTTCGGAGGAGGAGCTTTCGCAGGCAGTGCGGGATTGTGATGCCGTGCTTCTGCGGACTGCGCAGGTTTCTAAGAAGGTGCTGGAGGCGGGAGCGCAGCTTAAGATCGTGGCCCGCCACGGTGCAGGATATAATAATGTAGATATTCAGGCTGCCGCAGAGCTTGGAATCTGGGTGACCAACACGCCGGATGCCACCACCAACGCAGTGGCAGAGTTTACCCTGGGTGCGATCCTGTCGGCCGGGAAACGGATCGGGGAGCTTGGCCAGGCCATGAAGGCCGGGGATTTTTATGCGAAAAACCGGTGCAAGGGCATGGAGATGGCAGGGAAAACTCTGGGAATCATCGGCCTTGGACGGATCGGGAGAGAGGTGGCGAAGAAGGCCTATTACGGGCTGGATATGCAGGTGATGGCCTTTGCTCACGGAAGATCCCGGCAGGATGCGCCGGAATATGTGACGCTGGCAGACTGGGAGACGGTATTTTCTCAGGCAGATGTGATTACCCTTCATGTGCCTCTCAATGAAAGCACCAGGGGCTTTGTGGGACAGAGGGAATTTGCCATGATGAAGAAGGGGGCGTATTTTGTCAACTGTGCCAGAGGCGAGGTGGTGCAGGAGGAGGCGCTGATTCAGGCTCTTCAAGAGGGGGAAATTGCCGGGGCCTTCTGCGATGTGTTTGCCCAGGAGCCGCCTGCTGGGGACAATCCTCTGCTTTCCATGAGACAGGTGACGGTTACGCCCCATATGGCTTCCAATACGGAGGAGTGCATGAAGACCATGGCCTGCCAGGCGGCATCCCAGATTATCCGGGTGCTGGCGGGGGAGAGGCCGGACTGGCCGGTGAATGCGCCGGAAATGATGAATGTGCCTGGGGAAACGATGAATGCGCCCGGAGAGATGAATGTGCCCGGGGAAACGATGAATGCGCCCGGGGAGACGATGAATGCGCCTGGAGAAACGGTGAACATGCCCGGAGAAACGGTGAACATGCCCGGGGAAACGGCGAATAGAGCCGGTGAGCCGGAAGGGAGGAAGAATCCATGAGCGTGAAGGAGCAGGTTCGGGAGGAAACACGTACGAAAGTGCGGCTTCCCCGACAGTATCAGGTGCTGATTTACAATGATGATTTTACTACCATGGAATTTGTGATTCAGGTGCTTGTGGAGATTTTTGAAAAACAGGAGGAAGAAGCGGTGGCACTGATGCTTTCCATTCATAAGGGAA
>JAGHER010000120.1 GCA_017889125.1 Lachnospiraceae bacterium
AATGCGGTGATTTACGATGAGGCGGCCACCAGGCAGCTGGAGCAGGCCTTTCTGGACGATCTGCCCCACTGCCGGGAGATTACCCCGGAGGACTACCGGAACCGTTCCCTGGTGATCCGGGGGAAGGAACAGTTCTGCCGCCTGCTGTCGCCTCTTTTATAGAGAAATACTGACGGCGAGCCGGACGGATGCGAGAAGCCAGGCAGCTGTGGAAGCCAAACCGCTGTGGAAGCCAAACCGCCTGACCTGCAAAAAAGCCATCCCGCCGGATGCATATTCTCCCGCCCCCGGCACATACTAAAGCCCATGGAAAACGTATGGAGAAAAAACAGGTTTATTCAAAATTTCTTTAAGTGCGGCACCGCCGGATGGTGCCTGGAAATCCTCTTTACCGCGGCGGAATCCATCCTCACCCATGACTGGCGGCTGATGGGGAAGACCTCCCTTCTCATGTTCCCCATCTACGGTCTTGGGGCTCTTCTTTGGCCGGTGGGCCGCCTGATTGACCGGTGGCTGGAGGAGGGTATCCCCCAGCTGGAGCGGGCCAGCCTGTCTGACCGGGTGCTTCGCCATGGGATGATTGACATGGTGCTGATTTTCTGTGCTGAGTACTTCTTCGGCTCCTGGCTGCAGCGGGCGGGAATCTGCCCCTGGGACTACACCGGCAGGCCCACCAATGTAAACGGCCTGATCCGTCTTGACTTCGCTCCCCTGTGGTTTCTCACCGGGCTTTTGTTCGAACGGATCTCCTGGAAGGGGAACGGAAAAATGCTGGAAAAACTTTGAAAAACACCGGCGCCGGACTTGTATTTGCACCCTTCCTCCCTTATAATAAAAGAGCGCGTCCGGCTTTTGCATCGGCATTTGCATAAGAGGCTGCGCGCACCGGAAGAGAGTGGCGCCCCGCAGGAATCTGCGGGGTATTTGGCTCTGTTTTGGAGCCGGGGGGATCGGAAGGCCGCTCTGTTCACGAAAATGAATGGACGAGGTGTTTCAAATGATAAGGTTTATGGCGGTGTTTTTGATTTTGATTTTGTTTCTTGTGCTCAGCATTCCCATCCTGGTGTACGAGCGTCTTCTTGGGCGGCGGAATCCTGAACGGCAGATGCATCAGAGCCTGGCGATCGTGCAGTTTATGTTCCGGCTGATTCTGAAGGTTTCCGGCGTCCATGTGACGGTGGAGGGGCGGGAGAATATCCCCAGGGACCAGGCGGTGCTGTACGTGGGCAATCACCGCAGTTATTTTGATATTCTGGTGGGCTACACCACCGTTCCCGGCCTGACCGGCTTTGTGGCAAAGAAGGAGATGCTCCGCTATCCCCTCTTGAAGGACTGGATGAAGGATGTGCAGTGCCTTTTCCTGGACCGGAAGGATTTGAAGGCAGGCTTAAAGACCATTCTGGAGGGCGTGGAGAAGGTAAAGAAGGGAATCTCCATCTGGATTTTCCCCGAGGGCACCAGAAACAGCAATGAAGAGCATACGGACCTTCTTCCCTTTAGGGAGGGCAGCTTGAAGATTGCAGAAAAGAGCGGCTGCGCCGTGATCCCTGTGGCCATGGTGGGCAATGCAGATATTTTCGAAAATCATCTGCCCAGGATCCGAAAGACGGATGTGACCATCCGCTATGGCCAGCCCATCTATCTGAAGGAGCTTCCGGCGGAGTTTCGCAAGAAGCACGGTGCCTACGTGCGGGATGTGATTATACAAATGTTAAAGGAAATACAGGAGAATCAGCAGTGATGAAAAATTTAGATCTTCAGGATATCCGCAGGCAGATTGATGAGGTGGACGGTCAGCTTGCGGAGTTAATCGAGCAGAGAATGCAGCTGGCTGCCGATGTGGCCGAGTATAAGCTGGCCAATGGAAAAGCCGTTTATGACCCGGCGCGGGAGCGGGAGAAGCTTTCCGCCATCCGGGCCATGGCAAAGACGCCTTTTGGTGAGATAGCTCTGGGGGAGCTTTTGTCCCAGATGATGACCATCAGCCGCCGGTATCAGTACCAGGTGCTGGGACGCAGCGGGATGAAGGCGGATGCTGGATTTCGTCTGGTGGAGAATCTTCCCACCGCCGGTGCGCGGATTGTGTACCAGGGGGTGGAGGGCGCTTACAGCCATGAGGCGGCTCTGCAGTTTTTCGGCAAGGATGCGGACGCCTACAATGTGCCCACCTGGCAGGATGCCATGGAGGAGGTGGCTCAGGGCCGCGCGGCCTACGCTGTCCTTCCTATTGAAAATTCTTCGGCGGGAGCGGTCATTGACAATTATGACCTGCTGTTAAAATATGACAATTACATCGTGGCGGAGACGGAGGTTACAGTAAACCATGCCCTTTTAGGGCTTCCCGGCGCCAGTCTTTCGGATATCCGGACAGTGATTTCCCATCCCCAGGCGCTGATGCAGTGCAGCGAGTTTTTAAAGGAGCATCGGGAGTGGAAGCAGATTCAGGCGGAGAATACCGCCGGTGCGGCAAAGCGGGTGTTAGCGGCAGGGGATGTGACCCAGGCGGCCATCGCCAGTCCCAGGGCCGGTGAGCTTTACGGCCTGCAGGTGCTTAAGCCCTCCATCAATCACAACCGCACCAACACTACCCGCTTTATCATCCTGGGAAGAGAGCCGGTGTACCGGCTGGATGCCAGAAAGGTGAGCATCTGCTTTGAGACGCCTCATGTCAGCGGCGCCCTCTACAATATGCTGGGTCATTTTATTTACAACCATGTGAACATGCTGATGATCCAGTCCAGGCCCATTCTGGAGCGGAACTGGGAATACCGGTTTTTCTTGGATATTGAGGGCTCCTTAAGCGACGGGCCGGTGCAGAATGCTCTGCTGGGACTGAAGAATGAGGCGGTCTTTATGCGGATTTTGGGAAATTACTGATGAAATACATAATACAGAGGCAATGCCATGAATACGTTAATGAGAACAGACGAATTAATTTTATACCGAAATTTTAAATACCAGGATTTGTTTGCCGCCATGGAGCAGCTTCTTCTGGGTGAAAATAAGGATGACCCGGCGCGGTTTTCCTGTGCCAACCAGCTGATCGAGCTGGCGGTTACCTACGGCTTCCAGGGAAATCTTTACCACTGCTTCCTGGCCTTCTGCCTGGCAAACCATGAGAATGCCTACAGCACCTCCTGCGAGATCGTGGGACCGGCAGGGGGATCACTGGATCAGCTGGCCCTTCATGATTTCCAGATTTTTAAGGGGCTCTTCGACCAGGATATCCGCAGCCTTGACGGGGAGGGGGAGAGCCTTTGGGCGCAGATTGCCAGCTACGAGGCAGCCAGGGAGAATGGCCGGGTCTTTAATAAGCGGATCCGGGACCGGATCGTCAGCCTGGCCCTTTCCTTAGAGGCAGCGAAGGACGGGGAGGCCTTCCAGCGGGAGGTAACCCAGTTTTACCGGGAATTCGGCGTGGGGAAATTTGGCCTGAATAAAGCCTTCCGCATTCTGGAGAAGGATGAGCAGGCCTTTATCGACCCCATCACCAGCATTGACCATGTGTATCTGTCCGACCTGGTGGGCTACGAGCGCCAGAAGCAGAAGTTAATCGAGAACACCGAGAGCTTCATCGAGGGCCGGGAGGCCAACAATGTCCTCCTTTACGGCGATGCCGGTACGGGGAAATCCTCCAGCATCAAGGCCATCTTAAACCAGTACTATGACCGGGGTCTGCGGATTATCGAGGTTTATAAGCACCAGTTCAAGGCCCTCTCCGATGTGCTGGAGCAGGTGAAGGACCGGAATTACAAATTCATTATCTATATGGATGATCTGTCCTTTGAGGAATTTGAGTTAGAGTACAAATATCTGAAGGCCATCATCGAGGGCGGCCTGGGAAAGAAGCCGAAGAATGTGCTGATCTACGCCACCTCCAACCGGCGCCACCTGATCCGGGAAAGCTTCCGGGATAAAAAGCAGCTTTCCGACGATGAGATTCACGCCAATGACACCGTCCAGGAGAAGCTGTCCTTAGTGGCCCGCTTCGGTGTGACCATCTACTACGGCGCTCCGGAGCCCAAGGAATTTAAGGAGATCGTAAAGGTGCTTGCCGCCAGAAACGGCATCCAGATGCCGGAGGAGGAGCTTCTTCTTAAGGCAAACCAGTGGGAGCTGTCCCACGGCGGCCTTTCCGGCAGGACGGCGGCGCAGTTTATTACCTGGCTTTCTGGGCAGCAGGCGGCAGAGATGCAGGGCTGGTAGTGTAGACCAACGTCTGCCGCGGTGTGCCCGGCAGTCAGCCCTGCGCCCCACGTTTTACCCGTTTTTTACATAAATTTTATGGATTTTCCCTGTTTCTCACCTTATACTAAACCTATAGGAGGAAAAGATTATGGCCATATTGACATTTGCGGCAATTGCACTGGGCTCCTTTGAAGCGGAGCTTGGCATTTACGAAATTTCCAGTAAATACGGAATCCGTTCCATCGACCATGTCCGTCATGTAATTGCTCTTGGCCGGGATACCTACAGCGAGGGAAAGATCAGCTACGAGCTGGTGGACGAGCTCTGCCAGGTGCTGAAGGATTTTTCCGCGATTATGAAAGGGTATAAGGTACAGAGCTACACGGCCTACGGCACCAGCGCCCTCAGGGACGCCAAAAACAATCCCATCATCCTCGATCAGATCCAGGTGCGGACCGGCATCGAGGTGAAGCTCATCAGCAATTCGGAGCAGCGCTTCTTAAGCTATAAGGCCATCGCGGCCAAGGACCAGGAATTTAATACCGTCATCCAGAAGGGCACAGCCATCGTGGACGTGGGCTTCGGCAGTATGCAGCTGTCCCTTTTTGACAAGGATTCCCTGGTGACCACACAGAATCTCCCCCTTGGGGTGATGCGCATCCAGCGTCTGACCGGACAGATCCCGGCCAATATGGACCTGCACCGCCAGATGGTGGAGGAGCTGGTGGACAATGAGCTGTTCACCTTCCGGAAGATGTACTTAAAAGACCGGAATATCCAGAACCTGATCGGTATCGGGGACAATTCCCTTTCCATGTTCCGTCAGGCCTTAAACGGCGTGCGGCCGGAGACCGACCGGATGACGGCGGCAGATGTAGACCGCTTTTACAATGGCCTGTGCCGCATGAGCCAGGAGGAGATGCAGGATCTCTTCGGCATCAATGCCGAGTACGCGGAGCTGATGCTTCCCAGCGCGGTAATTTACAAGCGCATCATGGAGATCACCGGCGCGGAGCAGTTCTGGCTTCCCGGCATCCGTCTCTGCGACGGCATTGCCGCTGAGTACGCGGAACAGACCAAGCAGGTGAAATTCAAGCACAACTTTGAAAACGATATTCTGGCAGCCTCGCGGAACATGGCCAAGCGGTACAAGTGCCATACCAGCCACAACCAGATCCTGGATGTGTTCTGTACCGATATCTTTGACGCCATGCGCCGGTTCCACGGCATGACCGCCCGGGATAAGCTCCTTCTGCGGATCGCCGTGTACCTTCACGCCTGCGGCAAGTTTATCAGCATGCGCAATTCCAACGAGTGCGCCTACAATATCATCATGTCCACGGAGATCATCGGGCTGAGCCACTTAGAGCGGGAGATTATCGCCAATGTGGTCCGCTACAATATCCGGGACTTTGATTACAACCAGGTGCAGCTGGAGGCCCAGGTGTACAAGGACGCCTCCGGCGGCCTTACCGCCAATGAGATCACCATCAAGATTGCAAAGCTGACGGCGATCCTGCGGCTGGCTAATTCCATGGACCGCACCCACAAGGAGAAGCTTTCTGGCTGCAAGACCGTGGTGCGGGACGGGCAGCTGGTGATTACTACCGATTACCAGGGGGACATTTCCCTGGAAAAGCAGTCCTTTGAGCAGAAATCAGATTTCTTTGAAGAAATATTCGGCATCCGTCCTGTGCTGAAACAGAAGAGGAGGGTATGATGATGGCAGAGGCCAATATAAATTATCTTGATCCGAAAAATTATGTGAATCGTGAGCTGAGCTGGCTGGAATTTAACTACCGGATTTTAAGCGAGGCCAGGGATAAGAGCCTGCCCTTATTTGAGCGGCTGAAGTTCTTAAGCATCACCGCCTCCAATCTGGATGAGTTTTTCATGGTGCGGGTGGCCTCCTTAAAGGATATGGTTCACGCAAAATACACCAAGCCGGACATTGCCGGCATGAAGCCGGAGGAGCAGCTGGAAAAGATTTCGGAGAAAACCCACGAGCTGGTGGGGCTCCAGTATTCCACCTACAGCCGTTCCCTGGTACCGGCCCTCCGCCAGCAGGGGCTGACCATCCTTCCCGACTACGAGGCCATGACCAAGGAGCAGGCGGACTACGCCGACCGGTATTTCCATGAGAATGTATATCCGGTTCTCACGCCCATGGCCTTTGACTCCTCCCGGCCCTTCCCCCTGGTGCGCAATAAGACCTTAAACATTGCCGCCCTGCTGAAAAAGAAGGGACAGAAGGAGGAGGAGCTGGAATTTGCCATGGTGCAGGTGCCCTCCATGCTTCCCCGGTTTGTGGAGCTGCCGGTGACGGCCGGTGAGGACGGCCGGGAGATGCGGAACGTGATTCTGTTAGAGCAGATCATCGAGCGGAATATGCAGAGCCTGTTCTTAAACTATGACATTTTAGATGCCCATCCCTTCCGGATTATGCGGAATGCCGACCTGACCATCGATGAGGAGGATGCGGTAGATCTTCTGGAGGAGATCCAGAAGCAGTTAAAGAAGCGTCAGTGGGGCGAGGTCATTCGCCTGGAGGTGGAGGAGAAGGCCGACAAGCGTCTCCTTAAGATTCTTAAAAAGGAGCTGCAGGTCAGCAGCAATGACATTTTCCAGATCGCAGGCCCCCTGGATCTCACTTTCCTGATGAAGCTTTACGGCGGCCTGGGGGGCTTTGATAATCTGAAGGCAGAGACCCATGTGCCCCAGCCCGTTCCGGCATTTATGAATGAGGATGATATTTTTACCAATATCCGCAAGGGGGATATCCTCCTGCATCATCCCTACCAGACCTTCGACCCGGTGGTGGAGTTTGTCCGCCGGGCGGCAAAGGACCCCGATGTCCTTGCCATCAAGCAGACCCTTTATCGGGTCAGCGGCAATTCTCCCATCATTGCGGCCCTGGCAGCCGCGGCGGACAATGGAAAGCAGGTGTCCGTGCTGGTGGAATTAAAGGCCCGCTTTGACGAGGAGAACAATATCATCTGGGCAAAGATGCTGGAGAAGGCCGGCTGCCACGTGATCTACGGTCTGGTTGGCTTAAAGACCCACTCCAAGATCACTCTGGTGGTACGCCGGGAGGAGGACGGCATCCGCCGCTACGTCCATCTGGGAACGGGCAACTACAATGATTCTACGGCAAAGCTTTACACTGACTGCGGCATCATGACCTGCAATCCCTTAATCGGCGAGGACGCCACAGCTGTCTTTAACATGTTAAGCGGCTACTCCGAGCCCTTAAGCTGGAACAAGCTGGCGGTGGCTCCCTTATGGCTGCGGAACAAATTCATGCGGTTAATCCGCCGGGAGACGGAAAATGCCCGTGCAGGAAAGAGGGCGGGAATCATCGCCAAGATGAATTCCCTCTGCGACAAGGAGATCATCGCTGCCCTCTACGAGGCCTCCTGCGCCGGGGTAAAGATCGACCTGATTATCCGGGGCATCTGCTGCCTGAAGGCCGGTATCCCGGGATTAAGCGAGAATATTTCCGTCCGCTCCATTGTGGGCAATTTCCTGGAGCACAGCCGGATTTTCTACTTTGAAAATGAGGGCAGAAGCCAGATCTTCATGGGCAGCGCCGACTGGATGCCCAGAAATCTGGATAAGCGTGTGGAGATCGTCTTCCCGGTGGAGGATGAACGCCTTAAGGAAGCCGTGTACCACATTCTGGAGGTGGAGCTGGAGGACAACGTAAAGGCCCACATCCTGCAGCCTGACGGAAGCTACGAGAAGCAGGATAAGCGGGGCAAGATCCTGGTTAACTCCCAAGAGCAGTTCTGCCAGGAAGCTATTCATATGGCTAAGGCGGCCAGGAAACAGGAGGATCCGGTAAATACCCGAGTGTTTGTGCCGGTGGAGAGTCATAATGGGTAATAAAGCAAGAGAAGAAATGGGAAGAGCGGAAGAAACATTCCCTGACGGCACCCCGATCGCCCCCTGGTTTTATGATGTGCAGGTTCCGGCCCTCAGCGACCTTGGACGCCAGTACGTGCTTACCCAGCACAATATCCTGGATGACGGCAGGGTGCACACCACAGAGATTCAGCAGTTAATCGACCAGGCGGCAGAGGCGGGCGGCGGCGTCATCGTGGTGCCAGCAGGAACCTATCTGACCGGCTCCCTGTTTTTCCGCCAGGGAGTGAATCTTTATGTGTCAGCAGGCGGGACGCTGAAAGGCAGTGATGATCCTGCAGATTACAAGCTTTGCGAGACGCGGATGGAGGGGGAGACCTGCCTGTATTTTGCGGCACTGATTAATGGCGACGGGCTGGATAGCTTTACCCTCTGCGGCCCGGGAACCATCGATGGCAATGGGCTCAGGTCATGGAAGGCCTTCTGGCTGCGGCGGCAGTGGAATCCGGACTGCACCAACAAGGATGAGCAGCGCCCCCGCCTTCTTTATCTTTCCAACTGCAAAAATGTGCTGATCGCCGATCTTCACCTGCAGAACGCCCATTTTTGGACCACCCATATCTACCGCTGCAGCCAGGTGAAATACCTGAACTGCCATATCTTTTCCCCGGCCGCCCCGGTGAAGGCGCCCAGCACAGATGCCATCGATATCGACGCCTGCACCGATGTGCTGGTGAAAAACTGTTATATGGAAGTCAATGATGACGCGGTGGCCTTAAAGGGCGGAAAGGGCCCCTGGGCGGACCAGGCCCCGGAGAATGGAAGCAATGAGCGGATTCTCATCGAGGACTGCACCTATGGCTTCTGCCATGGCTGCCTCACCTGCGGCTCGGAATCAGTGCATAACCGGAATATCCTTCTGCGGCGGATCAAGGTGCTCTGCGGCAATAATCTTCTCTGGCTGAAGATGCGCCCCGACACGCCTCAGCATTACGAATACATCACCGTGGAGGATATTGAGGGGGAGATGAAGAGCTTCCTCAATATCAATCCGTGGACGCAGTTTTATGATTTGAAGGGCAGGAAGGACAGGCCGCTGTCCTATGCCGATCATGTGACTATGCGGAACTGTACCTGTAAATGTGAGACATATTTTGATGTAATGCCCGATGAGGAGCAGTACCGGCTGTCGGAATTTACCTTTGCGCATCTGCGCATTAAGGCGAAGAAGGATGGGTTTTCGGAAGACGGGATTGCGGGGGTGGCTGTGCGGGATGTGCAGGTGGAGATTGAGAATGGCGGAAATTGAGAAGGAGCATTTTTCCTGCCGTGATGCCAGAACGTGATTATGAAAATACATGATAAGGGGTGCTGCACAAACCTAGATGTTTGAGCAGCACCCCCGATTTCATTTTTTAGTTTACTTTAAAAGGGTATTGTAGTCTCTCTTCCCATAAAGCACTCTGCTGATTGTTACCAGCTTTTTCGCTTCATCAATCCAATAGAAAACGAGATAATTTTTTACGGTCAATTTTCTATATTCGTGTTTCAATGGATAAGACGAAATATATAATTCATGAATGTATGGGAAACTGCTGAGGTTGTCAATTTCTTTGATCAATAAATTTGCTAGGGCTTCTGCAGCTTGCGGGTTGCATAATTTCTGGTTGATGTATGCCGCAATATCAACCAGATCCTGTGCTGCCAAAGGGAGATATTCGATTTTATACATGAGTAGTTTCTCTTATGGCATCTTTCATTGCCTTCAAGACATCTTTGGAAGAATAGCGAGTATTTGTTAACGCTGCCTGTTTTTCTGCTTCCTGGAGTTGGTGATAAACTTCACTGTCAAATTGCATATTTACGTAAGCTTCCATACTCATTACAACCATATCGCCAAATCCATTTTTGGTAAGAAATACGGGTTTCTTTGTTTCATGAACCTGTCTGGATATTTCTGCAAAATTATTTCTAAGATCAGAAACCGGCCGAATAGAATTCATATGCTCACCTCCTGAGAACAATTTAGCATAATTATGCTAAAAAATCAATGCCTTGTATATATTCTGCATTTGCTTAATCGATCTATTCCCATCTCCACATTTTTCAGGATAAAGTAAGAGAAAAGTAAAGCAAAATTCTCCAGCATGTGGTAAACTCCCGTTTTTGACAGTTTTTCAGCTAAAAAAGCCCTAGAAACCCGCTTGTTTAGCGGCTTTCAGGGCTTTTTCGATTTTGACCGATTGCACGTTACGCTACCGTTTTTTTGGTTTGTGAACAAAT
>JAGHER010000013.1 GCA_017889125.1 Lachnospiraceae bacterium
CATACGGGAACAGTATAATCTAGCTTGTGGACACTGTGTAAGTCATTGCAATACCTTTTGGTATAAGCCAATGCAGTAGTGGTTGAAGCAAGAATCCCCTTGCTTTAGCTATGGGGAGTGTCAAGAAATCGTAAGAATATGACAGTCCTGCGTTATTGCCAGGGCTGTCTTTTTTCTGCTAAACTATTACGAAAGCAATGCTTTTACAGATAAAAAGGGAGTTGAAGAATGAAATGATGAGGCAGATAAAGAACATTACAGGCAGAGCCGGTGCAGGCCTGCTGTGCTTCTGCCTGCTTGGCCAGCCTTTTTCGGCGGCAGCAGCAGAGTGGGAGCGGGGGGCTGGCGGGGCTTATCAGATGGCAGACGGTACCCCCATTAATGGAGCGATTGCCAGAGGCGTGGATGTCTCCTACTGGAAGATGGATATTGACTGGGAAAAGGTGGCTGCAGATGATGTGTCCTTTGCCATGCTGGGCACCCGTTTCCGGGGGACGGTAGATCCCTATTTCCCTGTGAATGCCCAGAAGGCCAGAGAGGCGGGACTGGAAATCGGCGCGTATATTTATTCCTACGCCACATCGGTGGAGATGGCGGAGCAGGAGGCGGACTTTGTGCTGGAGCTGATTAAGGATTATCCCATTTCTTATCCGGTGGCCTTTGACGCGGAGGACAATGATACTTTGGGAACCTTGTCTCCTTCTCAGGTGAGTGAGGTCATTAACGCCTTTTGCAGGAAGATTGAGGATGCCGGATATTATCCCATGGTTTATGCAAATGAATACTGGCTGACCAATAAGATTGACCTGTCTGCCCTGGACTACGATATCTGGGTGGCCCGGTACAATACCATGTACACCTTTGCCAATCCTTCCATGTGGCAGGCCACCAATACCGGTTCGGTAAACGGCGTAAATGGAAATGTGGATATTGATTTCCTGTTTAAGGATTATTCCCAGATTATCCCGGAGGATACCTGGCGGACCATTGCCGGGAACCGGTATTATTATGAAGACCATGTGATGCAGAAGCAGACCTGGATTGATGACGGCGAGGGCTGGTATTACATGAATGAGAACGGCAATCCCGTCCTTGGCTGGATGACCATGCCGGAGGGAAGCTATTATCTGGATGAGACAAGCGGCCAGATGGCAGTGGGCTGGAAGGCGCTGGAGGACTGCTGGTATTATTTTAAGGCCACCGGCCTGATGGCTACCGGATGGCGGGCGATTGACGGCGCCTGGTATTATATGGACGAAAACGGCGTGATGCAGACGGGCTGGCTTGAAGCGGATGGCAGCCGGTATTACCTTTTGGAAAACGGTGTGATGCAGACCGGATGGAAGGAGCTTGACGGCAGCCGGTATTATTTCCAGGCAGACGGAAGGATGTCTGCCGGTTGGATACAGGCGGACGGAAGCTGGTATTACATGAACCAGAATGGGCAGATGCAGCGGGGCTGGCAGGATGTGAGCGGAGCGCGGTATTATCTTAACGAGGACGGAGTGATGCAGACGGGCTGGCTGAGTCAAAATGGCAGCTGGTATTATCTGAATGGCTCCGGCGCCATGGCCACCGGCTGGCAGCAGCTGGCTGACGGCTGGTATTATCTGGACGGAAGCGGAGCGATGCAGAGAGGCTGGCAGAATATCGGCGGTGTCTGGTATTATCTGAATGAAAACGGCCAGATGCAGACGGGCTGGCAGAATATCGGCGGCGTCTGGTACTATCTGAATGAGAGCGGAGCGATGCAGACCGGCTGGCAGACCATCGGCGGCGTATTGTACTATCTGGATCCGGCAGGCGGCCAGATGGCTGCTAACATGGTGCTGGATTACAATGGAACACTCTACCAGGCGGACGCCTCCGGTGCCTGCACACCGGCCGTACAGGCGGGCGGCGATGGGGCAGCGGCTCTCGATGGCGCGGCAGCCCCCGGCGGCACAGCGGTTTCCGATGGCGCGGCAGCCCCCGGCGGCACGGCGGTTTCCGATGGCACGGCAGCTCCCAATGGCACGGCAGTCTCCGATGGCACGACAGCTCCCGGCAGTACGCCAGGCCAGCCGCTGGATGTCCAGTCCGGTCTGGCGCCGGGAGAAGTTTCCCCGTAAAGCAGGTGTGAGGGAGGGAAAGCTGTATTTTGGAATAGCTGCCTTTTGGCTGCCTGCCCTCCCATCAGGCGGACACCTTCTTTTCCAGCCACTGGATCCCCTGGTACAGAACCACAGACATGAGGCACAGAACGATGATGGATGCCACCAGCGTATTCATCTGAAATACCTGGCTGGAGTAAATGATGAGATACCCCAGTCCGGCCCGGCTGGAGAGAAATTCGCCGATGATGACGCCTACCAGACAGAGGCCGATATTCACCTTCATGTTGCTGATGATCAGGGGAATGGATGCCGGAAGGAGGACTTTCGTTAATACCTCCTTTTTCCCGCCGCCCAGAGAGTAAATCAGCCGGACTTTTTCCGGGTCAGTCTGGCAGAAGCCGGTGTGAAGGGTGAGGATAGAGCCAAAGAGGGCCACGGAGACCGCGGCGGTGACGATGGTTCGGGTGCTGCTTCCCAGCCAGACGATCAGCAGGGGAGCAAGGGCGGATTTTGGCAGGCTGTTGAGCATCACCAGGCAGGGCTCTAAGATCTGCGCCAGGGTAGGGAAGAGCCAGAGAAGCAGGGCCGCGGCCAGTCCTAAGAGAATGACCAGCAGGAAGGAAAGCACCGTTTCACCCAGGGTTACGCCGGTGTGGACAAAAAGAGAGCCGTCCAGGGCCATGTCCCAGAGACAGCGGCCGATCCTGGAGGGGCTGCTGAAGATAAAGGAATCAATCCAGGAAAAGGCTGCAGCCAGCTCCCAGAGTGCCAGGAAAAGGATAAAGAGCATGACGCGGGAGACGCTCACCTGCCGCCGGTGAAGGAGCTGGGCAGCCAGGAATTCCTTCTGGGCAGGCGAGATGCTTTCCTGGGTCACTGGAGCGTTACGAGGTCTCAGGATCATTTCGTTTCATCTCCTTCCAAAGCGAATGAAAATATCCGGAAAATTCCGGGGTGTTCCGCCGTTCCATGGGACTGAGCACATGGTCGGACGGGAAGGACAGAGGCAGGATGGCTTTCACCGTGCCGGGCCTTGCGGTGAGGACGATGACCCGGTCAGCCACGCTTACCGCTTCTGACAGATCGTGGGTGACCAACAGGGCGGTTTTCCCATTTTCCCGGATAATGGAGCTGATATCATCGCAGACGGAAAGGCGTGTCTGGTAGTCCAGGGCGGAGAAAGGCTCATCTAAAAGCAGCAGATCCGGCTTTAAGGCCAGGGTGCGGATCAGTGCCGCCCGCTGGCGCATGCCGCCGGAAAGCTGGGAAGGACGCTTATCCTGAAACTGGTCAAGACCGTAAGCCTTAAGCATTTCGGAAAGCTCCTCCCGCCGTTTGGGCGTCAGGCATTTCCGGATTTCCAGTCCCAGAGATACATTGGAGAGGATGGAACGCCATTCAAAGAGATGATCCTTCTGCAGCATGTAGCCAATGCGGTCCTTTGACTGAGAAAGGGGCTTTCCATCGATAAGGATGGTTCCGGCCTCCGGTTCGGCTAGTCCGCACAAAAGGGAAAGAAGAGTAGACTTTCCGCAGCCGGAGGGGCCGATCACTGCCAGAAACTCGCCCGGATTCACCTGAAAGGATATATCGGAAAGGGCCGGCGTTTCTCCTTCCAGCGAGTGGTAGGAGTAGCTTAGCCCCCGGATTTCAAGCTTAGGTGTCATGGGATGCTCCTTTACTAGGGGTTATACGGTATGATATGTGGTGCTTGCGGCGGATGTTCGTAAGCCGTCCGGGCCCTCATTCTGCCTCTGCAGCTGCCGTCCGGCCCCTGCGAATCCCCTGCGGAACAAAAATGCGGACAAAAAAATGCTTGCATTTTGCTGGAAGCCGTGATATCATAGTTTTGATAATAAGATTAAGGCAGGTTAATGAAGAGTGGATGCGAATCCACTCTTCATTTTATGTATCCCCGTCGGCTCCTGACCGTTTGGCATCCTTGCTGCCCATTATTCCGCAAAATACGCAGGAAGAATGCAGGGAAATGAACGTATGCGGGAAATGCAGGAAAGTTGCAGGAAGCCCCAGGGACAGATGCCTTAGCGGATGAAAGGAAGGTGGTGGCAGGATGACAAAGAGAGAAAGCTACGAGCAGCGGACGGAAAAGTTTCTTCTTCCTCTTATGGAGGAGCATGGTTTTGAGCTGGTGGATGTGGAGTTTGTGAAGGAAGCCGGTGTCTGGTATCTGCGGGCCTATATTGATAAGGAAGGCGGAATCGCCGTAGATGACTGCGAGGTGATCAGCCGGAAGGTCAGCGACTGGCTGGACGAGGAGGATTTTATTGACGAAAGCTATATCCTGGAGGTCAGCTCTCCCGGCCTTGGCAGGCCCCTGAAAAAGGAAAAGGATTTTGCCAGAAGCATCGGAAAGGATGTGGAGGTCCGTCTTTACCGGGCACTGAACAAAAGCAAGGAGTATACGGGTACGCTGGAGGCATATGATAAAGAGTCGGTTACCCTTAAGATGGAGGACGGCTCACAGATGACCTTCCAGAGAGCAGACATTGCATTGATTCGTCTGGCACTGGATTTTTAAATGATAATCGGTTTAAGGCGTGCCGCCTGCGGCGCGAGAAGGCTTTAGGAGGATAACCATGAATAAGGAACTGTTAATAGCACTGGAAATGATTGGAAAGGAAAAGAACATCAGCAAGGAGGTCCTGCTGGAGGCCATTGAGAATTCCCTGCTGACGGCCTGCAAGAACCATTTCGGAAAGGCGGATAACATCAAAGTTACCATCAATCCGGATACCTGCGATTTCTCTGTTGTGGCAGAGAAGGAAGTGGTGGAGACGGTGGAGGACCCGCTGACCCAGATCTGCGTGGAGGAGGCGAAGCTTAAGAATCCCCGCTACATCCCCGGCGACATTGTGCCGGTAGCCATCCAGTCCAAGGAATTCGGACGGATTGCCACCCAGAATGCCAAGAACGTGATCTTACAGAAGATCCGCGAGGAAGAGCGCAAGGTCCTGTATAATGAATATTACAGCCGGGAGAAGGACATCATGACCGGCATCGTCCAGAAGAATCTGGGCCGGAATATCAGCATTAACTTAGGCCGCGTGGACGGCATTTTAAATGAAAGCGAGCAGGTAAAGGGCGAGATCCTGAAGATCAATGAGCACATCAAGGTTTATATCCTGGAGGTAAAGGATACGCCAAAGGGACCGCGGATTTCCGTTTCCAGAACCCATCCTGACCTGGTGAAGCGTCTGTTCGAGTCTGAGGTAGCCGAGGTTAAGGACGGCACCGTGGAGATCAAGGCCATTGCCAGAGAGGCCGGCTCCCGCACCAAGATCGCCGTCTGGTCCAATGACACAAACGTGGATCCGGTTGGCGCCTGCGTAGGCGTAAACGGCGCCAGAGTAAACGCCGTGGTTAACGAGCTGCGGGGTGAGAAGATCGACATCATCAACTGGGATGACAATGCCGCTTACCTGATTGAGAATGCCTTAAGCCCGGCGAAGGTGATCTGCGTTGTGGCTGACGAGGAGGCTAAGGAGGCGCTGGTTATCGTTCCGGATTACCAGCTTTCCCTGGCAATCGGCAAGGAGGGACAGAACGCCCGTCTTGCAGCCCGCCTTACCGGCTACAAGATTGACATCAAGAGTGAGACCCAGGCCAAGGAGCAGGGATTGTTTGAGGAGCTGGGTATTCAGTACCAGGAGGATATGGTCGACTACAATTACCAGGAAGACGAGAATTATCAGGAGGATGAGGCTTATTCTGAGGACGGGGATTACCCGGAGGAGGAAGGCGAGGCTTCCATGGATGATGCGGATTCCATGGATGATGCGGATTCCCAGGAGGACAGCTTCCAGGAGGATATGGAGACTGCGGATTTTGGGGATACCCAGGAGGAAGCGTAAAGACAGGAAAGCAGGTGTGATGAGACCGTGAGTGTAAAGAAGATACCCTTAAGACAGTGCATTGGCTGCGGCGAGATGAAGAGCAAGAAGGAGATGATCCGGGTGCTGCGTACGGCAGAGGGGGAGATTCTCATTGACGCCACCGGACGTAAGAACGGCCGGGGCGCTTACCTCTGTCCATCCTGCGAATGCTTAAAGAAGGCGGTAAAGTCCAAGGGCCTGGACCGTTCCTTCAAGATGGCCGTTCCCAGGGAAGTCTACGAGGCTCTGGAAAAGGAGATGGAAGAACTTGGATTCTAAGCAGAAGGTTTTAAATATGATCGGCCTGGCCACCAGGGCAGGCAAGGTAAAAAGCGGAGAGTTTTCCACGGAAAAGTCCGTCAAGAGCGGACGCGCCAGGCTGGTGATTGTTGCGGAGGATGCCTCGGAGAATACCCGGAAGATGTTTGAAAACATGTGCCGGTATCATCACGTAACCATAGGCTTTTTTGGCAGCAAGGAGGAGCTGGGAAGGGCCATGGGCAAGGAGATGCGTGCATCTCTTGCTGTGGAGGACCAGAACCTGGCTCAGGCGATCGGGAAACAAATGACTATAAACGGAGGTAGCGAAGTATGAATATAAATGATTTAGGAAAAGAGCAGGGAAGTCCCATGGACGGGCAGAACCAGAAGGCCTCGTCCCAGGAGGGCGCTCCCTCGGGAAAAGGCGAGGGCGGATCTGCCAGAAAGAAGCTGGTAGCGGTGTATCGTCCGCAGAATTCCCAGCAGATCAAGAACCGCCCGGCTGGTCAGAAGAAGCAGGCTCCGGCACAGAAGGCAGCTGCGGGAGAGAAGACGGAGGCGCCTGCGCAGAAGCAGCAGGCAGCTAAAGCTGCAGAGCCCCAGCGGGAGAATACCGGCCGTGATAACCGGGCAGAAGGCGAGAGAAGCGCCCAGGGAAGCCGGGAGAATCAGGGCAGCCGTGACAGCCAGGGAAGTCGGGAGAACCAGGGCAGCCGTGACGGTCAGAGAAGCCGTGACAATCAGGGCGGCCGCGACGGCCAGAGAGGCGGATTCTCCGGAAACCGCGATGGCCAGAGAGGAAGCCGTGACGGCCAGGGCGGCCGGGATGGTCAGGGAAGCCGTGACGGCCAGAGAGGCGGCTTTTCCGGCAATCGTGACGGAAGAGGCTACCAGGGAAGCCGCGACGGCCAGAGAAGCGGGGGCTATCAGGGCAATCGTGACGGAAGAGGTTTCCAGGGGAACCGCGACGGCCAGGGCGGCCGTGACGGTCAGAGAAGCGGGGGCTATCAGGGCAATCGCGACGGAAGAGGCTACCAGGGGAACCGCGATGGCCAGGGCGGCGGCTTTTCCGGCGGCCGGGATGGTCAGAGAGGCGGCTACCAGGGCAATCGTGATGGCCAGGGCGGCCAGAGAGGCGGATTCTCCGGCGGCCGTGACGGCCAGAGAAGCGGCGGCTACCAGGGCAATCGTGACGGTCAGGGCGGCCAGAGAGGCGGATTCTCCGGAAACCGCGACGGCCAGAGAGGCGGACGGAGCCAGGGCGGTTCCAAGTCAGCCTTTGACACCCCCATCCAGACAAAGCCCACCAGCACCCGTCAGAACAAAAACGCTTACAAGAATGATAAGTACGATAAGCGCCGTCATGAGGAGGAAGAGGGCCGCATGAAGGGCGGAAAGCCGGCAAAGGGCGCATTTATCATGCCGCAGAAGCCGGCAAAGCCCAAGGAAGAGGAAGTAAAGGTGATCACCCTTCCCGAGAACATCACCATCAAGGAGCTGGCGGAGAAGATGAAGGTACAGCCTTCTGTGATCGTCGGCAAGCTCTTCAAGGAAAAGGGCCAGATGGTTACTGTAAACCAGGAAGTGGATTACGATCAGGCAGAGGAGATCGCCATGGAGTTCGACATTCTCTGCGAGAAGGAAGAGAAGGTGGATGTGATCGCCGAGCTTCTTAAGGAGGATGAGGAGAGCGAGGCCGATATGATTACCAGACCGCCGGTAGTCTGCGTAATGGGTCACGTTGACCACGGCAAGACCTCCCTTCTGGACGCTATCCGCAAGACCAATGTGACGGCCAAGGAGGCCGGCGGCATTACCCAGCACATCGGCGCTTACGTGGTGGAGATTAACGGCCAGAAGATTACCTTCTTAGATACCCCCGGCCATGAGGCATTTACCGCCATGCGTATGCGCGGCGCCCAGGCTACGGATATCGCCATCCTGGTGGTAGCTGCCGATGACGGCGTGATGCCCCAGACGGTGGAGGCCATCAACCATGCAAAGGCCGCAGGCGTAGAGATTATCGTGGCAGTAAATAAGATCGATAAGCCCAGCGCCAATGTAGACCGGGTAAAGCAGGAGATGAGCGAGTACGAGCTGGTTCCCGAGGACTGGGGCGGCAGCACCATCTTCGTGCCGGTGTCCGCACATACCCAGGAGGGCATCAAGGACCTTCTGGAGATGATCCTTCTGACTGCGGAGGTGAAGGAGTTAAAGGCCAACCCCAACCGGAAGGCAAGAGGTATTGTTATCGAGGCAGAGCTTGACAAGGGCAAGGGCCCGGTAGCCACCGTGCTGGTGCAGAAGGGAACCCTTAAGGTAGGCCAGAACGTAGCCGTAGGCGCATGCTTCGGCAAGGTTCGCGCCATGATGGATGACAAGGGCCGCCGGGTAAAGGAAGCAGGACCTTCCACGCCGGTAGAGATCCTTGGCTTAAATGACGTTCCCAACGCAGGTGAGATCTTCGTGGAGATGGAGAATGAGAAGGAGGCGAGAGCCTTTGCCGAGACCTTCATTTCTGAGGAGAAGAACCGCCTGATCGACGATACGAAGACGAAGCTTTCCCTGGATGCGCTGTTCAGCCAGATCAAGGCCGGCAGTGTGAAGGAGCTGCCCATCATCGTTAAGGCAGATGTGCAGGGCTCCGTGGAGGCCGTAAAGCAGAGCCTTCTGAAGCTGTCCAATGAAGAGGTGATCGTGAAGGTGATCCACGGCGGCGTAGGTGCGGTAAATGAATCCGATGTGAACTTAGCTTCCGCCTCCAACGCCATCATCATTGGCTTCAATGTGCGCCCCGACGCTACAGCAAAGTCCGTAGCCGAGCGGGAGAAGGTGGATATCCGCCTGTACAAGGTAATCTACCAGGCCATCGAGGATGTGGAAGCTGCCATGAAGGGTATGCTTGACCCCATCTTCGAGGAGAAGATCATCGGCCACGCTGTGGTGCGCCAGACCTTCAAGGCTTCCGGCGTGGGCACCATTGCCGGTTCCTACGTGCTGGACGGCGTGTTTACCAGAGGCTGCAGCGCAAGGATTACCCGGGACGGCGAGCAGATCTTCGACGGCGCTCTGGTTTCCTTAAAGCGGTTTAAGGATGACGTAAAGGAAGTAAAGGCCGGATACGAGTGCGGTCTTGTATTTGATAAATTCAATGACATTAAGGAAGACGACATGATCGAGGCGTATGCCATGGTGGAGGTTCCCAGATAAGGGAACGTCCCAAAGGACCGGAGCCGTCGGTTGTGCCGGGCTTCAAGAAAGAGAGTATATGAGAAAAAACAGTATAAAAAACACCCGCATCAATATGGAAGTGCAGCGGGAATTAAGCGAGATCATCCGCCGGGAGATCAAGGACCCGCGGATTCATCCCATGACCTCAGTGGTAGCCGTGCAGGTTACCCCGGATTTAAAGTACTGCAAGGCTTACATCAGCGTCCTTGGAAATGAAGAGGAAGGCAAGAATACCATTGCAGGCTTAAGGAGCGGAGAGGGCTATATCCGCAGAGAGCTGGCCAGAAGAGTGAACCTTCGCAATACGCCGGAGATTTCCTTTATTCTGGATCAGTCCATCGAGCATGGGGTGCATATGTCCCACCTGATTGACGAGGTTACCAAGGATCTGAGAGACGACGAATAATTAAAGAAACGCATTATCGTCATTTTCTCAACGATTCTATAAATGGATTCGTTCCAACGTATGATTGAAAGGGAGTGGCATTCATGACAATACTGGATAAGAAGCTGGAGGGCGCCGCCAGTGTGCTGATTCTGGGCCATGTGCGGCCGGACGGAGACTGCGTAGGCTCCTGCCTTGGGCTTCTGAATTACCTGGAGACAGCGTATCCCCAGACAAAAGCAACGGTGTGCCTGGAGGCCCCTGCCGGAAAATTCGGTTACATGAAGGGTTTTGATCAGATTCAGACGATTTTTCCTCAGGATACAGTTTATGATCTGTGCATCTGCTTAGACTGCAGCGATAAGGAGCGCCTGGGAGCAGGCGCCGCCCTGCTGCAGCTGGCAAAGGACAGTCTGTGCATCGATCACCACATTACCAACCGGGGCTACTGCGCAGATACCGTGGTAGAGCCGGAGGCAAGCTCCACCTGCGAGGTGCTTTTCGGCCTGATGGATGAAGAGAAGATCACGAAGGAGGCAGCTGCCTGCCTGTATACGGGCATTGTCCACGATACCGGCGTGTTCCGGTATTCCTGTACCTCTTCTAAGACCATGAATATCGCGGGAAAGCTGATGGATAAGGGCATTGATTTCTGCAGCATTATTGATGACAGCTTTTTCCGCAAGACCTACGTGCAGAACCAGATTCTAGGCCGGGCCCTTCTGGAAAGCATTACCTTCCTTCATGGAAAATGCATTTTCAGTGTGGTAAGGCTTAAGGATATGGATTTCTACGGGGTAACCAGCAAGGATCTGGACGGCATTGTGGAGCAGCTTCGGGTTACCGAGGGCATCCACTGCGCCATCTTCCTCTATGAGGTGGAGCCTCAGATCTTCAAGGTAAGCATGCGCTCCAACACAGCGCTGGATGTGGCCACCATCGCGGCTTATTTTGGCGGCGGCGGCCATGTGAAGGCGGCGGGATGCACCATGTCCGGCAGCATTTACGATGTGGTGAACAATCTTTCCGCCCATATTGAGAAGCAGATTCTGGCTCTGGAGGCAGAGGCAGAGAAAAAAGAGGATTCGGCATGTACCATGGAGTAATCAATGTATATAAGGAGCCGGGCTTTACTTCCCACGATGTGGTGGCAAAGCTTCGGGGGATCCTGCGACAGAAAAAGATCGGCCATACAGGAACTCTTGACCCGGCGGCGGAAGGCGTGCTTCCCGTGTGCCTGGGCCAGGCCACCCGCCTGTGCGACCTGCTTACGGATAAGGACAAGACCTACCAGGCTGTCCTTCTTCTGGGCAGGGAGACGGACACCCAGGACACCACCGGCCGCATTACCGCGGAATATCCGGTGAAGGTCAGCGAAGAGGATGTCCGGAAAGCGGCGGCCTCCTTCCTGGGGGACTATATGCAGCTTCCGCCCATGTACTCGGCCCTTAAGGTAGACGGAAAGAAGCTTTATGACCTTGCCCGCCAGGGTAAGGAAGTGGAGCGCCAGCCCCGCAAAGTGCGGATCCTGGAGATTTCCGTGGACTGGGTGGAACTTCCGCGAGTGGGCCTTACGGTGACCTGCTCCAAGGGAACCTACATCCGCACCCTCTGTTACGATTTAGGACAGGCTTTAGGCTGCGGCGGCTGCATGGAGCATCTGAAGCGGACGAGAGTAGAGCGCTTTAAGGCAGAGGACAGCTTTACCCTTTCCCAGATTGAAGCTCTCAGAGATGAGGACCGGATTCCGGAAATCCTCATTCCTGTGGAGGCTATGTTTGACGGGCCGAAGGCATATGCCGGGGAGGCCGCCGACCATCTGGTGAGGAACGGGAATCCTGTAAGGACAGAGGACTTTTCCCGGATTCTTTTTGCCGGTCAGGACGGTGCAGAGAAGGAGATTTGCGGTGCTGCTGTGGGCAAAGCTGCCTTGGCTGGCCTGCTGCGGGTCTACACAAAGGACGGCGGATTCCTCGGAGTATATGAATTTGACGCAAAAAGAGACTGGTGGAAGCCGAAGAAAATGTTTCCAGGGGTGACGGAGTGATGATTTACATTGAAAAGAATACAGAATTTCAGATCACAGAGCCTACGGTGGTCACCATAGGGAAATTTGACGGACGGCACCGGGGCCATCAAAAGCTTCTGCGTACTATGCTGGAAATAAAGGAGCAGTACGGCTGCAAGACGGCGGTCTTTACCTTCAGCATTGCCCCGGCAGACCTGGTGCAGGGGAAGCGGCACACGGTGATTACCACCAATCTGGAGCGAAAGAATAATCTTCGGAAGATGGGCATGGATTATCTGGTGGAGTATCCCTTTACCAGGGATGTGGCCCAGATGCCGGCAGAGGATTTCGTCCGTGACATCCTGGTAAAGCAGATGCATGCCAAAGCCATCGTGGTGGGCACGGACTGCGGATTTGGCTACCGCCGTATGGGAAATGCAGCTCTTCTGGAAAAACTGGCGCCTCTCTACGGCTACCAGCTGGTGGTTATTGAGAAGGAGCGGGACGAGGATCGGGTTATCAGCAGCACCTACGTGCGGGAGAAGCTGGATCTGGGGCAGATCGAGAAGGCCAATGCCCTTTTGGGTGAGCCTTATTACATTCACGGCCAGGTGGTCCACGGGAATCACATCGGCCAGCCTATCCTGGGCTATCCCACGGCAAATCTTCTTCCGCCGCCGGAAAAGCATCTTCCTCCCTTTGGTGTGTACGTTTCCCGGGTGCTGATTGACGGGCGCTTCTACGGCGGCATCACCAACATCGGGAAAAAGCCCACCATCCCCACAAAGGACGGAGTGGCCCCTGTGGGGGTGGAGACCTTTGTCTTTGACTATGAAGGCAATCTGTATGGGAAGGAGATCGAGGTGGGTCTTCTCCACTTTGTCCGCCCGGAGAGAAAGATGTCTGGGCTCGAAGAGCTTAAAGGACAGATCTCCCGGGACAAGGAAGTGGGACAGGAGTATCTGGCCTCTCATCCCGGCGTGCTTAAAGAGGATCACTGCAGCGGGCTTTTACGTCCGTGAGGCCAGGCGCTGCCTGCCGCCCTTTTTGCTGGTTCCGGTAATGGACTGGCGCTGGCCTACACCTCTGCGTCGTCATCCCCCGCGCTGTTTGCCGCTCTCGGCAGATAGGGGTAAAGCTCTTCATAGGCGAGGATTTCCTCCTCATCCTGAGGAAGGGCGGGGATCAGGCCGGTGCAGTCTCTGGCGGAGCATACCGGCATGTCCAGATCGTGAAATTCCCCATGGAGGCCCCATTCACTGCTGTGGGCCGTCCAGTCCTTCATCTGGGACGTTTTTTGCTTGTTCATAAAAATCACCTGACTTCATATGAGTGTGAGTATCCTGAAAACTGGATCTCTGCACAGTAGTATGGAGCCAGGTGATTCTTTTTATGCGCGGTTAGTTTTTCTCATCTGCGGCCTTTTTCAATGCGGCCTCCACGAAGCCGCGGAAAAGGGGATGGGGGCGGTTGGGCCGGGATTTAAATTCCGGATGGGCCTGGGTGGCCAGGAACCAGGGATGGTCCGGAAGCTCGATCATCTCCACAATCCGTCCATCGGGAGAGAGGCCGGAAAGGAGCATGCCCTTTTCCGTTAAAGCCTTCCGGTAGTCATTGTTTACCTCGTAGCGGTGACGGTGGCGCTCCTCAATGTGGGCCGTACCGTAAAGGCTGCAGGCTTTGGATTGGGGATCCAGCTCGCAGGGGTAGGAACCCAGACGGAGGGTGCCGCCGATATCCTCAATGCCCTCCTGATCCGGCATCAGGTTAATCACCGGATGGGTGGTGGCCGGGTCCAGCTCGATGCTGTGGGCATCGCTGAAGTTCAGCACATGGCGGGCAAACTCCACGATGGAGAGCTGCATGCCCAGGCAAAGTCCCAGGAAGGGGATTTTCTTTTCCCGGGCATACTGGATGGCGTCGATCATGCCCTGGATTCCCCGGTCGCCGAAACCGCCGGGCACCAGGATTCCGGAAACGCCGTCAAGGGTCTGGGCCACATTCTCCTGATTGAGAAGCTCGGAGTCCACCCAGCGGATATTGACGGAGGTCCTGTTGGCTACGCCGCCGTGCTTTAAGGCTTCAACCACAGAAATGTAAGCGTCATGAAGGGCCGTGTATTTTCCTACCAGGGCGATGGTTACCTGGTGAAGGGGATGCTTCCAGGCGTCGATCATCTCTTCCCAGTCGGAAAGCTCCGGCTTCGGGCAGTCAAGCTTAAGGCAGCGGCAGGCCACCTGGGCCAGATGCTCCTTTTCCATGGCTAACGGCGCCTCATACAGCACGTCCACATCCAGATTCTGGAGAACGTGGTCCTGGGGAACATTGCAGAAGAGGGAAATTTTCCCCTTGATGTGCTCGTCCAGCGGCTGCTCAGAGCGGCAGACGATGATATCCGGCTGGATGCCCATGCCCTGGAGATCCTTTACGCTGGCCTGGGTGGGCTTTGTCTTTAACTCGCCGGAGGCTTTCAGATAGGGGATCAGCGTGACGTGGATGAGGATGGCGTTTTCACGGCCTACCTCATGCTGGAACTGGCGGATCGCCTCCAGGAAGGGCTGGCTTTCAATGTCGCCTACGGTGCCGCCCACCTCGATGATGGCGATTTCCGTCTCCGTGGTGGCATAATTGCGGTGGAAGCGGCTCTTGATCTCGTTGGTAATATGGGGAATTACCTGGACGGTGCCGCCGCCGTAGTCGCCCCGGCGCTCCTTCTGAAGCACGCTCCAGTAGATCTTTCCGGTGGTTACGTTGGAATTTTTGTTGAGGCTTTCATCGATAAAGCGCTCATAGTGGCCAAGATCCAGATCGGTCTCCACGCCGTCATCGGTTACGAACACCTCGCCATGCTGAATGGGGTTCATGGTTCCGGGATCGATGTTGATGTAGGGGTCGAATTTCTGCATGGTCACCTTGTAGCCTCTGGCCTTTAAAAGGCGGCCCAGGGATGCGGCCGTGATGCCCTTTCCAAGACCGGAAACCACGCCTCCGGTTACGAAAACATACTTTACTGGCATAAAACGGGTACCTCCTTTTTATAAATGGTTGGGGATTATAAAAAAGCTGCAAAAAATAACTTACCCATTATACACCGCAAAAAGGCAGAAATCTATATTTATTTTAGAAAAATTTTAACTTTTTTCCACCGTGTTTTTCTTGATTTATGGGGAGACTGACACTATAATGGTATAGAATGGCGTCAAGTATTTCCAGGCCTGCAGCCAGAACAGGCTGCTCCAGGGCCGGGACCGCCACTCAGATGGAGGAGCAGAGAATCTATGGACAATAACAATACGCAAGACAATAACAAGATGCAGAAAGGCGGTCAGACCCTTCTTGTATGGGCGGTGGCCGCTCTGATTACATTTATGGTTATCACGTACATGCGGGATACGCTGATGCAGAGCTCCACGGTAGAGTATACCTACAGCGAATTTCTGGATCTGGTGGATGACGGAAAGATCGAAAGTGTCGTTTTCAATGGTTCCCGTATAGAGATCGAGCCTACCGAGGAGGTGCTGCGGCAGAACCGGGGCGTGACCACCTACTACACCCTGCGGGTGTCCGGGGATTATTCCATTTACGCCCGGCTGGAGGCGGCCGGTGTGGATTTCCGGGAGGCGGATCAGAATGCCAGACAGATGCTCTGGAGCATTTTAAGCTTTGTGATTCCCATTGTGTTCGTCCTGGTGCTGATGAATTTTATGATGAAGCGCATGGGCGGCGGAGGCATCATGGGCGTGGGAAAGAGCAATGCCAAGGTTTACGTCCAGAAGGAGACGGGAATTACCTTCCAGGATGTGGCCGGAGAGGATGAGGCCAAGGAGTCCCTTACAGAAATCGTGGACTTCCTTCACAATCCTGCCAAGTATACCCAGATCGGAGCCAAGCTTCCCAAGGGCGCCCTTTTAGTAGGCCCCCCAGGAACCGGTAAGACCCTTCTGGCCAAGGCAGTGGCCGGAGAGGCCCATGTGCCATTTTATTCCCTGTCCGGTTCGGATTTTGTGGAGATGTTCGTAGGCGTGGGTGCGTCCCGTGTCCGCGACTTATTTAAGCAGGCACAGGAGTCCGCTCCCTGTATTATCTTTATCGACGAGATCGATGCCATCGGAAAGAGCCGTGATTCCCGGTTCGGCGGCGGGAATGACGAGCGGGAGCAGACCTTAAATCAGCTGCTGTCGGAGATGGACGGCTTTGATTCTTCCAAGGGCATCATGGTGCTGGGCGCTACAAACCGCCCTGAGATTCTGGACCCGGCCCTTCTGCGTCCCGGCCGTTTTGACCGTCGGGTGATCGTGGACAAGCCTGACTTAAAGGGAAGAGTGAACATATTAAAGGTACATTCCAAGGATGTGCTTCTGGATGAAACCGTTGATTTTGAGGAGATTGCCCTGGCCACCTCCGGCGCGGTAGGCGCCGACCTGGCCAATATGATGAATGAGGCTGCCATCAATGCGGTAAAGCACGGACGGCGGGCCGTATCCCAGAAGGATCTTTTCGAGGCTGTGGAAGTGGTTCTGGTAGGTAAGGAGAAGAAGGACCGGATCTTAAGCAAGGAAGAGCGCCGGATTGTCTCCTACCACGAGGTGGGACACGCCCTGGTAAGCGCCCTGCAGAAGGACGCGGAGCCGGTGCAGAAGATCACCATTGTGCCCCGTACCATGGGCGCTTTAGGCTACGTCATGCAGGTTCCCGAGGAGGAGAAGTACCTGAACACCAAGAAGGAAATCCACGCCATGCTGGTAGGCTATCTGGCTGGCCGTGCGGCGGAGGAGCTGGTCTTCGATACCGTTACCACGGGAGCAGCCAATGACATCGAGCAGGCCACCAGAGTGGCCAGAGCCATGGTAACTCAGTACGGCATGTCCGAGAAATTCGGCCTGATGGGCTTAGAGACCCAGGAGAATCAGTATCTCAGCGGCCGCACCGTAATGAACTGCAGCGACGCCACCGAGGCAGATGTGGACAGAGAAGTGATGGCGATCCTTAAGGAAGCCTACGAGGAGGCCAAGCGCCTTCTGTCGGAGAACCGGGAGGCCATGGATAAGATTGCCGAATTCCTGATTGAGCGGGAGACCATCACCGGCAAGGAATTCATGCAGATCTTCCGCCAGGTTACCGGACGGCCTGCAGCGCAGGATGTTCAGGTGGAAGGAAATATGGCTCCGGCAGGAGAGTGGAATAATTTAAATTAAAAGCAGGCTGGCCTTAGGGAAATGTGGATTAAAGCGTTTCTTTAGCAGGCGCAGCGGTGAGGAGCTGTGGAGAATGGGAGTCATTTTCTGCGGCTCCTTTTTGTTTGGAGAAATGTTGTTCCTGATAATCTGCCATTAAAATTTGAACTAGGTTGAATTTCTCCTAATTTTGGCTATAATAAAAGTAAAGAGAGTAAAGGAGGCTTTGTTATGAACATTAATACCAAAAATCTCGTTTCAATCACCGATGCGAACCAGAACTTTTCTAAGGTGGCTCGCCTTGTTGATGAGAATGGTTCGGTTATCATATTGAAGAATAATGTTCCCCGGTATCTGGTTGTGGAATTTAGCGCTGCTGAACAGGAGCAGCTTGCCGCCGATGAGGACGTTATGGCGATTTCCAAACGCCTTATCGAAAAGAACCGGAAGGCTTATGAGGTACTTGCTAAATGATTAGATTTTCAAAAACGCAGATACTTTTGCTGCATGAACAGCTTCTTGAAGCGACCGGGGGTTCCTCTGGACTGCGTGATGAGGGGATGCTGGATTCTGCGCTGAATACACCGTTTCAGACTTTTGGCGGAGAGGATGTTTATCCTTCTCTTCAACAGAAAGCTGCCCGTCTCTGCTTCGGATTGGTTAAAAATCATCCCTTTGTGGACGGGAATAAACGGATTGGTGCTCATGCTATGCTGGTGTTCCTTACCCTAAATGGAATTGAATTACGGTACACACAAGAAGAATTGTCAGATGTTATTCTCCAGCTGGCTGCGGGAACTATTTCTTTTTTTGAATTATTGGAGTGGATACTCATTCATCAAATTTAGGCCAAAATCAAATACAGAAAGAGCGTGGATATTAACAAAGACCATTATTGACATGATTTCATACCTACATGGAGGAAAATGAGATGAAATACCCTGAACCGTTGACAAAAAATGGAACTATAGGCTTTGTGGCCCCATCCTTTGGGTGCGGCATTGAGCCTTACCGGACAAAGTTTGACTATGCATTGAAAGCTTTTGCGGCCAGGGGGCACGGGCTGGATCTGGGGCCTAACTGCTATGAGGAGAAGGGCATCGGCATCAGCAATACGCCGGAGGCCTGCGGAAGGGAACTGACGGAATGGTACTGCCGAAAGGAGAACGATGTGCTGATTTCCTGCGGAGGCGGTGAGCTGATGTGCGAGACGATAGATTATGTGGACTTTGAGCGGATTCGGGCTGCAGCGCCCAAGTGGTATATGGGCTTTTCTGACAATACGAACTTTACCTTCCTGCTGACTACCCTCTGCGACACTGCTTCTATCTACGGCCCCTGTGCCGCAGCCTTTGGCATGGAGCCGTGGGATGCTTCCCTGGAGGATGCCTATCAGCTTCTCTGCGGGGAAAGGGAGGAAGTAAAGGGATATCCGCTGTGGGAAAAGCCGGAGAGTCCTATAGATCAATCGTCTCCTCTGGCTCCCTATAAGCTGACGGAACCTAAGATTCTTAAATCCTGGATAGGTAACCGCCCGGCAAAGGAAGGGGAGGAGATAGCCTTTCAGGGACGGCTGCTCGGCGGCTGTCTGGACTGCCTGGTAAATCTTCTGGGAACCTGTTATGACCAGGTTGTACCTTTCGGGGAGCGCTATCGTGAGGACGGGATTATCTGGTTTGTGGAGTCCTGTGACCTTACGGTGATGAGCATGCGCCGGGCCATCTGGGAGATGAAGCGTGCCGGATGGTTTTCCCATGTAAAGGGTGTGCTGGTTGGCCGCCCCCTGCATTTCGGGGAAGAAATGATGGGCCTTGACCAGTACCGGGCAGTGACGGAGCTTCTGGCAGAATATCAGGTTCCCATCATCATGGATGTGGATTTCGGTCATCTGTCCCCCATGATGCCCATTATGTGCGGCGCAGTGGGGCAGGTGCAGGTGAACGGAAATGACATCGCTATTCGATATGTGAAGCGGTGAAAAAACAGTACACAGATAAACAGTAAACATTAGGACATTATCCCGAAACATTTCTCTCTGGCAGATTGCAGGAAGCGGACTATAATGTAAGGCAGAACGGCGGATGCAGGGCGGCAGATGCGGATGCAGGGCGGCGGACGGCAGATACAGGGCGGCAGATGCAGATGCAGGGCGGCGGACGGCAGAGGGCGGGAAGCCAGGCAGAAGAAATGTGGAGGGAATTGCAATGAAAAAAATGTGGGATGGGCAGAGACTGGGAGAGATGCTTGTGGGGATTATCCTGATTGGGCTGTGTGTAGGCTTATACCGGCTCAGCGGCTTTGGGGTGGATCCTTTCTCCTGTATGAACCTGGGAATCTCCGGATTTCTGGGGATGTCTTTTGGAAACTGGCAGCTTCTGATGAATCTGGCTATTTTCCTGGTGGTGATCTTCTTTGCCAGAGAGTATGTAGGTCTGGGAACCATCGTCAATATGGTTTTTGTGGGATATCTGGCGGACTTTTTCTGCTGGGCCGCTCTGGATGTGATGATGGTGGAGGTTACGCCGGTGCTGCGCGTTGTGTTCCTTTTGGCGGGAACCCTTTGCTCTTCCCTGGGATGTGCGTTTTACATGACGGCCGCTCTGGGCATTGCCCCTTATGATGCGGTGGCTTTTATCCTGATTCGCTTTACCGGGAACCGTCTCTCCTTCCGGGCGGCCAGGGTGGGCAGCGATGTAGTGGTGATGACTGTGGGAATTGTCTTTTCCGTCCTTTCCGGGAACGGCATCTGGGCCGTGGCCGGGCTGGGGACACTGGTAAATGCCTGCTTAAATGGGCCGCTGATTCAGTTCTTTAAAAATCTGCTGGCCGCCCGCAGGGATAAGTATGTTTCTACCGCAAATTGTCAGTAATGGTTTAACATGGATAAAGAAGTCCCCTTGGCTGAGCAGATCAAAAGCGCAGCCAGGGGGATTTGCTGTTTAAGAATGGATCTTATTCTTTATCCGCAGACAGGCTTCTGTATGCATAATCCAATGCCTTGAAAACGGCATTTGGATCAGCCCGCGAATATCTTTATTGCACCAGTAATCAATCAGCCAACTGGCGTTTTCATCGCTGCTGATCACATTCAGCGATTTTAAGTATCTTTTTCTTTCTTCGGGTATTTTTCTTTTTAATTCGTCATAGGACAGCTGTTCAAGCATTTTTTCCGTGCTTTCCCGCACTTCGAAAATATAGGCGTATAATTCTTCCAGATCAAGCTGCCTGGAAAAGTCGGCAATCTGCTGCTTAATAAGCTCATTCCCGGTTGTAATGATGGGGGAATGGATACGCTCCTGATAATTGCCGGCAAAAAATACTTGTTCATCTTCATTGATTACTGTATGCGCGACAATATCTTCAATGCGAAAAATATGCCAGATGGAATAAGCAATCGTCTTACTGTGATAACCATCTGCATTGATGAAGGGGATTGCGTTAAACTCTTCCCTGTGTAATTCTTCTTTTAACGATACTAAGGTCTGCATTAACTGACTTCGCAAACAAAGTAAAGTATCCATACCCGCCTTATACGTATCTTTCTTCCTTAGCTGTGCCTGCATTGCTTTATTCAGCGCAGACCATTCTTTATTCATATGCAATCCTCGCGCAACTGTTTCCGCTCAACTGAAATTTATTTTTGTTTTCCGTAAATGCAAAGATCGAATATCTGTCCATTTTTGATAACCGCATTTTTCATCATTCCTTCAAGGATAAATCCATTTTTCTCGAGGACTCTTCTTGAAGCAATATTTGGTTCATAAACGAGTCCAGTAATGCGGATAATATCCAACTCCTGAAAGGCGATTTCACAAATTTGCCTAACCGCTTCGGTCATGATTCCTTTTGAAGATTCTTCCTGAAGCAGAGAATAGCCAATCTCCGCATCTTTTCGGTAAACATCATCCTTTTGCTCTACAGAGATGTTCCCGACGATCTTATCCTTTACCACAATCTCCCGGAATACGCCCTTTCGCCCTTCGTTTTCCTTTACCATATTCAGCCACCATTCAGCGGATTCGTTTGTATATGGATCAGGAAGGCGGTCTGACAGGAAACTTCTGTCTATCGTATTGCACAGTTTTATTAAGGGTTCTTTATCCTCTAATGTCCATTTTTTTAATTCAACGTTCATGCCTTACCTCCGTGACTTCCAATGTATCGCTGAGGTTATTATACTTCATGTAAGACTACAAGTATAGCCTTTTTGGTATGGAAGCGCGTTCTGGCGCAAAGACCTGGATCAGAAATATCGTCTCCGCTCTACGGCTCCTGCGGGACAGACGGAAAGGCAGTTGCCGCAGTGCAGACAATGCTCCTGCGCAATCAAAACGGGCTTTTGGGTGATATCAATACATTTCTGCGGACATTTGGAATAGCATAGCTTGCATCCGATGCACTTGTCCGTTACAAAGTAGCCGGTCTGCTTCTCCTGTGCGCCGCCAAAGGAGAAATTTGCCCGTTCAATGGGATGCTTTGACAGGTCGAACCATTCGCCGGTCCCCTCGTAGATTTTGAAAGCGGTGAGGGCATTGCGGGACTGCACATCTGGATAAATTTTCTCCATATAGGGGTTCTTTTCAAATAAGGCTGGCAGTCTGTCCGGGCCAATTTCACGTACCTTTCCCTGTACAGATACCGCCACGCAGGAAAGGGTATCTGTGCCCTTCATGGCGGTAAAGGCGATATTGGCATTGGCTTTTAATCGGTCATAAAAATTCTTTCCTCTTGCAGTCAAGAAGTAAAGGCCGCTTTCATCATAGTCCATGAGGTCAATGGCGCAGGTGACGGGCCGGCCCTCGCTGTCCACGGTTGCAAAGACGGTAGAATGGATCTCTTCTACGATATAGCGCAGATAATCTTTTGCCTGCATAATGCACCTCCTATTTCTGGCTTCCCTTTAATACAGGGGTGAGCCGTTTATAAAGAAGCATAGTAACGATACTGATGCCCATTCCCTTCAGCAGATTAAAGGGGAAGGTATTGAATAATACCACATCAAGCTTTGTCTTGATGAAGGGGATAAACGCGCCGAAAGAAGCAATCAGCTGGTCAAGAGGCATAAACGTCTCAAATACGGGAAGCAGGATAAAATAATTGACAATCGCCGCGGTAATGCCCATGACAACACTGCCGCTGAAGCAGGCGATTATGGCTATCTTTTTCGTTTTGCGGAAGCGGTAGATGGTCCCGGCAGTCACAACAAAACTGCTTCCCATGATAAAATTGGCAAGCTCCCCAATCCCTCCAGTGGAGGAGGTAAGCAGCTGCAGGACATTTTTGACAAGTTCAATCAATATGCCCGATACAGGGCCGTAGGCAAAGGCGCCAATTAAGGCGGGAAGGTCCGATAAATCCATTCGCGCAAAGGATGGAGATAGGGGAACTGGAAATTCCAAAAAGGCAAGGACAAAGGAAATGGCCGAAAGAACGGCGGTCATGGTGAGCATATGTACATTTTTGACGGGTGCTTTCTTTTGGATAGTTACGGTTTTCTTCATCATTATCATACCTCTCTCATCCGGACTGTCACCGTCGGTAACGGAATTTCACCGTTTCGGCTGCCTTCGCAGTTCGCAGACTATCACTGCCGGTCAGGGATTCCACCTTGCCCCGAAGATATTTGGGAAACTTTTTGCAGTTGGGAAATTCTTTTTACAGGCTGTATTCCTTCGGCGGGTTGCCGGAGAAGTCAGCGATTACCGCGTGGGCATTCTTTAAATAAAACACCTCAAAGATAGGGTTCGTCGCCTCCCCGTACTGTCCTTTGACAATGGGATTCTGAATACACATTTCTTTGGCTGCCATGTTGTTTTCGAAAACGGCATCCCCGTTCAGGCGGATCCAGGCATAGGACGGGCTGGAAACCGAAATCTCAACTGCCGGATTCTGCTGCATATCCTTGTAGACATCCTTCTGGTTGTTGGTGCAGAACCACAGTCTGCCATCCATCTCTCCGGCAAACATGAAGGGGCGGCATTTTGCCTTTCCGTCACGGCCTACGGTAGCCAGATACTGTACGGGATTTTCCTGTAAAAATGTTACGATTTCATTCATGGTAAATACCTCCTTGTGTTTTATGGCTTTATTGTAATCTTCTTTGAAGTGACTGTGAAGTACGCACAATATTGTGGTATAGTTACCTGTCGGTAACAATTAAAGCATGGGGAAAGGCCGTCTGGTGCAAAACCTCTGGCGCAAAACTGGTCATAAAAATAACGGGGCAGATTTCCTTTTCGTGATCTGCTCCGTCATTTTTGGGAAATGATTCTATTTACTGCTTCCCGGCCTTATTAAGCCGCTGGGAAAGCATAGCGCAGAGGGCGGGAATCTGGGATTCAAATTCCACACCGTACCATCTGGCGGTGTCGGATACTGCGGTGGCTTCGATGCAGGTCACCACAAAGTCGGCGGCCAGGGCCAGAGAATCACCTAGGTCAAGTCCGCGCATCAATCCGCCCAGTACAGTGGAGGAGTACAGGTCGCCGGTGCCGTGGTAGCTCTGGGCGCAGCGGCGGGTGAAATAGGAAAATTCTTTTCCGCTGCGGTCTAAATAGGCTACGCCAAGGCGGTCAGGCTGGAAGCTGACGCCGGTGAGAACGGCAGTCCTGCAGCCCAGCTTCAGAAGCTTTTCCAACAGGCTGCGGATGTAGGCCTCATCGTATTCCGTCTGGTATGGCGTACCCGTCAGCAGGCAGGCCTCGGTGATATTTGGCAGGATGATGTCCGCCTTGGCGCAGACCTGGGCCATAGCTTTGGGGAAGGAATCGTCAAAGGCGGCGTACAGCTTTCCATTGTCCGCCATGGCCGGGTCAACCAAGACAAGATTGCTTTCATTGGCAAAGCGGTCGAAAAAGCTGCAGATCTGCTGGCATTGCTCTGCTGATGCCAGATAGCCAGTGTAAATGCCGTCAAAGGTGATCTGCTCCTTCTCCCAGGCATCGGCGATAGGCTCGATCTGATCGGAAAGATCCTTGCAGGTAAAGGTTTTAAACATGGTGTGGGTGGACA
>JAGHER010000121.1 GCA_017889125.1 Lachnospiraceae bacterium
AAGCCGCCCAAGATAGCACCTGGACGGCCTTTCGCGTAATGTGATAGATCAATTTTTATTTTTTTCGGATTGTAGGCTCCGAAAAGCCTTGTATTTACAGCGTTCCTAATATGAAACAATCATATGCTGGGGTATATTTTGGGCGGAATTTTCGTAACTGCACTAGGCATCTTTATCTTTCGGCGACCGGATTTGGTCTGGAAGCTGACAGAAGAATGGAAATCTTATTATGCAGACGAACCATCTGACCTTTATCTGAAAAGTACAAAATTTGGAGGCGCTTTATTTACTCTATTTGGAATCATAATGCTCATTCTTCCGTTGATCTTGGAGTAAACCTGTATGCGCCCGACGGGTGGACGCGCCATCAATCCATGAAAGTTTGGCGGGCGCATTTGGCATCCCTGAACATATGAAGTTTGATAAAAGAGTATGCGAAATCTATTTCAGATAAGGAGGAGCTGCTGTTATGAACGGATTTATACGCCAAAACCAAGCCCTTTCCCTTTGTGGACTAAACTGCGGGCTGTGTCCCATGCTGTTGGGAGGAAACTGCGGCGGATGCGGCAATGGGAATCAGTCCTGCAGGATTGCCCGGTGCAGCTTAGAGCATGGAAAGCCGGAATACTGTTATGAATGCAGCGGCTATCCCTGTGATCATTACCGGCACATCGACGAATTCGACTCGTTTATCACCCACCGGAGGCAGAAAGCAGATCTGGAAAAAGCAAAACGCATTGGGATTAGCCGCTATAACCTGGAGCAGCAGAAAAAGAGAGAGATCTTAGATTACCTGCTCGCCCATTTTAATGACGGACGGAAGAAAACGCTCTACTGTACAGCGGTGAATTTATTGGAGCTTTCCGACCTTCAGGAGGCGGAAGAGCAGCTCCGGGCGAGGAAGGAGCTGATGGATTTGCCGGTGAAGGAACGGGCGAAGGCCGCGGCGGAACTGTTTCAGGGGATGGGAGAGCGGAGAGGGATCGTGCTGAAGCTTTTTCGGAAAAAATAGTGGATTAGAAAATATTGTATAAATAAGCGCCTGGAGGGCGAAAGAAGAGGCGGGATTCTTTACCTTCTCAAAGCCGCCGAAAATGAACGATGTTGTAAAATACAATCATGCAGTGAGCAGATTATGGTGTTCATTTGCGGCAATTTTAGAGGTTATGGGAATACCAATTCTGTTTATTGAACAAAATTCGCCAATATTTATACTGCTGATTTTTGCAGTGATGGCTTTGGTTGCTTCGATTATGATGATTTATTTGAGAATTGAGAAAAAATACAGACAATAGTAACAGATACCGCCATTATCAATAAAGGGATGAAAAAATAAATAAAGTATAAAATATTCCTTGACAAATGATGGAAGTTATCCTATACTAACTCTTGCATAAGGAAAAATGCGCTGCGTGAAAGCAGCGTTTGCTTTTGACCTATGGTTAGCCAAAACTACCTTATACATAGATTAATGTTGATTCTGTAAAAAGAGAAGCTGGAAGAAGCCAGTTGGGAGGATTGAAGGAATATGACTTTACTGGAGGCCAGGGACGGCGAAAGTTACATCATAAAGGATATTGCCACAGAGGATGAGGAGCTGGAGGCGTTTCTCTTTTCTCTGGGATGCTACACCGGCGAGCCGATTACGGTGATTTCTCATCTTCGGGGCGGCTGCGTGGTTTCCATCAAGGATGGAAGGTATAATTTTGATACTGATTTAGCGAGAGCTATTTCAATATAATGATACCAGGGGGAAAAGGTATTTTGCCCCCAAGATCATTTTATGTTTTACTCTGAAAGTCCTGCCGCCGAATAGGCGGCATGTATTCAGGGATGCCCCATGCGCCCGCCATACTTTCATGGATTGGTGGTGCAACCGCTCGCCGGGCGCATGTAGGTTTACTATCTATGCCTTGTTTAAAAAGGCGGACTGACATAGGGTTAGTCATTTCTAATTCAATGTGAATGAAGGAGGAGCTTGGTGTTATGAGAATTGCTTTTGCGGGCAATCCGAACAGCGGTAAGACGACCATGTACAATGCGCTGACTGGCAGGAACGAGCGCGTGGGCAACTGGGCCGGTGTTACGGTAGAGAGAAAGGAAAGCCAGATTAAGAAGGCGTACTATGACGGAGGAGAGGAACTGACGGCGGTGGATCTGCCGGGAGCTTACTCCATGTCTCCCTTTACCTCAGAGGAGAGCATTACCAGCAGCTACGTAAAGAATGAGAAGCCGGATGCAATCATCAACATTGTAGATGCGACGAACTTAAGCCGCAGCCTGTTCTTTACCACGCAGCTTCTGGAACTGGGGGTTCCTGTAGTGGTGGCGTTAAATAAGAGCGATATCACAGAGAAGAAAAAGACGAAAATCGACGAAAAGCTTCTGTCAAAGAAGCTGGGCTGTCCGGTGATCAAGACCATCTCCACCTCCTCCGGTCACGAGGGATTAAAGGAAGTTGTCAGTCAGGCAGCTGCCCTGGCGGGACAGGGACAGAAGGCGCCTTATGTGCAGGCGGATATTGATCTCCATGACAAGGCGGCGGTAGAGGCTGCAGACAGAAAGCGTTTCGAGTTTGTCAATGCAATCGTTAAGGATGTGGAGAAGAGAACCGTATTTACGAAGGATAAGAATTTCCAGGATAAGATCGACGCAGTGATCACCCACAAGATTGTGGGGATTCCGATTTTCGCGGTGGTGATGTATCTTGTATTTTATATCTCTCAGTCTACCGTGGGAACCTGGATTGCAGACTGGCTGGTAGGTTATATCGAGACCTTCCAGGCTTATGTGGGCGAAGTGCTTCTGGCGGATGCCAATCCCTTCCTGGTAGCCCTTCTGGCTGACGGTATTGTGGGCGGCGTAGGCGCGGTTGTGGGCTTCCTGCCGCTGGTAATGGTGATGTATTTCCTGATTGCCCTGCTGGAGGACTGCGGTTACATGGCCCGTGCGACGGTCGTCCTTGACCCGATCTTTAAGAGAGTGGGCCTTTCCGGCAAGTCCGTTATCCCCATGGTCATCGGCACCGGATGTGCGATCCCCGGCGTTATGGCCTGCCGTACCATCCGCAATGAGAGAGAGCGCAGAACCACCGCTATGCTGACGCCCTTTATGCCCTGCGGCGCAAAGCTTCCGGTTATCGCATTGTTTGCAGGTGCATTTTTCAGCGATGAGAGCTGGGTGGGCCCCACCATGTACCTGGTCGGTATTCTCCTGATCCTTCTGGGCGCACTGCTGGTAAAGAAGATCACCGGACAGAAGTTCCGCAAGTCCTTCTTTGTCATCGAGCTTCCGGAGTACAAGATTCCCAGCTTGAAAAGAGCTGTTGTCTCCATGTTAGAGCGCGGCAAGGCATACATCATCAAGGCCGGAACCATCATTCTGGTGTGCAACACGGTTGTGCAGATTATGCAGAGCTTCAACTGGCAGCTTCAGCTGGTTGAGGAGGGTATGGAGAGTACCTCCATCCTTGCCAGCATTGCAAATCCCTTTGCGATCCTGTTCATTCCGCTGGGCTTTGGCGCATGGCAGCTTGCGGCTGCGGCCATCACCGGCTTTATCGCCAAGGAGAACGTGGTAGGTACGCTGGCTGTTGTATATGGCCTTTCTGGTGTGATTGATACGGAGGAGCTGGCCCTGGTTGGCGAGGGAAATGTGGTTGCCACCACCATGGCCCTTACGAAGGTTGCCGCTCTGGCTTACCTGATGTTTAACCTGTATACTCCGCCCTGCTTCGCGGCTCTTGGAGCCATGAACTCGGAGATGAAGAACGGAAAATGGCTGTTGGGCGGCATCTGCCTGCAGCTGGCCACTGGCTACACCATTGCATTCCTGGTATATCAGATCGGTACGCTGGTTACCACAGGCTCTCTGGGAACTGGTTTTGTTCCGGGCCTGATCGCGGTACTGGTGTTTGCGGGCATCATTATCTGGAGAATTCGCAGGTCTGACGCGGAGTTTGTGGCTGCGTACAGCTTACATACGAGCTGAGGAAAGGCTGTTTTGTTATGATCAATGTGATTTTAGTGCTGATTCTGGCGGTTCTCATCGGAGGGGCAGTCTCCTATCTGGTAAAAGCCAAGCGAAGCGGTGTAAAATGCATCGGATGCCCCTCCGGCGGCGCATGCGCAGTGCCGAAAATCAAGAAAAAGAAGTTAGATGGCCCGGTGATCGGAAAGAAAACCATAAAGATCGCAGGAATGACCTGCGAGCACTGCGCGGCGAATGTGACGGGAAGATTAAACCAGATCGACGGAGCCAGTGCGGAGGTTAAGCTGGCGGCGGGCACCGCCGTGGTATCCTATGACCGGGAGATTTCGGAGGATGTGCTGCGGGAAGCGGTAGAAGGCATAGGGTATGAGGTAATGGATGTAATTTAAACGAGAAAAGAAAAAGACAGTGTTGTTGGGAAGAGGTATCAGTCGGAAGTCGGCTGGTACCTTTTTTGCGCGATAAGCCCGGAAAGTGGATGCCGTGCTTGCACGAGCGGGTCTTCCCCTATCCGATTGCACAGTATTTGTGAAAAAGCAGTTGTGTATTTTCCTTCCCTCGTTTATGATATAAATACCAGTTTTAAATTTTATTCTTTATTCTTGCAGGAGGAGGCAAAGGGATGGCACGAAAAGCCTATTCTGAACAGGAGCGTGAACAGGTGCGGGAAGCCCTGCTGGCCACGGTGATCCAGTGCATTGTGGATCGGGGGCTTATTCACAGCAGCATAGATGTGCTGTGCGAAAAAGTCGGTATCTCCAAGACCTTTTTCTACACCTTCTTTTCGTCCAAGGAGGAGCTGGTGTTGCAGGCGATTCAGTACCAGCAGCCCAAACTTCTGGAATACGCCCGGCAGCTGATGGATGATCCTGTGCTTAGCTGGCGGGAGGGGGTTAGGACTTTTCTTGAGACCTGCGTTTACAGTGCGGAAAGAGGGATTGCCGTGCTGTCGATTGAGGAGGAGCAGGAGATTTACCGCTGCCTTTCACCGGAAAGCTTCCAGGCCTTCCGGGAAAATCAGATCCGATTATTCTGCGATTTGCTGACGATTTTCGGCCTTCCAATGGAGGAAATTGATCCGCGGCTCTTCGGCAATCTGGCTCTGTCCATGATGATGGTTTATAAGGCGATTCCCGACACCATGCCCTTTCTCTTCCCGGAGGCGGCGGAGAGTATGGTGGAGTTTCAGATCAATGCCCTGGTGGATGAGATGGAGCGGGTGAAAAACGAAAACGGATAAAGGAGGAACGAGCAATGGATGTTTTAGCGCAGTGTCAGAAATGGAAGGAAACCGGCGAATTTCAAAAGATTATCGACGCATTGGAGGCTATCCCCGCCAGGGAGCGCACGCCTGAGATGGACAGCCAGCTGGCTGAGGCCTGCAGCAGCCTGGCCCTGCCGCGCTTTGCGAAGAACTTCCGGCAGCGGACAAAGGAGGCCTGGGCGGCTTTTATGGCGATTGAGGAGGAGCTGCGCCAGATTATGGACACCGATAAGATGCATGAGCGGGGAGAGGAGCTGATTGCAAAATGCAGCAGTGCCCTGGAGCTGGCTCTGGATTCGCCTGCCTTTGAGCTGGGATTTAATGGAGAGAAATATGAGCTGATCCTCAGCGCCGAGGGAAACCGGGCGAGGCTGTTCCCCCTGGTTTACTTTCAGCGCCATGTGCCGGAGGCTGTGCTGGCGCACTGGAATGTATTTGCAGGGCGTCAGCCGTCAGAAGGATTTTCTCTTCGGGCAGGGGAAATCCAGGTGCAGGCGGAGGATGTGCAGGCCTGGGCAGAAAAGAGGGAGGAGGGGATTTCGCTGACGCTCTTTTGCGAAAAGCTTCTGCCTCTGATGAAGGAAAATGAAGACAAGATGTGGTGGATGCTCTACACCCTTACTGTGCAGGTGCTGGGGGAGGTGTCCGCCATTGCGCTCATCAGTGAGCTTAATCTTGCAGAGGAGCCTAAGGAGGGTCCGTCTGTCCGGCTTTTCCATCTGCCCCAGACTCTTCGGGATATGGGATATACGCTGTGGGATGATGCCCAGAGCTATCTGGACAACAGTTATATCGCCTATGAGCTGGAGCCGGTGGAGGATGAGGAGGCTGACTGGCGGCTGGATATTTTTGCTGGTTCTGCCCGTCTGCCGGTACTGATTAATGAGTATCTGTGCGGGGAAAGCGATACCATGGACGACTACCATAAGGAGGGGGCTGCGGCCGGCTTCCTGTGCTATCCCCTGGCTGGTTTTCGGGGAGAAGACCGGGCGGCGCAGATCCTCCAGTTTCGGGATGCTTTGCAGGAGACTGTCTGGAAACAGGCTGGGGAGGATGCCGTCACCTTCCTGGGTGGAGCTGCTGGCCTTTATTATGGGTATCTGGACTTTATTGCCTGGGATCTGCCTGCTGTGCTGGACGCGGCCGGCGAGTTTTTCGCTGGTACAGATCTGACCTGGGGCGGCTTCCATGTGTTCCGCCGGGGTGTGGGGGCAGTCCGCCTGTGGAAGGGGGATGGGGAGACTGAGGGGGTCCCCCAGCTGGACCCGGAAACGGGCTCGCTGCTTTCGATGGAGGATATTGCGGCGCTGGAATCCTTTGACGAGGGCGTATCCGGCTATTTTGGGAAAATGCTTCAATGGCTGGAGGACTTTATGGAACGGGGCGTGCAGGAGGGGCGATTTACCGAAAGACAGGCCCGACAGGATCTTCAGATTGCCCTGTGGTATTCCTATGCCTGCAACAATCTGGATGTGTACCGGTACTATTACAAGGCGGCTCAGTGGATGAAGGATTCGGAGAAAAATGCCAAAGGCTGCGCCACATGGTACTACCGGTATTCGGTGGCGCTGATGTATTGCGGCCGTCTGGAGGAAGCTCTGGATTATGCGGAGCAGGGCATACGGGAAGAGCCGGATTATCCCTGGATCTGGCTGCAGGCAGGGAAGCTCCGCAGTCACTTTGGAGACAAGGATGGCGCCCTGGAGGCGGTGGCCCGGGGCCTTGCCCTGGAACCCGGCGATTATGAGTTTTTGACCTTGAAGGAGGAGATCGAGGCGGGAGAGACTCTGGAGCGGATGGAGTACCACTGGATTAATCCCGATGCTGACCGGAAGCTCCAGCAGGGATTGGATGCGGACGCCGATGATAAGCAGCGGTCGATCTCCTGCATTACCATCAATGAGGAAGGCTTGGAGCGATTCTGGAAGGTCTTCGGCCCGAAACCAGAGAATTACCTTGCGGATGTGCCGTTTGTCCAATTCCCCTGCAAAGTGAATGGGCACATCGTTGACCTGATGTTCCAGATGAATGAGGCTGGCTTGTCTAAGCTGGATGCGGACTGGCTGGAGCAGGTGAAGGGCTGGATTCAGGACGGGCGATGGCTTAAGCGGGCACATCCGGACGGCAGAGAGGCGAGGCTGGATATGGTGCTGGTGGGATTGGACTACCATATTGGACTTCTTTATCAGCTGGCGGGGGAGGAGCAGTACTTCCAGATTTTCCTGTATCCGGATGGGACGGAGAGGGAGGATGTTTTCTGGTGTTCGGAGGAGAATTAAATGGGGGTTCAGGCTGGGAAAAGTCATTTACAGTATTGAATTTAATACGGGAAGAATGAAGGAAAAAATCCCTAGGATACAGAGAAATTATTCTGTAAATCTAGGGATTTTTTGTGGAAAAAAGTTGCATAAAAAATGAAAAATGATATACTATATATAAGTAAGGGGATATTATCGTTTGGAGGATGTAAGGATGATTATCGAAATTAGGGCTAAGAATTGTTTCGTTTTTGATGAACAAATTTCATTTTCGATGAAAGCGGATATGAGGAATAAAAAATTTGCATCAAATGTGCATAAGGAAAATCATTTTAATATTTTGAAAACGGTTGGGATTTATGGGCCGAATAATGCCGGAAAAACCTGTCTTGTGAAGTGCATACGGGCAATAAGGCAGATTTTGCTTAATAAGAAAAATGATCTGACGCCAAATATATTTACGGGTAATACCGTCTGCGATCTGGGCATAACCTTCCTTGCATCTGGAAGGAAATTTTCGTATGATTTTAAATATGATGCCGAAAAGGAAGAATTTTTATATGAGCGTTTTGCCGAGATATTAAAAGATCAGTATGGAAATGAAAAAGAGGTTTTCTGGCTGGTGAAAGACGCCATACAGGAACAGTATTCTTGTGTTGATGTGGATGCAGTTCAGATGATGCCTTTAATGGCTAAAAATAATTTATTGTGCTATCTGATCGATACCAGCAAATTTAAACACCTGGAAGAAATGAAGCAGATTATTGTTGCGTTTGCCGGAAAAATCGATATTATTAATATGAATAACATCCCGATGAAGCATACGATTGAGCTGATGAAGAACCAAAATCAGCTTCAAGAGAAGGTTGTCGGGTTTATAAGAAACGCAGACCTTTATATGGATAATTTTGAATATGTAAGTATGGACAAAATCAAGCTAAAGGCAGAGGATGAAGGCGAAAAGCCAGAGGAAAAGGTTTTAGAGCTTCCGGAAACGATAATGGATCAAATACGGCTTGTTTCCACATATAAAGGCGTGGCTGTTCCAAGTATGTTATTTGATTCTACAGGAACAAAAAAGATTGCAGCATTGGCAAGCTATGTGATCGAAGGACTTGAGCAGGGCAGGATTCTTGTGGTAGATGAACTGGACAGCAGTATTCATTTTAAACTTACCAGGGCTATTGTAGCTATGTTTAATAATGAGCTGAATACCAGTGCCCAGATGATATTTACCGTCCATGATATTAACCTTATGGATTGTAAAAAAATGTTCCGCAAGGAGCAGATCTGGTTTGTACACAAAGATAAAGATGGCGTATATGTATATTCACTTGCAGATTTTACTGCACAGCAGGGAGTTCGGGATACGACAGATGTTATGGAAAAGTATAGAAAAGGTGCGCTTGGTGCTTTACCCGATCCGGAGCTAATTAATTCGCTGCTCAGTATTAAAGGGAATGTAAGGGAGGATGATGCTGATGCCCAATAAGCTCCCGAAACTTTCAATAAAACATAAGATTTGCATTATCTGTGAAGGAAATGAAGAATATGCGTATCTTAATCGATTGAATGAGCTGAATGTGTGGAATGAGCAGTATGACATTGCATTGGTCAATGCAGGCGGTAATGGCAATATACCAGCCAGATATCAGGACCGTTACCAGAACGGAGCAGATGAAGCTGTATTTGTGTTTTGTGACACGGAAAAGAAACCCCATGAGCAGTATGAAGACATTAAACGTAAAATTAATGAGTTTCATGGTGTTGACAATGCTGCCGATGAAGTAATCATATTTGGGAATCCGTGTACTATGCAGATTATCGCCAAGCATTGGACTGATGAAAATTTAAAATCACCGGCTAAATCGGTTAATGCTCCGTTGATAAAGAAATATACCGGAGTGGAAAATTATAAAGGAAGAGCAGATCAGATTAGAGTAGTTATGGATCATATTACTGTGGAGAATTATGCGGATATGCGCCAGAGAGTGAAAATTTTAGAAGCAGATGATTCTGTTACAGGAAGCAGTAATTTTGGCAAATTGATAAAATGGTTCGAGAATGGCGACAGCAGATGGATTGATGATGTTAATGAAGAACTTGAAAGATAGTACGTCTGACAAAGAGCTGCAAAAATTGGGGGAATAAACTTGGAAATCAAACAAAAAGAACTGAATGAGGTACTTGCCGCATTTGCACTGGCCGGAGAACCAGTGAGCTGTACACGTTATGGAAGCGGCCATATTAATGACACATTCTGCGTTGCGTGCAGGACGGAGGATGGGGAGCAGAAATATATCCTTCAGCGGATGAATCACGAGGTATTTAAGGATATTGCCGGGCTGATGAAGAATATCACCGGGGTGACCCGTTTCCTGCGGGAGCGCATTGCGGAGAATGGCGGAGATCCGGATCGGGAGACGTTAAATACTGTTCCAACCAAAGATGGCCAGGATTATTATGCCAGCGCAGAGGGGAATTTCTGGAGAGTGTACTTATTCATCGAGGGGGCTTCCTGCTATGATGCGGTAAAGGATCCGAAAGACTTTTACCAGAGCGGCAGGGCCTTTGGGCATTTTCAGCAGCTGCTGGCTGATTACCCGGCAAAGGAGCTGACCGAGACGATTCCCCATTTTCACGATACGCCATTTCGGCTGGCTGCTTTTAGGAAGGCGATTGAGGAGGATATTTGCGGACGGGCGGCTTCTGTGCAGGCGGAGATTCAGTTTATTCTGGATCGCGAGGCGGATATGCACGCTGCCATGGATATGCTGGCGGCAGGCGAGCTGCCCCTGCGGGTTACCCATAATGACACCAAATTAAACAATATTATGAATGATAATGAAACTGGTGAGGCCCTGTGCATTATCGACCTGGACACCATCATGCCGGGGCTGTCTATTTTTGATTTTGGGGATTCTATCCGCTTCGGCGCCAATATGGCGGCTGAGGATGAGCCGGACTATACCAAGGCAAAGCTGTCCCTGCCGTTGTTTGACATCTATGCAAAAGGCTTCCTGGAGGGCTGCGCCGGCAGGCTGACGGAGACGGAAAAGAAGATGCTTCCTATGGGGGCAAAGCTGATGACGCTGGAGTGCGGTATGCGCTTCCTGACGGATTATCTGCAGGGCGACGTGTACTTCCATACTTCCCGTGAAGGCCACAACCTGGACCGGTGCAGAACCCAGCTGGGGCTTGTGGCCGATATGGAAAAGCATTGGGGGGAGATGGAAGGGATTATTGAAAAGTATTGAAGAAAAATATTGGGGAAAATGCAGGGCGGAGAATGGCTGCACGGAGAATTGCAGGGCGGAAAATTGCGGAGGCAGTTTTCGGCCTTGCTTTTTGCTTTTCATATGGAAAAAGCCGAACCGTATGGGGAAGTGCTGCCAGAACGAGATCTGCGTTTTCAGGAAGATAACTGTTATAAAAGTCTAAAGAAAAAGTAAGGCATGTTTACCAGAGAGCTGATATAATGAAAGCAGAATATGTGTGCCTGGGGAAAATGGAGGTGCGGTGAATGTCTGAAGTAAAGCAATTTAAGGCAAAGAAATCGTCGGCGAAGCAAAGCGCTGGCAGGCTTATGACTGTTTTCTGCCTGCTCATTCTGCTCATTTTACTTTCTGCCTGCAGCGCCCGGCGTGAAGAGCAGATGGGGCAGGAAGCACCGAAGGAGAATCTTATACCTACAGGGTATCCGTCTGAGGAGGTTCAGCGAATTACCGTGTACTATCAGGGAAATCGTTATTGGTATGAGGCTACGGGATTTGACGGTCAGCTGGAGGATGGGTTTGAAAAGGTGGGGGAAGTGAACTGTGTGAATAACCTGGAGTATCTGGAGGAGGAATTCAGCGGCACCAGGCTTGATGTGGGGCAGGAGATTTACGGGAATGAGGCGGACGATTCTCGGATTTTTGTGAAGTATGAGAATGGGTTTGCGGAGTTTGCGCGGCAGGAGGAAAATTGGTCTCAAGAGGATGTCCTGACGATGTTTTCGGATATTCAGAAGGATGGCTGGGAATATATAAATTGTGTATTAATGCCGGATTATGCATGGGGCCGTATCGGCGCGGTGCTTTTCCTGGATAACTGCGCAGGAACCTGCAATGTGGCATTTTTCAATGCAGATGGGGACTTTCAGCAGTGCGGAATAGGCGCCATAATCGCGGATGAACCAGATTTTACCTACCTTGGGGATGGTGCAGTATCCTTTCAGTTAAAAGCTGAGGATGGCAGTATTTATACGTATATCCTTACTTTATCGATCGATGGGAATGATGTCATTTTTCAGGCACGGGATAATTTTAAAGAGAAAGTGAACAAGGGTGCTGAATAAACGGAATGAAAATGAGCATGGCATTTTAGCTGAATTTGTTTTGGAAACATACAGCGCCGGAATTTATGATACATTGAAGTATTTGGAGTGGCTGAGGTGCTGCAAAAATGAGGTATTTCATTCATATCGGGACAGCAAACGGTATGGCGGAGCTATTGCTGTACTTGATATTTTTGCGGCAATCGGAGCAAAGGATTATGCCCGTGCGAAAGAGCTGCTTCAAAAGGACAGGAATACATGGAATGAACCTCGTTTCATGGATGATTATCATTATTTGGAGGAGCGGATAAGAGGTGAAATTTAAATGGCAGATATTGATTTGCGGGATTTTTATAGTGGCAGGCTTCGGTCTGTCTCTGTATGCTGTAAAAGATATTTTTTATAATCTTGCATGGGCTTTTACGGGATTTCTTTTTGCGATTAATCCAGTTTATCCGCAGACTATGGGATGGCTGGACGCTGGAAGGGCCAAAAGAGGGATTCAGGCAGCGGGAGTTATTTTGATTTTTATCGGTATAACCAATGGGTTTGGGGTATAGGTTCTGCTGATTGACGGCAGATGTTGAGAGAGGAGAACATGGGGATGAAAAAGCAAATTTTGATTACGGCAATATTGATGAGCACCAGTTTAACGGCGTGCAGCTCGAATCCGCTGCTGGAGAAGGTGACGGAAGAGATTAATACGGCAGTGGAGAAGGCTGTGGAAGTGGTGAATGATGTAGTGCCGAAAGGCATTGGGACGAAGAACAGTGATGGAGAGGAGGATGGCAGCGCGGCTGAAGACGGCGATGGATCTGAGAATAACGATGCGGCGGTGAAGGATGGTGCGTCGGAGAATGACAAGGCGGCGAAGAAGGGCGCGTCAGAGAATGGCGATTCGGCAGAGGAAAATGGCGGGGCCGGAAATGGCGCAGCCGAGAATGGCAATATGGAAGAGTCTGCAGAGTCAGGAAAGGCCGCAGCGGGAAGGGCAAAAACAGCAGCGAAAGCAGGACGAAAGCTTCTCCATCCGGTTGTGGAGGAAAAGCGGTTCAATGATTACAGTGCGGTTGGCGAGGTCAGCAGCGGCGTTCAGCTTTTCTGTACGGCAAAGTCTTGTACCGTGGGCGTCCGGGAGGAGGAATATCCGCAGCTGCAGGCGGCTCTCGATGAATATTCCCAGTCGGAGATGTCGGCTTTGGAGGGCATGTACCATCTGCTTTCGCAAAGCGGCAGGAAGGATTTTTACGCCCAGCAGTCAGGCGGCGAGGGATTTTCTCCCCATTCAGAGGAATCCACGATCACGATTCTTCTTGCAGATGACCGGGTATTTTCCTTTATCAAAGAAACCAGCAGCTTTTCCGGCGGCGCCCATGGAGGCGAAACAACGTTGGGATATAATTACGATTCACAGACAGGAGAGCAGCTTGGCCTTTCTGCGGTGATTTCTGACCGGGAAGCGCTGTATGAAGAAATCATTGCCCGGCTGGCGGAAGATTACGGGGATGCGGATCTGTTCCCGGAGTACAAGGAAACGGTTCATCAGCAGGTTTTTGACCAGGCGGCGGGAGTGGGGAATTACAGCTACAGCCTGAAGTTTGTCCTTACCCATCAGGGAATGACGGTGTACTTTAATCCCTATGAGATCGGCCCCTGGACGGCGGGCATTGTAAAAGTGGAAATTCCTTATGACAATGAAAAGGTGGGATTTAACCAGAAATATATCTGTACTTACGATACGGATGTACATAAACTGAACGAGTACAAAAGCCTCAGCATAGATATCGACGGGGATGGAAGTCTGGAAAAGGTGTCCTATGGCCTTGCGGATAAAAAGGATGTGATGACATTTTATACGCTGACGGCAGATGGAAAGGAGATGACTTTAGACGGTTATTATGGAATAAGCGTCGCATATGTTATGCAGGGAGAGGATGGCGTCTATTTCTATGGAGAGTGCCGGAGTGATAACGATTACCGTTATCTGACCATTGTGAATCTGGAATCCCTTGCAGAGGGCAATGGGGAAAGCAGCATCTATCAGAGCGGTTTTTATGATTCTGTTCCTATGGAAGCGGGAAATTTTGAATTGCACAATCGAACTGCACTGCTGTCCACCGTTCCGGTTATCAGAGACTATCGGATTGGGGCAGGCGGGATGCCTGTACCGCTGAAGGAGGAATACCGGATAGACCGATGGGAGCTGACGGCTCTTACTGATGTACCGACATTTACAGGAGAAGGATTTGCGAAAAAGACGGTTATCCCCGCCGGCACAAAGGTGTACTGGGTGGCGACGGACAGTGAAACCTACGGGATTCTGGAGGACTCGGCGACGGGAAGGAGCTATAAGGTTTTTGTGGATGAAAGTACCTGGCCGCATAATATTGAAGGGAAGAGTGTTGAAGAATGCTTTGATGGAGTGTTGTTTGCGGGGTGAGTAGTTTCGGGGGAATTGTTGATCAGGGAAATTGTGGAAGAGGGTTGGAGGGGAGCGGCGAAACGCATAAATAAAGGAGTGTGATTGTCATGAAGAAGTGTAAAAAAGAGCTGTTCGTTTTGATCCTGCAGATTTTGCTTTTTTACCTGCTTCCTCTGTTTACCGGGCCTACGGATGTGATGGGGATGGTGGTGGTGCTGATTTTATCGACATTTGTTCTGTCGGTTATGATTGGCAGTATTTCGGATAAGCGGGTAATCTGGCTATACCCGATTGTGACAGTTCTGTGCTTTATTCCGTCGGTGTATGTGTTTCGGAATATGAGTTCACTTTTTCAGGGGAGCTGGTATTTTGTTGTGTCTGTTGCGGGAGTGGGCGTTGGAGTTGGGATAAAATGGATTAGGAATGGATTAGTACATAAGTGAGAGGGAGAAATTTTCTGATTACGCTTCTCTGGATTTATGGTATACTGATAACAATGCAGAAACAGGAAGGAGTGGCAGGCTTGAATTACGAGAAATTAATACAGAAACGGGATCAGTACCAGGCTAGCCTTAAACGGATCCCCGAATACACCCTGCAGACCTTTGAGCAGGCATTTGAGATTGAATATACCCATAATTCTACGGCGATTGAAGGGAATACCCTGACACTGATTGAAACGAAGGTGCTTTTGGAGGATGGGATTTCCATTGGCGGCAAGCATCTTAGGGAGTTATATGAAGCGGTCAACCACCGGAATGCATACAGGTATGTGAAAGAGTGTATTGAAAAGGGCGAGCCGCTCAGTGAGAAGATCGTAAAGGATATTCATGCAATCCTGATGGATCATATTTTTACGGGGGGCATTTACCGGAACGTGGATGTGTATATTTCCGGAGCACAGCATACGCCGCCATCCCCGAATGAAATGTATCGCCAGGTCAAAAATTTTTACGCAGATTTGTCCTGGAAAGGGAATGAACTTAACCTGATTGAGCTTGCGGCATGGACTCATGCGGAATTTGTGAAAATCCATCCATTCCTGGACGGAAATGGCCGTACCTCACGGCTGATTATGAACTATCAGCTTCTCGCCAATGGTTTCCCGGCTGTTTCGATTGCGAAAGAAAACCGGCTGGAATACTTTAATACATTGGAGGCTTATGCGGTAGAAGGAGATTTGCGTCCCTTTGCGGAGATGATCGCAGGGCTGGTAGAGCAGCAACTGGATCGTTATCTGGAAATGGATCGGCCGGTTCAGGGTATATGGCAGGAGGGTAGTCCTGGGTAAATTTTGAGATTTTTTTGCTACGGAAATTGCGAGGGCCCAAATGATGAAAAATACTCAATGACTGAGCGCTGTCATTCTTGACAGCGCTGTCTGTCTGCTGTATTATAACGTTGTTATATATCGCTGTTATATATATTGCCGCAGTGTACAGCTGCGGTATAGGTCTGCATAAATTTCGTCGGGACAGAGGGCTGATTATGGAAGAAAAATCACTGGATACATTAGCGAAGATCCAGCAGGCTGCGCTGGATGAATTTTCGGAAAAGGGGTTTCTGGGGGCATCTCTGCGGCAGATTGTCAAGCATGCCGGGGTGACTACAGGGGCTTTTTACGGATACTTTTCCAGCAAGGAAGCGCTGTTTGCTTCCCTTGTGGAGCCCCACGCGGCGGCGCTGATGGGGAGGTTTATGGAGGCACAGATTTCCTTTGCGGAGCTGCCGGATGAGGAGCAGCCTGCGCACATGGGAGTAGAGTCTGATTCTTATCTTCACTGGATGGTAGATTATATCTGCAGCCACCGGGAGCCGGTAAAGCTTTTGCTGTGCGGGGCGGAGGGCACCAGCTATGAGCACTTTGTCCACAACATGGTTGAGGTGGAGGTGGAGAGCACGCTTAAGTACATGGAAACCCTCCGCCGTTTAGGGCACAGTATCCCCAAGCTGGATCAGTCCTTGTGCCACATCATTGCCAGCGGGATGTTTAATGGGATTTTTGAGGTGGTGATTCACGATATTCCGCGAGAACAGGCGATGCAGGATGTGGAGCAGCTGCAGGCGTTTTATACGGCGGGGTGGCTGAAGCTGATGGGGGAGTGAGGCGTGTGACAGTGAGGCAGGTGACAGGCGAGAAGCAGCAATTACCCCTGCAAATCTTCTTTTGTTATCTCTATGGAGGGATAATGCGTAAGTTTGGTTAAGTCTGTATTTAAGGGCACGCTGTATACCATGTAATAATGATCGGGATTTTCTGCGGTCAATTGGTGTATTTTTTGCTCTGCTAATGACTTATCATTTGTGGCAAATACAACGGATACCACACCTATTTTATGATTATTTTCGCCTTGAACATTGCCGCATAATATTAGTTTTAACGGTGCTTCGCCATTTAAGCCCAGCTCAATGTAGTCGGTATATTCCATAAATTTGTACCCTCCAATTCATCTTTATTTTCTGCTGTTTTGCAAGCAGGTTTGCATCGGATTTCAGGCTTTATGACCCTGGTATCCGAAATCATTGTAGCACACAATCATCAGGTTTTCTATCCGGGTACAGCATTTATTTTTGAATGCTATTTTTTTAGAATTATAGTTAGTATAAACTAACTTTAAATTTTAATATAAGGAGGACACAGCAATGAAAAATGAAAAAAAGAGCGATGTGGCGGTGCTGCTTGGCTATGCGGGCAGCCGCAGGGGACTGACCTTTCTGGGTCTGGCCTTGTCGGCAGTTTCTATGCTTTTGAGCATGGCGCCTTACATCTGCATCTGGCTGGCGGCGCGGGATCTGATTGCCGCGGCGCCGGAGTGGACGCGGGCCCAGGGGGCTGCCCGGTATGGCTGGATGGCCTTTGGCTTTGCGGTGGGCGGCATTGTTCTGTATTTTATGGGGCTGATGTGCACCCATCTGGCGGCCTTCCGCACGGCGTCGAATATCCGCAAGGAGGGAGTGGCCCGTGTGATGAAGGCGCCGCTGGGATTTTTTGATTCCAATGCCTCCGGCCTGATCCGCGGACGGCTGGATGCGGCAGCGGCGGATACGGAGACACTGCTTGCCCATAACCTGGCGGATATTGTGGGCACCATTGTGCTGTTTCTGGCCATGCTGGTGATGATGCTGGTGTTTGACTGGCGGATGGGAGCGGCCTGCCTTCTGGCGGCAGTGATCTCCGTGGCGGCCATGTTTTCCATGATGGGCGGGAAGAATGCCAAAATCATGGCGGAATACCAGGCGGCCCAGGACAGGATGACCAAGGCGGGCACGGAGTATGTGCGAGGTATTCCTGTGGTCAAGATTTTCCAGCAGACGGTTTATTCTTTCCGGGCCTTCCAGGAGGCTATTGAGGAGTACAGCAGCAAGGCGGAGCATTACCAGGCGGATGTATGCCGGGTGCCCCAGTCGGTTAATCTGACCTTCACGGAAGGGGCTTTTGTGTTCCTGGTGCCAGCGGCCTTGTTTCTGGCGCCGGGGGCACTGGCTGGCGGGGATTTTGTGGGCTTTGTCACAGATTTTGCCTTTTATGCGGTGTTTTCGGCCATCATCTCCACGGCCCTTGCCAAGATTATGTTTGCGTCCTCCGGCATAATGCTGGCCAGCACGGCCCTGGGCCGCATCGAGCAGGTGATGTGTGCGCCTGCGCTGAAGGTGCCGGAGAATCCCCAGGTGCCCCAGAGCAACCGGGTGGAGTTTAAGGATGTGAGCTTTACTTATGAAGGTGCGCAGAATCCTGCCCTTTCCCATGTGTCCTTCACGGCTGAGCCGGGGCAGACGGTGGCCCTTGTAGGGCCTTCCGGCGGCGGCAAGACGACAGCGGCCAGCCTGATTCCGCGGTTCTGGGATGTTACGTCCGGAGCGGTGGAGGTAGGGGGCGTGAATGTGGCCCAGATCGATCCCCATGTCCTTATGGATCAGGTGGCTTTTGTCTTTCAGAATAACCGCCTGTTCAAGGCATCGATCCTGGAAAATGTCCGGGCTGCCCGGCCGGATGCCACCCGGGAGCAGGTACTTAAGGCGCTTAAAGCCGCTCAGTGCCAGGATATCTTAGATAAGCTGCCCGAGGGGATTGACACAATGCTTGGTACGGAGGGGACGTATCTTTCCGGCGGCGAGCAGCAGCGGATTGCCCTGGCGCGGGCGATCCTAAAGAATGCGCCCATTGTGGTGCTTGACGAGGCATCGGCATTTGCTGACCCGGAGAATGAGGTGCTGATCCAGAAGGCCTTTGCCGAATTGACCAGGGGACATACGGTAATCATGATTGCCCACCGGCTTTCCACGGTGGTGGATGCGGATAAGATCATCGTCCTTAATCAGGGGCAGGTTGCGGAGCAGGGAAATCACAAAGAATTGATAGCGGCTGGCGGGCTGTATGCCCGGATGTGGGCGGACTATAATCAGGCCGTTCAGTGGAAGATCGCCAGGGGAAAGGATTTGTAAAAATCATCAGCGAAAAGGAGGCGGAGGAAATGTTTGGAAAAGCGTTTCAGCGGAAATATGCCCTGACAGACCAGGGCGTGAGGAATACGAAGCAGGGCACGTTCTGGACAGTCATTGTCAATCTGGTTGTGATGGGCGGGGCCGGTATCCTGTATCTGACGATGTCCGGCTTTATGGGAACTTTGACGGAGGGATATCCCCTTTCCGGCGGAAGCCTGATTATGGGTGCGGTGCTTCTCTTTGTCCTTTTATCCTTTATCACTCATTTGCAGCAATACAGGGCCACTTATGGACTGGTGTACAATGAAGTGAAGGCCACTCGCCTTGGCCTGGCGGAACGGCTGCGCAAGCTTCCCCTGGGCTACTTTGGCAAACGGGATCTGGCGGATTTGACGGAGACGATTATGGGGGATGTGAACCGCATGGAGCATGTTTGGTCCCATGTGCTGGGGTATTTGTACGGCGCCTACATTTCTACTGCGGTGATTGCGCTTTGCCTGCTGGCGTATGACTGGCGGCTGACCATCGCCTGCTTATGGGGCGTGCCGGTGGCTTTTGGCCTGCTTTTTGGAAGCCGGAGGATGGCCAGCCGCAGCGCCGAACGGACAAAAAAGGCGGCGCTTCGGGTATCCGATGGCATTCAGGAGGCCTTGGAAAATATCCGGGAGATCCGGGCGGCTAATCAGGAGGAGCGGTATCTGGAGGGGCTTAATCAGAAGATTGATGAGCATGAACGGGTTACCATCCAGGGAGAGTTGGGTACCGGGCTTTTCGTCAATGGGGCCAGCGTGATTATGCGGCTTGGAGTGGCCACAACCATCCTTTCGGGGGTCAATCTGATCCTTTCCGGCAGGATTGATTTTATGCTGCTGTTCCTGTTTTTGATGGTCATTACCCGGGTTTACGCGCCCTTTGACCAGAGCCTGGCGCTGATTGCGGAAATGTTTGTCTCCCAGGTGTCTGCCGACCGCATGAATGAAATCTATAATACGCCTGCTGCGGAGGGGACAGAGCATTTCTTCCCCCAGGGCCATGATATTGTCTTTGAAAATGTGTGCTTTTCCTATGAGAAAAAGGAAGTTCTTCACCAGGTCAGCTTTACCGCAAAGGAGGGGGAGGTGACCGCCCTGGTGGGCCCCTCCGGCTCTGGAAAGAGCACCTGCGCCCGGCTGGCCGCAAGGCTTTGGGACGTGACCGAGGGAAGCATCCGGGTAGGCGGCGTGGATATTTCCACGGTGGATCCAGAGGTGCTTTTAAGGGATTACTCCATGGTTTTCCAGGATGTGGTGCTGTTTGATGATACGGTGATGGAAAACATCCGCCTGGGCAGGCGCGGCGCCGCTGACGAGGAGGTGCGGGCTGCGGCCAGGGCGGCAAACTGCGATGAGTTCATTCAGCGGCTGCCACAGGGGTACGATACGCCCATCGGGGAGAATGGGACGAAGCTGTCCGGCGGTGAGCGGCAGAGGATCTCCATCGCCCGGGCACTGCTGAAAAATGCGCCTATTGTGCTCCTTGACGAGGCGACGGCAAGTCTCGATGTGGAAAATGAGACAAAGGTGCAGGGCGCACTTTCCCGCCTGCTGACAGGAAAGACGGTGCTGGTAATCGCCCACCGGATGCGCACGGTGAAGGCGGCGGATAAGATCGTTGTCCTGGCCGAGGGCCAGGTGGCTGAGGAAGGGTCTCCGGCTGCGCTGATGGCAAAGGAGGGCGGCATTTACCGCCGGATGGTGGAGCTGCAGCGGGAGAGCGCCAGGTGGAGGATTAAGTGATTCGCAAAAATTGTGTCATTAACAAACTGCGCCATTAACAATTCTGAAACAAAATTCAAATAAAAAGCAAATAACGCTCTGCTATCCTGTTTTCGCGGAAAGTCATGGGAGGTGTCTTGTGATGGGGAAATGGGGGCAGGGCGTTTTGATTTTTCTGGGCGGCTAGGCTCACCCTGCAGACGGCGATGTTTGCTTCCTTTGGGAATGAACTGGAAATGGAAAAGCAGCAGATGATGAATATGATGACGGGAAGGGTGGACGGGAAGGAAATCCCAGTGACCACAAGGGAATTCAACATTCTGTACAAGCTCCTTTGACGCCTGTCTGGCGGAGCTGGAAAAGCTGGAGAACTCAAAGACAACCTTTCATTATCCATACTCTGACCTGCGGCCTGGCGGGAACGGGATTTATGGCTGGCTCCGTATTCGCGGTGACGGCGGAGCCGCCGATTATCTGGCTCTGCGTCCTCCTTGCCATACCTGGTTTTCTGGGGTGGATCCTGCCGTATTTTATCTACCGCAGAGGGGTGAAAAAAAGGATAGAGAAGGTTGCCCCTTATATTGAGGCGAAGTATGAAGAGATCGATGAAATCTGCCGGAAGGGGTATTCACTCTTGTAAAGGTCTGTTTATCCTGTTATTGTTTATCCTGCTGTTTTCACCGGGCACAATTATTTCGTGTTTCATAATTCTCTAACATGATTTAAGCAGAACATAAACATCGGCCGGATGGCTTTGGGAGGTGCTGATGCTTAGTATTGAAATATATCCGTTATACTTTGGAATTTTGAAAAGTTTATCGGATTATAACCATAAAACTTATTGTAATTAGGGAGAAAACGGATATAATATAGGTAAAGCTTTAATATGAGGCAAGCGTTTTGCTCAATTGGGAGGGATGACGGATGATTTACCGAAAACTGTACATGGATAAAATTAAACCTTTTATCGATACGCCATTTGTCAAAATTCTCACCGGTGTCCGCAGATGCGGGAAGTCCACGCTTTTTGCCATGCTGCAGGAAGAGCTGAAAGTGCGCGGGGTGCTGCCGGAGCAGATTCTTTCCTATCGGTTTGACAGCCTGCGGTATGAGGATATGGACACGGCATCAAAGCTGTATAAGGAGGTTGGGAGCCGCCTAATGGATGGAAGGAGAACCTATCTGTTTCTGGATGAGGTGCAGGAGGTTAAAGACTGGGAAAAGGCGGTCAATTCCTTTATGAATGATTTTAATGTGGATATTTATGTTACCGGTTCCAATTCCTCCATGATGTCCTCGGAGATTTCCACATATCTGACGGGCCGGTATGTTTCATTTCGCGTGTATCCCCTATCCTTCGCAGAGTATTTGACGTTTCGCGAAAGCTATACCACGCCGGGAGATCGCTATACAGAATTTAAACGTTACCTGCGGATGGGAGGATTTCCTGCGCTTCAGCTCCAGGAATTTGCCTGTGAGGAAGCATATACGGTGGTGAAGGATATTTATCACTCGACGATTTTTACTGACATTGTCAAGCGAAATCAGATTCGAAAAGTGGATCAGCTGGAGCGGGTGGTAAAATATACCTTTTCCAATGTAGGCCAGACCTTTTCGGCCACATCCCTTTCGAAATATCTGAAAAGCCAGAACCGGCAAATGGATCCGGAGACGGTTTACAGCTATTTGAACAAGCTGGAAAACGCCTATATTCTCCATCGCTGTTCCCGGTATGACATTAAGGGGAAGGAAATCCTGAAAACACAGGAGAAATTCTACCTTGCCGACCCGGCCTTCCGATTCAGCGTCTTGGGGTATGATGAGGATGCTGTGGCCAGTATGCTTGAAAATCTGGTTTATCTGGAGCTTCGCAGGCGGGGATATGAGGTGTACGTGGGAAAGCTGGATAATGTGGAGGTAGATTTTGTGGCAGCCAGAGCCGATGAGAAGCTTTATATCCAGATTTCCCAGCGGATAGAGCGGAGAGAGACTGCGCAGCGGGAGTATGGGAACCTGTTGTCAATCACGGATAATTATCCGAAATATGTGCTGCGGACGGATGAATTTGCCGGAGGGAATTATGAAGGGATTAAGACCATGCATGTGGCAGATTTTTTGCTGAGTGAGGGGTATTAACATTAAGAGCTTTATGGAAAAATGGGATTATACTACTGGTATAATGACAAACCAGAAAAAGTATGCTATTCTATAGTCGAGTTGGGAGAAAGGATGGATTTCTTCCGATGGAATCAATGAATCTGCGGGCGGAGAAGCCTGGGAAAGGAGTGCATGATGAAGATGTTCAGAATCCAGATAAGGCCGGAACAGAAGATGGATCATCGCTGTGAGCTTCAGAGCGGACACAGCTTATTTGTGATGCATTCCGGTAAGAGGGCAGATTCAGGCGCAGATACGGATTCTGAGGGGAGACGGATTTTCCAGAGGTTGATTTTTGAGGATTGATTTTTGGGATTAATTTTTCAGAGATTGATTTTCAAGGAAAACGCATAATCAGGATTGCGGGCCGCTTATCTTACGGGATGGGCGGCTTTTTTCGTAGGAGGAAAGAGGGGAAAGGGAGCAGATGGGGGCTAGGAAACGTGGATCAGGCGGTGAAGCCGGTGGTATCAGGCAGTGAAGCAGGTGCTGCCAAAAGGAGTTAGAAATAAAAAAGGATTTGAAGGAGAAAATTTGTAAGAGAAAGTGAGATGAGAAATAAATTATGCTGGAGATTAAAGGATTAATGAACACGGCGATTTGCTACGCCAGTGTGATTGAGGAGGAGGCGATTGCCCAGATCCGTCGGATGTGTGACCAGGAGTTTATGGCGGGAAGCCGCGTCCGCATTATGCCGGATGTGCATGTGGGAAAGGGATGCACCATCGGCACCACCATGACGGTGACGGATAAGGTGGTGCCTAATCTGGTGGGGGTGGATATTGGCTGCGGCATGTACACTGTAAGCCTGGGGAAGCAGGAAGTGGATCTGGCCCGGTTTGATGAGGCCTGCCATTTTGTGCCGTCGGGAAAGAATGCCTGGGAGGGGCGTAAGGAGCGCTTTGATCTCACCCGCCTGCGCTGTTACCGGGCCTTAAGCAAGACAAAATGGATCGAGAAGAGCCTTGGCACTCTGGGCGGGGGAAATCATTTTATTGAGATCGACCGGACAGAGGATGGGGAGCAGTACCTGGTGATCCACACAGGAAGCCGGAATCTGGGGAAGCAGACGGCGGAGTATTATCAAAATCTGGCGGTGGAGCTGCACCAGGGGAAAGAGGAGTATTTTCAGAAAAAGGATGCGCTGATTGCAGAGTATAAGGCGGAGGGACGGCGTAAGGAGATCGAGGGAGCGTTAAAGGAGCTTCATTGGAAGAATAAGGCGCTGTTGATTCCGGAGGATCTGTGCTGGCTGTATGGGAGCTGGATGGAGGATTATCTCTACGATGTGGAGATCTGTCAGGAGTTTGCCCGGCGCAATCGGGAGCTGATTAGCGAGATTCTGTTAGAGCGCACCGGGCTTTCGGCGGGAGAGGCTTTTCACACCATTCACAATTACATTGACACAAAGGAAATGATCCTGCGGAAAGGAGCCATTGCGGCCCACAAGGGGGAGCGGGTGCTGATTCCCATCAATATGCGGGATGGAAGCGTTCTGGCCGTAGGGCGGGGGAACCCGGAGTGGAATGATTCGGCGCCCCATGGGGCTGGGCGGATTTTGTCCCGGTCGAAGGCGAAGGAGAGCCTGAAGCTGGAGGATTACCGGAAGGCAATGGAGGGGATTTACACCACATCCGTGAGCCTGGAGACGCTGGACGAGGCGCCATTTGCCTATAAGTCCATGGAAGATATTCTGCCGGTGATTCGGGAGACGGTGGATGTGATTGCGGTGATGAAGCCGGTGTATAATTTTAAGGCGGCTGATTGAGTGGAGGGGCGGCTGAGCGGATGAGCCTGCTGGTGGCGGATGAGCCTACTGGTGGCGGGTGAGTCTGCTGGTGGTGAGTGAGTCTGCTGGCGGCGGATGAGCCTGCTGGCGGTGAGTGACCTGCTGGGCAGAGGGTCTGCCGGTTGTCGGCTGCTGGAAGAAAGGAGGGGAGAGCGCATGAATTGTTTCATGCCGGTGATTGATACGGCAGCGACGGGAAAGAATATTCAGCGCCTGCGAAAGCTGCGGAATCTGTCGGTGAAGGATCTGCAAACGGTCTTTGGCTTTGAGACGCCGCAGGCCATCTATAAATGGCAGCATGGAACAGCGCTGCCGTCTGTAGATAATCTGGTGGTGCTGGCAGCGGTGTTCCAGGTGGGGGTGGATGAGATTTTAATCGTGAAATATCCGCAGGCGATGAAAAATCCAGCGTAAAGCTTAGATGCAGCCCAGGGATTGAAAATTTAATTTCAGAAGGCGCTCGCCGCGGAAAGCCGCGTACTGCTCTGCCTGCAGGGAAAGGGCGCTGCGCAAAGCGTGGGGCGGAACGTCCGGATTTGCAGCGGCTGACATTTCCTTATCTGGGCTAAAGAGCTCTGGGTCAAAGAGCTTCATCTGGATTTCCAGTCCCTTTGGTTTTTTGCGGCAGTTCCAGATGCCGATAACCTGGCCTTCCATAAGGATAGCGCCAGGATTTGATACGGTTTTCCAGATCTGCCGGTGAAGGGAGGTATCTGGCTGGAGGATCAGCCGGTCACGGCTGTCCAGGTAAGGGTCATGGGGGCCGAGAAGCCGCAGAGGCTGGCTTATGGGAGCCGGATTGAGCAGGGCCTCCAGATCCTCGCTGAGAAGGAAGGCCTTTTTCCCAAGGACGGAGACGGGGGTCAGCTCATGGGAAAGGGTATTCCACATACGGCGGGCCTGCTGTTTGGAGCAGCCAAGCCACAGGGCAAAATGCTCTGGAGAGGAAGGGCCGTAGGCATGGAGATATTTTTTTACCAGAAGCCTTACTGCGGTGTCCGGGGCCATGGGCTGGAAGGGATGGCCCGTCCAGCGTTTAAAGGAAGTAAAGGTAGGGAGGGTTTCCTGGCGTTTCCCAAAGACCACCAGCCCCAGCAGAGAGCAGGGACGAAGGAGAAAGGAGACCACGGCTCCGCCTACGGTCTGGCGTTCCGGGGCGCCGTACATGGAAGGGCTGTTCCAGCGGGCATGCCGGGAGGGCGGTAGGAGGGGAAGCATCCATTCTGCCAGCGTCTGATCCAGTGTGCTTTTGCTGACAATGGTCTGGCCGTCCAGCTGAGGGATTACCTGGATAAGGGCGCCCAGAAGCTGGTCAAAGGAAAGCTCAAGAAAGTCCAGGGCAAGGGCGATGCCGTGAGTGTAAAGCCATTCTTCCCCTTCCCGGGCCGCCAAGGCCTGGAGAAACAGGGGAGCGTCCTCTGTGGGAAAGATCACCGGGGCTCCGCGGAAGCTCCAGGCCTGAAGGAGAGTTTTCTCTTCGGTGAGAAGGCGCTGGAGATCCTTACGGGTACAGTCCGGCACCCGGGAAAAAAGGCTGGTTTCCCATGCGCCGGGAGGGGAATTCTGCAGGCCGCAGATACCGGCGGCGGAAAGGATGCGGTGAGAGAGAGAGGCGGCATTGGAGGGGGAAGCTGTGGCGTAGGGGGAAGCTGCGGCGGAGGAAGCGGAAGGGGCTGCAAGGTCGGCTGACCCTCCATCCAGCTGATGAGAACGCAGGCGGAAATTTCGGATTTGCTGGGGTGTGATTTCAGGCATGGCTTGTTTTCTCCTTCCGCAGGATTTTGTCCATGGATTTTCCCTTCGCCAGCTCGTCGATGAGCTTGTCCAGATAGCGGATTTCCCGCATCAGCGGTTCTTCAATGGTTTCTACCCGCACGCCGCAGATGGTTCCGGTAATGAGCAGCCGGTTTGGGTTTAAACAAGGGGCGTTTCGGAAGAAATCGCCATAGGTGAGGCCATCAGATGCAGGGGCTAGAGAGGCGTTGAAACAGCTGTCGGAAGCGGATGAGCTGCAGCCGACGGCTGCTTCGATTTCTTCCTCCGAGTAGCCGGTGAGCCAGCTGATAATTTCGTTGACCTCCTCCTGGGTCCGGCCCTTTTTCTGGGCTTTTGCCACGAGAAGGGGATAGATTTTGGCAAAGGGCATTGCGTAGACTTTTTCATTAGTCATGAGATTCACCTCCGTTTTCTTCTTCGTCCAGAAGACCGTAAAGCTGGTAAAGGGAAAGGAAATTCTGATACTGCAGCTTTGTGGTCATCAGCTGGCGGTAGGTGACGGTCTTTTCGCGGCCGTCCTTTTTTAACTGTGTCATGCGGGAAGCTGTGTCCTCGGCAGTTTTCTTTACTGCGGCCAGCATGGTTTCAAAGGCTTCCAGCCGTTGTTCTGTATTCATGGCAAACCTCCCTGGAATTAAGACAGTGTGTTTTTATGTGTTCTTATAGATACCGTACACCTTCATCAAAACCTGCAAGGCGTCTTCCAATTCCATATCAAGTCCAATATTTTTCATATTAATTCGTTCTTCCAGCATTCTTTCGATAAACTGTCTTATATCATCTTTAACTGTTTCCGGTACAGTAACTGCTTCATCTGGGTTTATTATATTCATCAAACGAAATACATCATTTTTATGTTTTTTAATATCGGCTGAATTTACATGCTCACCTTCGCTTTTTCGTCTGCAAAGATCTAACCATGCCCGCATTTTAAATGGAATCAGATGTTCTGCACCAAGAGTTCCCACACCATCCACTACTTTTCGTCCTCTTATCATAAATTCATAGTAATCATCATTTAACATTATTGCTGAAAGGCTTGATATTTAGGCTGAAACATGTAATGGAGTAATGATCATATTATTCTCATGCAGTCGATAGCCGGGATTTTTTGAAAACAACTCGATCATTATAGGATAGTTAGGATTATGCGGTTCCGTAAAACGATAGAAATGCAGCTTTTCAGAACTTTTCCATCCACACCGATAAGCCCCATCCTTGATAAACTTTCACAATACTTCTCCAAATTCTTCAAAACGATTTTCGATAAGCAATATCATATCAATATCTCTGGTAGCCCGAAAAGCAAGGTGTGCGTTATTCATCAGAATGTCACATGCTGTACCGCCAATAATTGTATAACAATCCTCATATCCATAAAAAGCTTCTCTAAAAGTTTCCATTCCAGCTACCATTCGTATTCCTCCATAAGCTTTTCTATCTGCATTTCCACGCGTTCATCATCTGTTGTCTTAAGGCTTTCTGCCAATGATACGACATCCACTGCTTCGTCGGTAACAAATACTGCAGGATTATATTTCCATAATTCAATTTCTACATAATCGTTATCGGATATAAGCGTTGGTTCAACTAAATGCTCTTCTGGAATAGTTTTTGCCAATTTTTTGTCCATAGCGAAAATTGTACATCTTGGAAAAGTTAAGAGGCTCTGTTTTGCCAGTGCTGTTTCTCCTGCATAAGGCAAATGAAGATCAAAGTACTTAAGACTTACATAGATTTTCTTTTGAACCGGTGACTGCATATATTTATTTGAACGTTGGTATAACTCCTTGCCAATCGCCACGGATTTTACTATCTTACTAGTACCTGCTTTTCGAACCTCCAGTAAACCTAATTCTTGTAAGTCCTGTACAGCTCTGCTGACGCTCATTGCCGATAGGTTAAGATATTTTGCAAGTTCCGACAGACTCTTTTCCTCATGTTGTTTTTGATAGATAAAATACAAAAGAAGGAATTGTGTTGTCGGAGATATTTTCTCAACTTTCTCTCTTTTACCGGCACATAATTCTTTTAAGCACATTCCCAACGCCGGAATATAAATCTGAGAATTAGGTACAATGAATGAAATTTTGTTTTTAATAAGCGCGTTTCTTTGATAGGTCGAGACAGCATCAAGCCACAATACAACGGTCATTCCTGAAAACTTTTCGATTTCCTTTATTTCTTTTTCGAAAACAGAAACATTAAAATTACCAGAACTATTTTTCATCAATATACTCTGCGCTTTGTCGATTGACAGCACGAAATAATCCCTCTTATTTCTCAAATAAAGCGGCAGTTTATTCTTGCCGCTCCAATTTTCAATTTTAACATCCAATCCAAATATTTCATGCAAATAGTTTATCATAAATGGTCCTTTTAATATTTTTTATTTATTATAACATGTATTTTGTTAATATTCAATTTTTTTGTTATAATATTTCCGATGTTTTGCTGGGGCACTTACGCTGTTTTTTGCGGAGAGGAGCTGGAAATTCTGCTTGACCGGAATTGTACTCTGGATTACCATAGAGAAATGTGAAGCTAAGGAAAAGCGGATAACATCATCGTTTCCCTAACGGATTTGCCTAACGGGCGGGGGCGAAAGCAGACAATGGCATGCAAAAGGAGAGCAGCGGAAAATGGAACCCTATTATTATGAACATATGACCAAGACAGAGCAGGCGGTTTATCGGGCCATGAAAAATGGTCTGATGTCCCTGGAAAGTGAATTTTCGGTGCCGTCGGCAGACGGGCGGCTTTTGTCGGATGTATTTTTCCGGCTGCGTCTGGACTGCCCGGAGCTTTTCTGGGCCTCTGGCTTTCGGTTCCGCTATTACCCGGGAAATGAGGGGGCGCAGGTTCTCCCGGAATACCTCTTTGAGAAGGCGAAGGTGCGGGAGCAGCAGAAGGCCATGGAGGCGCGGATTGCCAAGCTGGTGCGTCCGGCCCAGGGGCTGGGGGAGTGGGAGAAAGAGCGGTATATCCATGATTTTATCTGCACCTCTGTCCGCTATGACAAGCTGAAAAAGGCTTATTCCCATGAGATTATCGGCCCCCTGGGCCAGGGCGTGGGGGTCTGCGAGGGGATTGCGAAGACGGTGAAGCTTCTCTGCGATCGGCTGGGGATCTGGTGCATAATTGCGGTGTCTGATGCCAACCCGGAGAAGAAGATCAAATACCGCCACGCCTGGAACATTATCCGTCTGGGCGGTCAGACCTTTCATCTGGACGCCACCTTTGACAACAGTTTGGGGGCAGAGGGAGAAATCCGGTACGATTATTTTAATCTGGATGACGGGCGGCTTTTCCGGGATCATGAGCCGGTTCTTTATCCGGCTCCGGCCTGCGGCGATGGAAACCATTTTTATTACCGGGAGAAGAAGCTTTCGTTTACTAAGACGGAGGAAGTGGCGAAACGGGCGGCTCAGGCGGCAAAGAAGGGGCGGGTACTGACCTTTCACTGGAGAGGGGGAATCCTCACCCGCCAGGTGCTGGAGGAGCTTCTGGGGCTTCTGGAAAATGCGGCCAGGGAAAAGGGGCGGTATGCGGCCGTCCGGCTGAACTGGCCTCAGGCGGTGCTGTCTGTATCCTTCCCGGAGAATCCGGCAGGCGCGGGATGTCAGGTGCAGGAGGCTAAGGAAACGCTGATTTAATCAGCGTTTCCTTAGCCCCTCCGGTGGATGTGCACGAATTTGCAAGGGAAATTGCTGCTTC
>JAGHER010000122.1 GCA_017889125.1 Lachnospiraceae bacterium
CTCCTTGCCGGAAGTGTTTTTCTCCCGCTCTCCAGGCTCGTACATCATGAATTTGGTTTCTCTGTCCAGGCGGCAGAGCATGTTGTAAAAGGCATCGGTTTCGTTAGGGCTTACGGGGCGGATATTTATGTTCATTCTGTACTCCTCCTTCTATTAACTCTTCATCTGCAGGTGAATTCTGTGTTTTATTGTACCAAACAGGCTCTGTTAAAACAATATAACATTTCATCTTTCCTTTTCAACGTCAAAAATGAAATGCTGCTTTCCATTTTTATCCCATTTCCATTTCAACAAGAAAAAATTTGCTATCTTGTAATCCTTCTTTTAGGGTGATATGATGATGGCAGAGATAAATCCAAATGTATTTCCGTACAAAAGAAGCCCAACGTGAAAGGAAGATGCCTGTGCCCAATGATCCAGCAGTCCTCAATGACCAGTTGCACATCCGTTATGCGCGATACCGAGAAATCTTAAAAAATCTTACTATGATGAGCGATATCTTTATGCGTAACGTATTTAAGCAGAAGGAATGCACAGAAATTGTCCTGCAGGTCATCATGCAGAAGAAGGGTCTGAAAATCCGGGAGCAAATTGTTCAACGGGATTATAAAAATCTTCAGGGGCGTTCCGCAGTTCTGGACTGCGTGGCGCTGGATACTGCCGGAACACAATTTGACATTGAAATCCAGCAGGAAAATGAAGGGGCTTCGCCTCGCCGGGCTCGATATCATAGTGGGCTTCTGGACATGAATACGCTGAACACAGGCGAGAATTTTGATCTATTGCCCGAAAGCCACGTAATTTTTATTACCAGAAACGATATATTGGGATACAATCTTCCCATTTATCATATCACGCGAAAAATTGCAGAAGTAGAGAACGAATTTACCGACGGAACGCATATCCTATATGTAAATTCCAGCAGACAGGATGACACGGAGCTCGGACGGCTTATGCATGATTTTCATTGCAAATCGGCATCGGATATGCATAATCCTGTTCTGGCAAAACGCGTGTATGAATTGAAAGAGACAAAGGAGGGAGTTGAGATCATGTGCAAAGAGATGGAGCAGATCTATAGTGAAGGAAAGCGGCAAGGTGAGGCCCAGGGAAGATCACAGGGCATTGCCGAGGGGCTGGCCGCTGGCGAGATGAAAGCGCGGAAAGAAACTGCCCTTGCTTTAGCTGAACGTGGAATGACGGTAACAGATATTGCAGATATTGTCAAAGTCAGCGTACGGCTGGTGCAGGAGTGGCTTTCCGGAAATATCGGCCTGGCCTGATGGCAGTGGGAGACCTGATGCCTCCCACGCCTTTTTCCCAGGCTTCCTACTATCCGGCACTTCACATCCGTCCCCGAAGAGTGCCGCAGCCTGCCCCTTTGGTCATTCAGTTTTTTACCATACATTTATATGAAATCTGCTTTTCCTCAAGAAAATCGCGAATCTAATTAAAAGTTTTCATATCCTCTCCGCAATACAGAGATTCTCGATTAAAAAATGAAATCATTTTGCCAGCCTCCTTTTTATGGCGCTTGTCACTCTTTATATGGCTGCTTCCCATATACCACAGTGTCCACCAGTTCCAGCTCCAATTCAAAATCATAAACTGCATGCTGACCTAGAAACACGATTTCACCGTCTCCTTCTGTAAGGGAGATTTTTGTCTCAAAAATCTCCGATGAATTATCCGCGATTTTTGTTTTCTTCCCGTCAGATGATAAGTATACTAGCTCTGTATCGTCGCCGCTGACCTTTTCCAGGGTTCCCTTCAGGTTTATCTCTGTATCTTCCTCTGCCTCCAAACGGAGCACTACAGCGTTTCCATCATTTTCCTGAGACACCTGACCATTGACCAGATAAACGTCTTCCGTCTGTTCCGCTGAATAATGGATAAAATAGCTGCTGCTGACATTAAAGATTTGTTTATCCGTATTCTGGCCACTTTCTCTGTGGGAAGAAGAATAAGTACAGCCAGCAAGACTGGAGAGAAATAATGCCGCAGAGCCAAAAGATATCATCATCTTTTTTATCATTTTCATATAGATTAACCTCCTCCCATGTCCGGAACTCGCACAAAATTAATACTGATTTTTTAACATCTATAACGAGTTCCATAAGGAAGATACTTCAATATCCTGCAGTCCATGAACTCCCACTGCCTGCTGATGCCGTTCACTGCTTGTCACCGTTTTTCCATCACAAAATTTGTCAGCTTCACGCCCTTCCGCTCCACCTGCTGTTCACGGATTACCTGATAACCGCGTCTGATAAAAAATGGCTTTGCGGTAATGGATGCATGGGTGGTAAGGTGAAAGCTGTCGACATCTGCAGCAAGACCTGACCGCTTGTCCTCCCAATCCTTCTCCGTCGTTTTTTCCAGGATATCACAGATGGCGGATGCCACGCCTTTTCCCTGCCAGTCCTGGTGAACGTACAGCCTGTCCAGGTAACCAGAATCATCCATGTCCCCAAATCCCACAATTTTCCCATCCGCCTCTGCTACAACAGTCATATGCTCCTGAAAGGACTGATCCCAGGCAGCCAGATCTACCTCCCCGCTGGCCCAGGCATCTAATTGCTGAGGAGTATAGTCTCTGGTATTTACTGTATGGACAGTATGGTAAAACAGTTCTGCCATGGCGGCGCAGTCCTCGCTTTTGTAATTCCTGATTTGTATTTTTTCCATTTCTTTTATCTCCCCGGGTTCTGCTTTATTTTTTGCTGCGAATGCATTTTCTGGGCATGTACGCTCCTGCCCTTCTCTGCATAATATCAGACACCTTCTATTAGTATACCATACCCACTAAACTCGTGGAATACCATAACTTTGCCATCATGTTCTCCCTGCGCAGGCTTTCTTCGCAAATTTTTTCCCTTGACAGCGAATAGATTTTGTCTATAATTATTATTAGTTTTTCAATTATTAGTATTCTAATTATTTTATTTCTAAGTATTAAGCGAAAATTAGGAGAGAAATCCAGGAGGGCACAATGAACGAATCTCTTCATCATCTGCTTATGACAGATCATTTGCTGTTTCAGAAAGCACTGCTGGCAGGTATTCGGGAAACTGGCCTTACTCTGGGACAGCCAAAGGTTCTTGATTACCTGCTGACCCATGACGGCGCCATCCAAAGAGAAATTGCGGAGGCCTGCCACATTGAACCGGCTACCATTACCTCTCTGTTGGCCGGAATGGAAAAGAAGGGGCTGATTGTCAGGCAGAATCAGCCGGGCAACCGGCGCAGCTTATTTGTCTATCTTACGGAAAATGGAAAGAAAATGGCCATGGAGGTCGATCGGGCCTTTCAGTGCATTGAAAAGCAGGCTCTGACCGGTTTTGATCAGGAAGAAGCCGCTGCGCTGGCTGATTTTCTTGCAAGAGTTAATGAAAATATGAAGGGTTTAGCATTATAGGGCATTATTAGGAAGGGAGTTGTTATTCATGGGCAGATCAGAAACTGCCAAGCGATATGTATTGTTTATTATCAGCCTTTTTTTCTCGGCTCTGGGCGTTGCCTTTACGAAGCATGGGGAGCTGGGTGTGTCCCCCATCTCCTCCATAGCCAACGTGATGAGCTGCCGGTTTACTTTTTTTACCCTGGGAACATGGCTGATTATCTGGAATTGCCTTTTGATTCTGGGACAGATTTTGATTCTGCGGAGTAAATTCCAGCCGATTCAGCTGCTGCAGATCCCGCTGTCCTTTTTGTTCGGCTGGTTTACGGATCTTGGGATGCAGATTGTGTCCTTTATTCCGGTGAATTCCTATCTGCAAAGTCTGGGGATGGTGCTTGTGGGAATCCTGATTCTGGGGTTCGGCGTCTCCCTTTCCGTAATCGCAAATGTGATTATGAACTCTGGCGAGGCTTTTGTGAAGGCCATCTCCGATACCCTGCATAAGGAATTTGGGAATGTAAAGGTTGTCTTTGATGTTATGTGTGTTCTCCTCTCTTTAGTGGCTTCTCTTCTGCTTTTCAATTTTACCATTGTGGGTACCAGGGAAGGGACGATTCTGTCCGCTCTGCTAACTGGCCTGGTGGTGAAATTTTTCAACCGGCACCTGAGGAATCCGTTGGAATCCATTCTGCACTAAGGAAACGCTGATTAAATCATCGTTTCCCGAAGCTATGCCAATCTGTACAGAATTCCTTTTTAAACAAAATCAAACCGCCATCCATACAGCAAGGCCGTCTGCGCAGCTGCCCCAGACGGCCTTGTTCCTTGCTTTTTCTTCCCGCCAGCCAATTTTTTCTTCGGCTGACCAGCTTGTTTTCCCCTTTCGTCACTTCTGCCAGCTTATTTTTCCCTTCCGCCACTTCTGCCAGCTCGTTTTCCCCTTTCATCACTTCTGCCAGCTTATTTTTCCCAGTCAGATAAGCGGCGGCTTTATTTCCAATCAGACTGGCCAGCTCCTTCTTTTCCAATCAGCGGGCAATTACCTCTTCAGCTAACCAGCTCTTTTGCTGCTTTGGTCAGCTTTTCCAGGCGAATTTCGGCATCTGTCTCTCCAGATCCTTTCACTCCCATGTAAAGCTTGATCTTCGGCTCTGTTCCTGAGGGGCGGATGCAGCACCAGGCATCTTCCTCCAGATCAAAGTACAGCACGTTGGACTTAGGCAGTCCAGTCTCTCTCACCGCTTCGGCTCCCGCATCCTTAATCGTCCCCGCCTGGTAATCCCGGAAGGATAGAACCTTAAGTCCGCCTATGGACTGGGGCACATTCTTCCGGATCTGCTCCATCATGGAACGGATCTTTTCTGCGCCCTCCTGGCCCTTTAAGGTTACCGTGCAGAGCCCTTCCTGGTAATAACCGTACCGCTCAAACAGATTCCGCATCTGCTGACACAGGGAAATCCCCTGATGTCTGCAGTAAGCAGCCGTCTCGCAGAGTGCCATTACCGCGACTACCGCATCCTTGTCTCTGGCGTGGGTTCCAACCAGGCAGCCGTAGCTTTCCTCATAGCCAAAAAGATAGGTATGATCCTTATTCTGCTCAAAGAATTTAATCTGCTCCCCGATATATTTAAAGCCGGTCAGCGTTTCTATACGCTGCACATGGTAATCGGCGGCAATCTCCCGGGACATTTCCCCCGATACAATGGTGGTAACTACGGCTCCATTCTCCGGCAGAGCTCCCATAGCCTTTTTCTGGGAAAGGATATACTCCATAATCAGCATGCCGGACATATTTCCGGTAAAGCTTACGTATTGGCCGGATTCCTCATCCTTTGCGTATATTCCCAGCCGGTCCGCATCCGGATCTGTGGCCAGGACAATGTCTGCGTCCACCTTCTTTGCCAGCTCAAGTGCCAGCTTAAAGGCCGCCTTGTCCTCCGGGTTGGGATAAGACACGGTAGGAAAGTCCCCATCCGGCAGCTCCTGTTCCTCCACCACATAGACCTGGGTAAAGCCCAGTTCTTTTAAGATCCGGCGCACCGGGAGATTTCCCGTTCCATGGAGAGGGGTGTAAACAATTTTCAGCTTTTCTGCCTCTTCACGAATGATCTCCGGATGAATCACCAGCGCCTTAAGCGCCTGCATATAACGGTCATCTGTGTCTGAGGAAATTGTCTGATAAAGACCTGCCGCCTTTGCCTCTTCCTCCGTCATGGTCTTTATCCGGGCGTAGTCCGTTACCTGATTAACCTCTGCAATAATCTCCTTGTCCTTAGGCGCCGTAATCTGAGCGCCGTCCTCCCAGTAAACCTTATATCCATTATATTCCGGCGGATTGTGACTGGCAGTAATCACGATTCCGGCAATGCAGCCTAAGTCACGCACCGCAAAGGAAAGCATGGGGGTAGGGCGGAGCGAGGGGAAAATGTAAGCCTTCACGCCGTTGGCTGCCAGGCAAAGGGCCGCCTCCCTGGCAAATTCCGGCGACATTTTCCGTGAATCGTAAGCAATCGCCACGCCTTTCTCTGCTCCATTTTCCTTTAAAATGTAATTGGCAAGTCCCTGTGTGGCCCTGCGCACCGTGTAAATATTCATCCGGTTGGTTCCTGCACCCATGACCCCGCGCAAGCCCCCGGTGCCAAATTCCAAATCCCGGTAAAAACGCTCCTGGATCTCCTGGCTGTCTCCGGCAATCGCCTGAAGCTCCGCCCTGGTCTTTTCATCAAAATAAGGGCTCTCGAGCCACTCCTTATATCTTTTTTCTGCTTCCATGTCGCTTTTCCTCCTCATTCTTTTCTTCTTTTCGCCTGCATTTGTCCAGCAACACAATTTGCCCTGCAATACGATTTGTCCTGCAATGCGATTTATCCTGCAATACGGATTCCGTTTTTCTAAGGAAACGTTTTAATCCACGTTTCCCTATGCAACAATCAATGCCATCAAATAAAATGGTCCCGCATTCTCATCCTTATCCGGAAGCATCCGGATCTCCACAGTATGCCTTCCTGCCCTCCCATGGTGGAGCACCGGCTCCAGATACAGGCAGTCTCCCCAGTCTTCATCAAAATTTCCGTCCAGCAGTACAGGATGCTCCCAATCGCCGTCCAAAATCGCTTCTGCCTTGCTGGCCGGGCGGTGAATCGTCTTCCTGTACTGGATCGCAATGCAGGAGGCTTCTACATCAAATACAATCCTGTCCCCTGGCCGTTTTCCAATCCAGCCGTTTTTAAAATGGTCAAGGTGGCCTGTCTTTTCTTCCGTATCCGCACGGAATCCGAAAAGCTTTGGACAGATTTCCCGAATGGTAAGCCTGCGGGCATTCTCATAGGCATTTTCTGTCATGGCAGGAATCAGGCAGCTTCCTGGTTCATCCTCATTCATGCAAAGCTTCACCTGTTCCAGATATGCGGTGATTTCCTCCGCCACAAGCGCATGCCCCTGATCGTTCGGGTGCAGTCCGTCTGGGGTAATCTCCCTGCGCGTAAGCTTTCCCGCCTTCATCCGCTGCCATACCGTGTCCTTAATGCTCACATACGGCAGGCGGTACCAGGCGCCTACCTGATTGTGAAACTCCTGTGCATTCTGTCCCGTATCATAAAAGACATTATTGAGCAGGAGGACCGCCGGATTGGAGGGCCAGGCCAGAATCTTTCGAATCAGCCCCTCATAGGTTTCCTGGAAAAATTCATCCGGCTGATCATTAACGGAAAAGTCTACCACAACAAAATCCGGCTGATACATCAGCAGATCGGTGACTGCGCGGGAAACGCCATAATGGGAGGTTGTGCCGCCGATTCCTCCGTTTACATAGTGGAATACTGCCCTGGGAAAGGTTTTCTCCCACCACCGGAACACCCGGTATGCATAACAATTCTCGTGTTTTGCCGCAAGGCTGCCCTGTGTGATGGAGCCGCCAAAAAATCCGACGGTCAGCTCCCCGCCTGCCTCTGCCCGCCTCATACATGATTTCAGTCTGGAGAGATCCGCTTTGTACATCCTTGTTCCCTGCCTTTCTTTGCGCTTCCTCTTTGGTTCCCTTTTCTATTTGTCACCACGCAATATTCAATCCTTCAAGATATTCGGACAATTCTTCTGCCATCTCCTCGGCCTCAGAAATTCTTAAGTGCCCCGGAGTCCCTTTTCCGTTTCTCCGGAACATAAAATGCCGGACTTTCTCATCATTCATCTCCCTGCAGACTGCCTCAATGGCTTTATCCCAGGACGAATCATGCTCTAAAAGAGTTGTGATGCACACAATCCACGCATCTTGATATTTCCCACGTATCTTTTTGAGAAAATCCTTGTATCTGTGCCTCCAATACACCGCTCTTGGACAGCTGCTGTCTTCTTTCATATAGTCCTCTGGATGGCTGTCATTTTGCCCGATGGCAACCAAGACCACCTGCGGCGTATATTGTGCAAAATCCCAGTCTGCCGACGGGCCAAACTCCGGATTATAATGTATCTTATTCCACACTGTCTCCATGCCGATCAAGGCCGGGGCATGAAACCAGCCTGTGCCGTCCAGAAGTGCAATTCCGCCCTGCGCTACATCATGAATCTGGGCATCCAATTTCCGTGCAGTCATCCATGCATAAGAATACCAGCTGTTTGAATACTGACCGTTATGCACCGGGTCTGGTTTTCCTGTGTATTCCACTGCCTCAGACACTTCTCCGGCAGAAACTGAATCTCCATATACTTCGATTTTCCGGTCTGGACGGGGCGGCAGCTCCAGAATCTCCCCGCCGTCATCAATCTCGAAGCCAAGGAATGTCACCTCATGGCAGGCATCCTGGCGTTTAAAAAGAAGAAGCTCATGAACGCCGTTTTCTTCTTCTCCATTTTTTCTGCTTCCCTCTACAGAATCCACCGCAATCTCAATGCATGTCTCACCCTCGTCCGGCAGACGCAGCTTTGTCTGTCTGTTGTCAAGAATACATCCAAGATAATTCTCCCAGTATATCCCTCTATTCTTTACATACACGCTCAGCCGCCTTCCCGTAAAACGCATCCGCACAAAGGTACAGGGAAATACAAATACCGGCGCATCCGCATTCGTCCAGTCAATTCTGCCTTCGTATTGGAGCTTCTTATCTCCAGGCTCTATTCTCATCGCAATTCCCCTCCCCCCCACATCTTTAACCGCCGGTCCGGCAAAAAATCAGGGCAATGATTGAAACTGCTGGTTTCTTTTTCATATCATTAAGGTACCTTTGCAAAATCGTTCAATCACTTCCCTGATCTTTTCTTTTGCAGCAGCCCCATAACAGGCTGCTGCGAAAATATTTAGTTTTGTAACAGTTCCAGGTTCTTTTGGATCAGCTGGCAGCGCTGCTTCACGCAGTCCGGGGAACGAAGGGGATCCTTCGGTGTATGGAACAGATAGTCCTCCAGCCGGTCTATGGTGGTGGTGGCCACATGCATCCGGGTATCGCAGGAGGCATAGTAGAGGTAAACGTCTCCGTTCTCCCGGGCGATGGCGCCGTTAGTAAAGACCACATTGGACACATCGCCAACCCGCTCCTGTCCAAAGGGTACCAGGAATACGCCGGACGGCTCCGCGATCACCTTGTCCGGATGGTTTAAATCTGTGGCAAAGGCGTAAAGCACGTAGCGCAGCCCCGCCGCTGTATTCCGCACCCCATGGGCAATGTGGATCCAGCAGTTTTTGCCCCGGATGGGCACAGCTCCCGCTCCATTTTTCGATTCGGTAAGGGTGTGGTAAATGCGGCGGCTGATGATCCGTTCCTCATCAATTACCGCATGTTCAATATCCGCGCAGAGACCGAAGCCGATCCCGCCGCCGCTTCCCGTCTCAATAAATCCATCCATGGGGCGGGTATAAAAAGCGTATTTTCCGTCGACAAATTCCGGATGCAGAACCACATTCCGCTGCTGGGGAGAACGGAGGGTTGTCAGGTTATCCAGCCGCTCCCAGGTTTTTAAATCTTTGGTGCGCACGATGCCTGCAGCCGCCACCGCTGCCGACAGGTCAGGATTCTCCCGATCCTTGCTCTCCGAGCAGAATACGCCGTAAATCCAGCCATCCTCATGCTTCGTCAGCCGCATATCGTAAACGTTGGTTTCCTCCGGACAGGTATCCGGCAGCACCACCGGGTAATCCCAGAAATGGAAGCCGTCGATGCCGGTATCGCTCTCTGCCACAGCAAAGAAGGATTTCCGGTCATTGCCTTCCACCCGGACCACCAGATAGAATTTTCCGTTTAATTCAATGGCCCCGGAATTCATCACCGCGTTGATTCCCAGCCGTTCCATAAAGTAAGGGTTCGTTTCTGCATTCAGATCATATCTCCAGTGAACCGGAGCAAACTCTCTGGTCAGCACCGGGTACTGATACCGGTCATAAATTCCGTTATAGAAATCGGTCTTCTGATTTTTCCGGGCCACAAGCCGGTCCACCTTTGCCTTTTCCACGTAATACTGCTTATGTAACATTCTTCATCCTCCTGATTACTTCCATGCACATCCGGCCATTGTGATAAGGGCACTTCCATGGCTCCACAATGGGCTTCTTAAGAGGGTTCCCCTCCTGATCCAGCGCCCAGAACCATTCTGATCCCGGACGGGGATCCACCAGCTTTTCCATAATGAACGCCCAGATATCCTCAGCCGCCTGCCGGTATTCCTCTTTTTCCGGCTCCTTCTGCCAGCCGTTTAAAAAGCCAACCACGGCCTCCGCCTGAACCCACCACACTCTGGTGGTATCCGTCACACCCTTTTCTGATTCATTTTCCAGGGAATGATTTCGATAAGCCTGCCGGTAAACGGTTTCCGTCAGACGGCGGGTAATGGGATCCAGCTTCCTCTTGTATTCCTCATCGCCCAGCACCTCAAGGCCCCTGTCCACAAGCCAGGCTGTCTCAATATCATGGCCGTAGGAATGAAGATCAATCAGGCTGTTCCATTTCCGGTCAAAGAACACCTCCTGCCGTCCCAGGGCCGGATTATATACCTTGTCCGTGAACAGATCCAGCATGTACCGCAGCTGGCGGGCCAG
>JAGHER010000123.1 GCA_017889125.1 Lachnospiraceae bacterium
GCAGTGGAGGCACTGGAGCAGTGGGGCTTCCGCAATTCCATTATGAAGGCCACAGATGCCTGCTATGACCGCTGCCGATCAATATAAAAGGCAATGTAAGAATTCGGGAAATGTAAGAAGATGAAGAGGCAAGAAGCTGAAGATATAAGAATGCGAAGATATAAGAATGCGAAGATATAAGAATGCGAAGATGTAAGAATGCGAAAATGCAGGAATATGAAAATATAAGAATATAAGAACTGGCGTAAGAGAAGGAGGAAGCGAACATGGGAGAGAACAGGGAAGATAAGGGATCGGATAAAATGTTAGATAAAGTATCGGGTAAGGCTTCCGGCATAGAGAACGGGGAGCCGCCGGTGGTTCGGCTGGGGAGAGAATTAAAGTATCAGGGAACGATCTTAAAGATTTACGAGGACAGGGTGATTTCCAATGGCCATGAATGCCGGTGGGATTTTATTCACCATGACGGCGCCGCCGCAGTGATTCCGGTGACCAGCGAGGGGAAGATTCTTATGGTGCGGCAGTATCGGAATGCGCTGGACCGCTTTACTCTGGAGATTCCGGCGGGGAAGCTGGACAGCCCCGATGAGCCTACCCTGGAGTGTGCTTCCAGAGAGCTGGAGGAGGAGACCGGATACCGGGCGGAATCCATGGAATTTCTCATCAGCGTGAACACGACGATTGCATTCTGTGATGAGCACATTGATATTTATCTGGCCCGGGATTTAAAGCCTTCTCACCAGCATCTGGATGAGGATGAGGTGATCCAGGTGGAAGAGTGGGAGCTTAAGGATCTGGAAGAGATGATTTACTCGGGAAAGATTACCGATGCCAAGACTATGGCGGCGATCCTGGCCTATGCCAGAAAATACCGCAGCTAAGGAAACGATGATTTAATTAGCGTTTATCTGAGAGAAACAGGTTTCAAGGCATGGAGGCGGAAGCCCTCTGCATAGATTGTTCTGAGAGGACGATCATGCAGGGGGCTTTTTATGTGGAAGATTCGGGGAGGGGGAGAAAGGGGGCAGGCGGGTTCTCTTTGCTTTATCTGCTTTTTCTTGGGCCTGGCGGCGGGAACTCTGGCGGGAAACTGGATATGCGGGCGGGAGTGGCTTTCCCTTCCGCTTCTGGCAGATGTCCAGAGCAGATGGGATGTTGGCCTATGGCAGGGCCCCTGGAGGAAGCAGCCGGGAAATGGGGAAAAGCTCCTTTATCTTCTGCAGCGCAGGCTGGGGGAGGGAGCCTTGGGATGGATTCTGGGACTGACTGTCTGCGCAGCGCCGGCTTTTTGCCTGCTGGCGCTGTACGGAGGCTTTTCCCTGGGCTGGGTGATTACCTGCTGTACCCTGGAGGAGGGACTGCTGGGACTTCCGGCTTTTCTTCTGTCCTGTTTTCCGCAGATGCTTTTTTATCTTCCGGTGTGGGGGCTGCTTGTATGGTGGGGACTGGGAGAACGGCGGAAAATCCGTCTGCTGCCTACGCTGGCTGCGGCGGTTTTTCTGGGCCTGGGGGCGGCTGCGGAAGCATTCTGGAATCCGCTGTTCCTTCGCCTGCTGAAATGATGGTCGGTCTGCCGTGTGCTGAAATGATGGCCGGTCTGCCGCCTGCTGAAATGATGGCCGGTCTGCCGCGTGCGAAATTGGCGAATGCACGGAATTGGCGAATGCACGAAATTGGCGAATGCACGGAATTGGCGAATGCACGGAATTGGCGAATGCACAGAATTTGTGAATGCAGTTTGGAAATGAATGCTCATCGCTGAAAAACGGAGAAAAAGAATAAAAAAATATTTACAATATATAGGGCAGGTAAAAGACAGGGCTGCAACATCTTGTACTTTTTATGTTAATCAGGAAAAAATGCAGGAAAAGTGGGAAAAATGTGTTTGATTTTATCGGATTTTGTATATATAATGTATGTTACCAGTCTGATTTTGCCTGTTTTGTGATGAAAAGAAGAAGCATAGGAATTTCCGCAGGGCGGAGGATTTCTATGCTTTCCGCTGTCTGAAAAGCTGCAAAAAGAGGGACAGGCGGGAATGATGTGATGAGGGAAGGATTATGGTAGGGGAAATAGCAAACTTTGTAGATTATTTGAGAGATGTGAAAAAGACATCCAGAAATACCCAGGTGTCATACCAGCGGGATCTGCTGCAGCTGTGGGAGTATCTGGAGGGGCAGGGGATTACGGATGTGACAAAGGTGACCAGGACCAGTCTGAATTCCTATATACTGTACCTGGAGCGGGAAGGCAAGGCTACCACTACCATATCCAGAGTTCTGGCGTCCATAAAGGCCTTTTTCCATTATGAATTCAGCACAGGGAAGATCAGGCGTGATCCGGCGGAGCTTTTGAAGGCGCCGAAGATTGAGAAGAAGGCGCCGGTTATTCTGACGGTGGAGGAGATCGAGGCGCTGATGGCCCAGCCCTGCGGCAGGAATGCAAAGGAGATCCGGGACAAGGCCATGCTGGAGCTTTTGTATGCCACCGGTATCCGGGTGTCGGAGCTGGTGCACCTGAAGCTGGAGGATGTGAACTTAAGCGTAGGATTTATCACCTGCCGGGATCAGCAGAAGGAGCGGATGGTTCCCTTTGGCAAGGTGGCGAAGCGGGCGCTCCAGGAATATCTGACCAACAGCCGGGCGGTTTTCTTAAAGGGCCGGGAGTCGGAGTGGCTGTTTACCAACTGCAGCGGCCTTCCCATGAGCCGTCAGGGCTTCTGGAAGATTATCAAATTTTACGGAGACAAGGCGGGGATTAAAAGCGACATTACGCCTCACAGCCTCCGTCATTCCTTTGCGGCCCACCTTCTGCGAAATGGCGCCGACATTCATGCAGTCCAGGCTATGCTTGGCCATTCGGATACTTCCACTACCCAGGCGTACACGGCATATTTTGGCAAGCTGGAGCAGGCCAGGGATAAGATTCGGTAGAAAGTCAGGGAAGCTGAAGAGCGTGTAAAATCTGGCAGAAGAGAAAAGAAGAACAAGCAGGGGATAAAACTTGATGGGAATTGGAAACAAAAAAGATAAAAGCAGGGTGCGGAAAAGCTAAGAAAAAGCTTTCCGCACCCTGTTTTTAGGATCGCTCATTTCTGCGGATCATTATTTCCCTTCGTGAAACATGATTTCAATATAAGCCAGGATCAGGGGAGCTACACCCTTGGCCTCGTTCTTTACAATGGGCTCACGCATATAATAGTCGAAGGTGCCCTCGCGCATTTCCTTATTTCCCAGTCCGGCTACCAGGCAGATGCCGCCTAACTGCAGCTCGCCCTCCTCCTCGGAAAGGTAGGTCTTGCAGATGCCGTTGAAGGCCTTCTCGCCGTACTGGAAATAGCTTTCGTCCAGGAAGCCCAGGCGGACGCTCTTCATGATGGCGTAGGCGAAGATGGCGGAGCCGGAGGTCTCTAAGTAGTTGGGCTTGATGCCGCCGCGGTTTACTACCTGGTACCACATGCCGGTTTCCTCATCCTGGTAGGGCAGCATGGAGTCGATCAGCTCTTTGTAGATTTCATTGAGCCGGGTCTTTTCCTGGGAGAGGGATTCGGGCATGATTTCCATGGTGTCAATCAGGGCCATGGCGTACCAGCCCAGCGCCCGGAGCCAGAAATTAGAGGACAGGCCGGTTACCTTGTCGCACCAGAACATCTGGCGGGAATCGTCATAGGCGTGGTAGTAGAGACCGTTCCGGGTATCCCGCATAAGGTTGTATACATTGATAAACTGGTTAAAGGAATCGGCGCAGTTCTTGCCCTCGTTGTAGGTGAGCTCGTACTGCATGTAGAAGGGCTGCGCCATATAAAGGCCGTCCAGCCAGATCTGGTTGGGATAAATCATCTTGTGCCAGAAGTTTCCGGTGGAGGTGCGGGGCTGGCCCTGAAGCTGGCTGTACACGGTGTCGATGGCCCGGCGGTATTTCTCCTTTCCGGTAAGCTCGTAGAGGGAGAATAAGGTCTTTCCGGCATTTACATTATCCAGATTGTACTCCTTGGGATCGTAGGACTGGATGGAGCCGTCCTCATTGACAAAGTAATCGATGAAATCATCGGCAAACTGCAGATACTTTTCATTTTTGGTGATATGGTACAGCTCGATGATTGCCTTAATCATACAGCCGTCAATATAATTCCAGGTGGACTTTTTACCGGCGCGGATCTTTTCCAGATTCCAAACCGGCGCCTGGGGGGTGCTTTTTTCCAGAAGCTGGTCAATATAGCGGTCCAAAATATCCATGGTATCACACTCCTTTTTATTATCTAAATTCTTTGCGCTTTCTGATGCCGGCGTAGTATACCGCCGGCATTCTTGAATTAGCTTATCATAAATGGAGACGGAAAGGAATTGGATATTGTGGACAAAATAAAAATGGAAACCTATGCAGAATGCATAATTGACGCCGATATTTTCCTATGGTATGATAAAAACACAGAAAAATCACATGCATATTTGCTCATAAACCTGTGATTGTAAGAGATTACAAATGGCGAATGTGCATAATTTTTTTTGAGTACGTGCAAACCTTTGCAGACCGTGCCTGCTTTGGCAGCGGGAGGGAAGCGGAGCAGACACGTGCGGCTGCAGACGTATCCCGGAGAGACCGGGGCAGTGAGGGAAGGAGGAGCATGGCTGTGAGCGATTTATCACAGATGACTCTGGCAGAGATGCCTGCTTACACAGAACAGGACACAAAGGTGGAGAAGAAGGCGCATTACGCGCAGATCGTGGAGAAGTTTCGGAACGCGGACTGTTCCCATATCCAGGATCTGGTATACCTGATTGATACGATTCAGCAGGTAAGCCCGGAGATTTATGAGCATTACCGAGGACTGCAGGATATATTCCGGGCAAATATACACAGGCTTTTGGAGGAGATCCGGGAGCCGGGAGAGATTTACCGGGTAAAGAATGAGGAGGAGAAGCAGCAGCTGACCTACTGTTTGGAGCAGGCCTGCGCCAACAAGACGCTTCTCAGAGAAAAGTATCAGAATCTGCACATCGAGATATAAAAAGAAAAGCGGCTGTATAGGGATGTGATTTTATTGTGAAAGGATATCATCATGAAGTTAAATATTATCTATAAAAACGCCAGATGCGCCGTGGCAGAGTGCATTGACGGAAGCATTTTTCAGCTGGGAAAGAAATACGATGTTTACGTAAACGGGGTAAAGACCAAGGAGACAGACCGGGTGATCTTCAGCCTGTACGGCTTAAAGCCCCAGACCATGTACACCGTGGAGGTGAAGGACGGGGAGGAGAGGCTGGCCCAGGCGGTATTTACCACCGACTACGAGTTTGTTACCCTGAACGTAAAGGATTTCGGCGCAAAGGGCGACGGAGTGAACAATGACACCTCCTTTATCCAGGCGGCCATCATGGCCTGCCCCAAGGACAGCCGTGTGCTGATTCCGGAAGGCCAGTACTGCATCACCTCCCTGTTTTTAAAGGATGATGTGAAGATTGAGCTGGAAAAGGGTGCTGTGCTGAAGGCGTATACCGACCGGACCATGTTCCCAATTTTCCCGGAGGCAGTTCAGAGCTATGACGAGGAGAAGGAGTACATCCTGGGCACCTGGGAGGGCAATCCGCTTCCCATGTTTTCCGCCATCATTACCGGCGTGAACGTGAAGAATGCGGCGCTCTACGGCGAGGGCGTCCTGGACGGACAGGCCAGCCGGGAGGAGGGCAACTGGTGGCACAATCCCAAGGTGATGAACATTGCCTTCCGTCCGCGGATGATCTTCTTGAATCAGTGTGAGAATGTGGTGATCCAGGGAATTACGGTGCAGAACAGCCCATCCTGGAATATTCATCCCTTCTTCTCCAGCCACCTGCGCTTCCTGGATCTGTCCGTGCTGAATCCAAAGGATTCGCCCAATACGGACGGCCTGGATCCGGAGTCCTGTAGGGATCTGGAGATTGCCGGCGTGTACTTCTCCCTGGGAGATGACTGCATTGCCGTTAAGTCTGGAAAGATTTATATGGGTGCCAAGTACCGCACCCCCTCTGAGGATATCACAATCCGCCAGTGCTGCATGCGGGACGGCCATGGCTCGGTGACCATCGGAAGCGAGATGGCCGGAGGAGTGAAGAATCTGGTGGTAAAGGACTGCCTCTTCCTCCACACGGACCGGGGCCTGCGGATTAAGACCAGAAGAGGCAGAGGAAAGGATGCCATCATCGAGGGCGTGCTCTTTGACAATATCCACATGGATCATGTGATGACACCCTTTGTGGCCAACAGCTTTTACTTCTGTGACCCGGACGGCCATACGGAGTATGTGCGGACCAAGGAAGCCCTTCCTGTGGATGAGAGGACGCCGGATATCCGCTCTCTGACCTTCCGCAATATCCAGGCGGACAACTGCCATGTGGCGGCGGCCTTCTTCTACGGCCTTCCGGAGCGGAAGATCGGAAGAGTAGAGATGAGCAATGTGCGGGTAAACTATGCCGAGGAGACCCAGACCGGTGTGCCGGCCATGATGGAGGGTGTAGATCCCATGACCAGAAGCGGCCTGTTTGCCGCCAACATTAAGACTCTTGTGCTGCACAATGTGGAGATCCAGGGACAGGACGGAGAGGCGATGGTGCTGGAGAATATCGATCAGATCCAGTCATAGGAGCTGTCTGAGGGAGACCGCGGAAAAGGAGAGCCGCAGCCGCCTTCAGGCAGGGAAAAGGAGAAGGTATGGCGGTTACCATTAAGGATGTAGCAAAAGCGGCCGGCGTGTCCTACTCCACAGTGTCCCGGGCGTTAAACGGCATCGGGGCGGCAGACAGCGAAAAGCGGCAGCGGATACTTCAGATCGCAGAGGAGATGGGATATATGCCCAATCAGGCCGCCATCAATCTGAAGAAGTCCCGCTCCTACAATATCGGCCTGTATTTTTCTACCATTGGAAAGATGTCCTCGCCCTTTGTGCTTCACGATGTGCTGACGGGGATTTACAGCGTGACGGGAAGTAAGTATAATGTGATGGTGAAGGGCATTGACATGTATGAGCCGGGCACCTTAAACCCCAGCTACTGTGACGGGATCATCGTGCTTTCTCAGAGAAATGAGGACCTTCTTTTTATGGAGGAGGTTCACGAGAAGGGGATTCCCATGGTGATTATCTGCCGAACGGTGTTTTTCGACGCGCCAAATGTGACCACGGACGAAGCGGAGGCCATGACCAAGATCATGGACTATCTGATCGAGAATGGCCACAGGGATATCTGTGTGATTGAGGGGAGCCGTGGGCTGGATTCCACCAGGGAGCGCCGCCGGGGATGGCGGGCTTCTGCCATCCGCCATGGGCTGGATCCGGATAAGATCCCCTCCTATGAGGGAAATTACCGGTATAGCAGCGGGTATCAGGCGGCCAGAAGGATTCTGGAAAGCCATTGTCCCACAGCCATTCTCTGTTTTAATGACGAGATGGCCTTTGGAGCCAGGAACGCCATCTATGAAAAGGGGCTGACGGTGCCGGGAGATATTTCCCTTACCGGCTTTGACAACTGGGACATGTCCGGCTACGCCAATATGCAGCTGACTACGGTGGAGCGGAATATGGGAGAGATTGCCCGGGCGGGAGCGCGGATTCTGCTTCGGAGGCTGGACGAGGGCATCGTGGATAACCGGCGAATTTATCTGGATAACCGGCTGGTGGTGCGGGAGACGGTTAAGCGGATTGGGGAAGGTACTGAGTGGCCGGGGAACTGCCCTTAAAGAAAGGTTGATTGGAAAAGATGAAAAAATTAGAAGAGTATGTGACCAGTATTCCGGATTTCCCGGAGCCGGGGATTATCTTCCGGGACATCACTACCATTCTTCAGGATGGGGAGGGCCTGCATCAGGCCATAGACCAGCTTGTGGGTATGGTGGATGGGCTGGATTTTGATCTGGTGGTGGGACCGGAATCCAGAGGCTTTATCTTTGGCGTTCCCGTGGCCTACGCCCTGCATAAGGGCTTTGTGCCGGTGCGCAAGAAGGGAAAGCTTCCCCGGGAGACCATTTCCGCTTCCTATGAGCTGGAATACGGCAGTGCGGAGATTGAGATTCACCGGGACGCCATAAAGCCGGGCCAGAAGGTGGTTATTGTGGATGACCTGATTGCCACCGGCGGCACCACGGAGGCCATCATCCAGCTGGTTCATCAGCTGGGCGGCGAGGTGGTGAAGGTCTGCTTCGTCATGGAGCTGGCCGGACTGAATGGCCGGAAGCGGCTGGAAGGCTATCCGGTAGAGTCCGCCATTATCTACGAAGGAAAATAAAAGGGCAGGACGGGTTCTGCCGGAAGAAAAAAGAATACAGGGACGGCAGGAGATGTGCCGTCATAAGACGCCGCGGCTGGAGATGAAGGCCGCGGCGTTTTGCTGCACTGGCTGTGCTGCAGATGGAAAATCCAGGCAAAATCCGGCAGCTTCACATAATACTTGCATTTTCTGACAAAAAAAACTATAATGTGAATTAATTATGTAGAAAAACAGGCAGGTGTTGGAATGGCGAACGAGGGAATGAAGGAAAAACTGGATATGGAACTGGAAGCGCCGGCATCATTTACCAGCCCCCAGGAGCTGTACGCAGATCTGATCCGCAGTATCCGCCGGTATCACCCGTCGGATGATATCAGTATGATTGAGAAGGCTTACCGGATTGCGGACCAGGCTCATGCGGAGCAGAAGCGCAAGTCGGGAGAGCCCTACATTATCCATCCGCTGTGCGTGGCGATCATTTTGGCCGATCTGGAGATGGATAAGGAGACCATTGCGGCGGCCATTCTTCATGATGTGGTGGAGGATACGGTGATGACCCTGGATGAGCTGAAGGGCGAGTTCGGGGATGAGGTGGCGCTGTTAGTAGACGGGGTGACCAAGCTGACGCAGTTGTCCTGGTCGGCAGACAAGGTGGAGCTGCAGGCGGAAAACCTGCGGAAGATGTTCCTTGCCATGGCCAAGGATATCCGGGTAATCCTCATCAAGCTTGCGGACCGCCTGCACAATATGCGGACGCTCCAATTCCAGACACCGGCAAAGCAGAAGGAGAAGGCCAGAGAGACTCTGGATATTTATTCCCCTATTGCCCACAGGCTGGGTATTTCCAAGATCAAAGTAGAGCTGGACGATCTGTCCTTGAAGTATCTGGAGCCGGAGGTTTACTACGATCTGGCGGAGAAGATTTCCCTGCGCAAGGATGCCCGTGAGGCCTTTGTGGACGGGATTGTCCAGGAGGTTAGGGATCATATGGAGGCTTCTGGGATACAGGCGAAGGTGGACGGCCGGGTGAAGCATTTCTTCAGCATTTACCGGAAGATGGTGAACCAGAATAAAACCCTGGATCAGATCTACGATCTCTTCGCGGTGCGCATCATCGTGGAGACAGTGAAGGACTGCTACGCAGCCCTGGGCGTGATCCATGAGCTGTATAAGCCGATTCCGGGCCGGTTTAAGGATTACATCGCCATGCCCAAGCCCAATATGTACCAGTCCCTGCACACAACCCTCATCAGCAGCAGCGGCCAGCCCTTTGAGATTCAGATCCGCACCTTTGAGATGCACCGGACGGCAGAGTATGGTATTGCCGCCCACTGGAAGTACAAAGAGAGCGGAAGCGGCCAGGTAGCTGCAGGCAGCGAGGAGGCTAAGTTAAGCTGGCTGCGCCAGATTCTGGAGTGGCAGCGGGATACGGATGATTCCAAGGAATTTTTAAGTCTGATTAAGAGCGACTTAAACCTGTTTTCCGATACGGTTTACTGCTTTACCCCATCCGGGGATGTGAAGAATCTGCCCAGCGGTTCCACGCCCATTGATTTCGCCTACGCCATTCACAGTGCCGTGGGAAACAAGATGGTGGGAGCCAGAGTAAATGGCCGCCTGGTGAATATCGACTATGTGATTCAAAATGGCGACCGGATTGAGATTATTACCTCACAGAATTCCAAGGGCCCCAGCCGGGACTGGCTGTCCCTGGTTAAGAGTACCCAGGCCAAGAATAAGATTAACCAGTGGTTTAAGAACGAGCTGAAGGAGGACAATATCCTCCGTGGCAAGGAGATGATCGACCGCTACTGCAAGGCCAAGGGCATCAATTATTCCGAGATCAGCAAGCCGGAGTTTATGGAAAAGGTCATGACCCGGTATGCCTTCCGCGACTGGGATTCGGTGCTGGCATCCATCGGCCACGGCGGCCTGAAGGAGGGCCAGGTCATCAACAAGATGCTGGAGGAGAAGGAGAAGAAGCAGAAGAAGGAGATCACCGACGCCACCATCTTAAATGAGCTGACGGACATGACCGGCAAGGCACCGGAGATTGCCAGAAAGTCCAAGAGCGGCATTGTGGTAAAGGGAATCCACGATCTGGCTGTGCGTTTCTCCCGGTGCTGCAATCCTGTTCCCGGGGATGAGATCGTGGGCTTTGTGACCAGAGGGCGGGGGATTTCCATTCACCGCACCGACTGCGTGAACATGATCAATCTGCCGGAGGATGAGCGGGCAAGGCTTATTGACGCTGAGTGGCAGAAGCCGGAGACAGACAGCGGCAGCGCCACCTACTCCACGGAGATCAAGGTGTACGCCAACAATCGGATCGGTCTGTTTGTGGATATTTCCAAGGTCTTCACCGAGCGGCAGATCGACATCAAGTCCATGAATGTGCGCACCACCAAGCAGGGCATGGCCACCATTATCATGACCTTTGATATTCACGGGGTGGAGGAATTGAACCGCCTTACGGACAAGATTCGCCAGATCGAGAGCGTGCTGGATATTGAGCGCGCTACCGGCTGATTAAAAAGACGAAAAGATACAGGGAAGGACTGCTGCGGGATTTCTGCGGCAGCCCTTTTCACCATAAAACCATGTGTATAGCAGAAGACTGCAAAAAAGGAGGAATTATGGGGAAGCTTGTGATTAAAAACAATGTGATCGGAATGGTTGCCACCAACAGCTACATTGTGTATGATGCGGAGAAAAAGGGCGCGGTGCTTATCGACCCGGCGGCAAATGGAGCGTTTCTGCTGAACCAGTGCCGGGAGCTGGGCGTAACTCCGGAGGCGGTGCTTCTGACCCACGGACATTTTGACCATATCGGCGGCGTGGAGGATCTGGTGCGGGCCTTCCCCATGCCGGTGTATGCCGGGGAGAAGGAGGCGGGGCTGCTTTCTGATCCGCAGATGAATCTTTCGATTGCCTACGGTATGCCTATGACGGTGAAGAATCCGCAGCTTTTGCGGGACGGGCAGGAGCTTGCTCTTTTAGGAAGGACCTGGAAGGTGATGGCTACTCCGGGGCATACGGAGGGCAGCGTCTGCTATTACGTGGAGAAGGAGAAGGTGCTTTTCTCCGGGGATACCCTTTTTCATGAGTCTTATGGACGGACGGATTTTCCCACCGGCAGCGGCAGAAGCCTTCGGGCTTCGGTGACAGAGAAGCTGTTTGCCCTGCCTGAGGATACGGCGGTGTATCCGGGACATGAGGAGGAAACCAGCATCGGCCATGAGAAGCGGTATAATCCCCTGGCGGTGTATTAAGAAAAGAGATTGGAGTATACAGATTCATGATCATTGGTCTTCATTTGGAAGAAAATGCGTTTGAGCAGGATATACGGGAGCTTTTAATGGCCTTTTATCCCGGGTGCCGGTTCTGCTACGGCAGTCTGGAGGAGGCGGAGGGCCAGTGCCTGGAGGACGGCGGGCTGGATCTGATGGTCTCCGGCAGGTTTTTGTCGGAGGATTTGGAGAAAGGTGCCCGGCGGGGAAATGGCGTTGAGCAGGAGTGTGGTGACCAGGAGCGCGGCGACTTGAGCGAACACAGTGATGGGCAGAAAAATTGCCGTTATCACCTGACTGTGGAGCGGAAAAAGGATACGGCGAGAGCGGCTGTTGGGAGAGAGGATGCCGGAAGCAATGGCGCCGGGAGAGAGAAGATGGCCCTGGACGAGGCTGCGGCAGAAAGCCCAGTCATTGCCCGGGGGCTTTCCGAGGCCTGGGAGAATCTGCCCTTTGCCATCGACCGGGGCGACCGGGCGGAGACGAAGAACCGGATTAAGCGGAGACTCTACTTTCTCCTGATGCTGGATACAGGACGGCAGCTTCCCTGGGGCGCCCTTACCGGCATCCGGCCAGTGAAAATTCCTGAGGCGAAGTTAGCTGAGGGCTGGGAGCCAGAGCAAATTTCGGCTTTTATGGAGGAAAATTATCTGACCGGAGCGAAAAAGCGGCAGCTGAGTCTGGAGATTGCGGGGGAGGAAAGACGGCTTTTATCCCGGCTGGATTACCAGAAGGGGTGCAGTCTTTATGTGGGCATTCCTTTCTGCCCCACCACCTGTCTGTACTGCTCCTTTACCTCTTATCCCATTGCCAAATGGCAGAACCGGCTGGATGAGTATCTGGATGCCTTAGAGCAGGAGCTTTTGCTGACCAGAGAGTATCTGGGAGAGGAGAGGGAGCTGCAGACCATTTATGTGGGCGGCGGCACGCCTACCTCCCTGCCGGAGGATAAGCTGGAGCGGCTGATGGAGATGATTGGGAGGATTATCCCGAAGGAGTCTCTGCGGGAATTTACGGTGGAGGCCGGAAGGCCGGATAGCATTACCGGAGAAAAGCTGCGGATTCTTAAGGCGTATGGAGTGGGAAGGATTTCTATTAATCCCCAGTCCATGAACCAGAGAACCCTGGATCTGATCGGCAGGCGCCATACGGTGGAGCAGGTGGAAGAAGTCTTTGCCATGGCCCGGGAGAGGGGCTTTGACAATATCAATATGGATCTGATCTTGGGCCTGCCTGGCGAGGGGAAGGAGGAGGTTCTGACCACTCTTTCCCGGGTGAAAAGCCTTTCACCGGAGAGCCTGACGGTGCATTGCCTGGCCCTTAAGCGGGCGGCCCGGCTGAATCTGGAAAAAGATCGGTATGCCGGATACCCCATGGCGTCGGGAGAGGCCATGGACGAGCTGGTGGAGCTGGCGGCGGAGGCTGCCCGGGATCTGGGAATGAAGCCCTACTACCTGTACCGGCAGAAGAATATGGCCGGAAATCTGGAAAATGTAGGCTATGCCCAGGGGGACAAGGCCTGCCTTTACAATATCCTGATGATGGAAGAGAAGCACACCGTCCTTGGCTGCGGCGCGGGAACCACCACAAAGGTGGTGATCCCCGGACAGAACCGGGTGGAGCGGCAGGAGAATATGAAAAATATCCAGGAGTATCTGCCGCGGTTTGCGGAGGTGCTGGAGAAAAAACGCCGGTTTTTCCGGGAGATGGAGGGGCTTTTTTAGGGAAGTGGTGATTTAATCAACGTTTCCTTAGAAAATGCTTGCAAAATCCCCATGGAGGGGTAAACTAGAGATTACGGCGAATAAGAATAGAAAAGTGTTGGAGAATAAGCTATGGCATTGAAAAAGAAGCCGGTTACCGGCATGAAGGATGTCCTGCCTGCAGAGATGCAGATTCGGGAATATGTGATGAATCAGATCAAGGAAACTTATACGAAATTTGGCTTTTCCCAGATTGAGACCCCTTGTGTGGAGCATATTGAGAATCTTACCAGCAAGCAGGGCGGGGATAACGAAAAGCTGATTTTTAAGATTTTAAAGCGGGGAGACAAGCTGAATGTGGCAGAGGCCCAGACGGAGGAGCAGGTAGTAGACGGCGGCCTGCGCTATGACCTGACTGTTCCCCTTTCCCGCTACTATTCCAATAACGGGGCCAATCTTCCTTCCCCCTTTAAGGCCCTGCAGATGGGCAGCGTCTGGCGTGCGGACCGTCCGCAGAAGGGACGCTTCCGTCAGTTTGTCCAGTGCGACATTGATATATTAGGGGACCCCACCAGTCTGGCGGAGATCGAGCTGATTTTGGCCACTACCACGGCTTTAGGAAAGATCTGCCCGGAAAATTCCTTTACGGTGCGCATCAATGACCGGCGGATCCTGCGGGGAATGGCTGCCAGCTGCGGCTTTGGAGAGGCAGACTTTGACCAGGTATTTATTATCCTGGATAAGATGGACAAGATCGGCATGGAGGGCGTGAAGGCAGAGCTTCTGGAGGCTGGCTTTGGCACAGAGCAGGTGGAGCAGTACCTTGGCCTCTTTTCTGGATTTTCTGCAGACGCGGAGGGCGTGCGGAAGATGGGAGGCCTTCTCTCTGCGGCAGGCGGAGAGGCTGCAGCGGCAGAGGCAGCCTGCGAGAACCTGGCGTACATTATGGATACGGTGACCGAGGCATCAGAGACGGAATTTACCCTTTCCTTTGACCCCACCCTTGTGCGGGGCATGTCCTATTACACGGGAACCATTTTTGAGGTATCCATGGAAGGCTTCGGCGGATCCGTGGCCGGAGGCGGCCGTTACGATAAGATGATCGGTAAATTTACCGGGAACGATACGCCGGCCTGCGGCTTTTCCATCGGCTTTGAGCGGATCGTCACCATCCTTTTAGACCGGGGCTTTGTGGTACCGGGACAGGCGGCAAAGAAGGCCTATCTTTTTGAGAAGGGCGTAAGCCAGCAGGTGTTAAGCCAGGTAATCCGTGAGGCCAACGCAGAGCGGAAGGCCGGCATGCAGGTGCTGGTGGCCCAGATGAATAAGAATAAAAAGTTCCAGAAGGAACAGCTGCAGAAGGACGGCTATACGGAGTTTAAGGAATTTTATAAGGACGCCTTAAAGAAATAAAAATGCAGCAGATAACGATGACAGGTGATAAAGGAGAGTAAGAAAATGGCAGAATCTATGGCAGGACTTAAGCGTTCCCATCGGTGTACAGAGGTTTCCGAGGCCAATATCGGCCAGGATGTGACCGTGATGGGATGGGTGCAGAAGAGCAGAAATAAAGGCGGAATCATTTTTGTGGATTTGCGGGACCGTTCCGGCATCCTGCAGCTGATCTTTGAGGAAAGCGACTGCGGAGCCGAGAGCTTTGCAAAGGCAGAGAAGCTGCGCAGTGAGTTTGTGATTGCTGTTACCGGCCGGGTGGAACCACGCTCCGGAGCGGCTAATCCCAACTTAAAGACGGGAACCATTGAGGTGCGGGCAAAGTCCCTGCGCATCTTGGCGGAGTCAGAGACACCGCCTTTCCCCATTGAGGAAAATTCCAAGACCAAGGAAGAGCTGCGGTTAAAGTACCGGTATCTGGACTTAAGAAGGCCTGACATTCAGCGCAACATCATGACCAGAAGCCAGGTGGCGATTCTGGTGCGGAAGTTCCTGGCAGAGGAAGGCTTTTTGGAGATTGAGACTCCGACCTTAATCAAGAGCACCCCCGAGGGCGCCAGAGACTACCTGGTTCCCAGCCGTGTGCATCCCGGCTCCTTTTACGCCCTTCCCCAGTCCCCACAGCTCTTTAAGCAGCTGCTGATGTGCTCCGGCTATGACCGGTATTTCCAGTTGGCAAGATGCTACCGGGATGAGGATCTGCGGGCAGACCGTCAGCCGGAGTTTACCCAGATCGACATGGAGCTGTCCTTCGTGGATGTGGATGATGTGCTGGATGTGAATGAGCGGCTGTTAAAGGAGATCTTCGGTCAGATCTGCGGCGTGGAGCTTTCTCTTCCCCTTCCCCGGATCACCTGGAAGGAGGCCATGAACCGCTTCGGCTCCGATAAGCCGGACATGCGTTTTGGCATGGAGCTTACGGATGTATCGGAGGCTGTGGCAGACTGCGATTTCGTGGTATTTAAGAGCGCCTTAGAGAACGGCGGTACGGTGCGGGGCCTGCGGGCAGAGGGCCAGGCAGGCATGCCCAGAAAGAAGATCGACGCTCTGGTGGAATTTGCCAAGGGATACGGGGCCAAGGGCCTTGCTTATCTGGCAATTCATCAGGATGGAACCTATAAATCCTCCTTTGCCAAGTTTATGACCGAGGAGCAGCTGACCCGTCTGGTGGCCGCTATGGGCGGACAGCCGGGAGACCTTCTTTTGTTTGCTGCAGATAAGACCCCGGTGGTATGGAATGTGCTGGGCGCCCTTCGTCTGGAGCTGGCAAAGCAGCTGGAGCTGATTCCGGAAAACACCTGGAAATTTGTGTGGGTGACGGAGTTCCCCCTTCTGGAGTACTCCGAGGAGGAAGACCGGTATGTGGCTATGCATCATCCCTTCACCATGCCTATGGAGGAGGATCTTCCCCTTCTGGACACCGATCCGGGAGCTGTGCGGGCCAAGGCCTACGATATCGTGTTAAACGGCACCGAGCTGGGCGGCGGCTCTGTCCGTATCCATCAGGCGGACATTCAGGAAAAAATGTTCCGCGTGCTGGGCTTTTCTGAGGAGCGTGCCCATGAGCAGTTCGGCTTCCTGTTAGAGGCCTTCAAGTACGGTGTTCCGCCTCACGCAGGTCTGGCCTACGGCCTGGATCGTGTAGTGATGTGGATGGTGGGCGCCGACAGCATCCGCGACGTGATCGCCTTCCCCAAGGTGAAGGATGCCTCCTGTCTGATGAGCGAGGCGCCCTCAGAGGTAGATCCCAAGCAGCTTGAGGAGCTGGGAATTGCCATCTGTGTGGAAGAGGCGGAGAAGGAAGAATAATCCAAATTAATAACAATAGCAAAAAGAAGGCCTGCTGCGCGCATAAAAAAGACAGCAGGCTTTCTTTACCCTGAAAGTCCTGCCGCCGGATAGGCGGCATGTATTTAGGGATGCCCCATGCGCCCGCCAGACTTTCATGGGACGATGGAACGCCTGCCCGCCGGGCGCATGCAGGTTTACTCTGAATGTCCGCCGCCGGATAGGCGGTATAAATTCAGGGATGCCCCATGTGCCCGCCAGACTTTCATGGGACGGTGGAACGCCTGCCCGCCGGGCGCATGCAGGTTTACTCTGGATGTCCGCCGCCGAATAGGCGGTATAAATTCAGGGATGCCCCATGCGCCCGCCATGCTTTCACGGATTGGTGGTATACCTGCCCGCCGGGCGCATGCAGGTTTTATGTGACGATACAGAATCCGGCCGGGAGCGGCCGAGGAAGATGGAGGACGGCAGGATGGAAAAGAATGTGGATCTTCTTCATGGGAAGATTCTTCCTTCGCTGACAGCCCTGGCAGTGCCGATCATGGCTACGGCTATGGTGCAGACGGCGTATAATCTTACCGATATGGCATGGGTAGGCCGGCTGGGAAGCGGGGCAGTAGCGGCAGTGGGGGCGGCCGGGATGTATACCTGGCTGTCCTCAGGGCTGGTAGCCATAGCCAGAATGGGCGGGCAGGTGAAAACCTCCCACGCCATCGGTGAGGGCAATTCCCGGGAAGCCGGGATGTTTGGCGCTGGCGCCCTGCAGCTTACGGTGGCGTTGGCGGTTGTTTTTGCCCTGGCAACAAATCTTTGGGCGCACCCATTAATTCGCTTTTTTGCCCTTCAGGATGAAAAGACGGTGGCAGATGCCGTTGTTTACCTGCGGATCGCCTGCGGGCTGATCATTTTTTCCTTTTTAAATCAAACCCTTACCGGGCTTTACACGGCGGCGGGAGACAGCAGGACGCCATTTCTGGCAAACTGTATAGGGATGGGCGCCAATATGATCCTTGACCCGCTGCTGATTTTTGGTCTGGGGCCGGTGCCCCGGATGGAGGCGGCAGGAGCGGCCATTGCCACGGTGACAGCCCAGGCCATTGTGACGGCAGTGCTGGTTCTTTCTGCCGGGAAGGAACGGGTGCTCTTTCCGCATATGCAGGTCTTCCGGCCTGCGCCCTGGCGGTTCTGGAAGGTGATCATCCGCATTGGCGTGCCTGCCGGCCTGCAGAGCATGATTTACTGTATGATTTCCATGGTGCTGACCCGCTTTGTGTCCGCGTGGGGCGATCATGCCATTGCCGTCCAGCGGGTAGGAAGCCAGATTGAATCCATTTCCTGGATGACTGCCGACGGCTTCGGCACGGCCATTAATGCCTTTGTGGGGCAGAATTACGGCGGCCGCCAGTTTGGCCGGGTGAAGAAAGGGTATATGACTGCCGCTGCCATCGTCTGTGTCTGGGGATGCATAACTACAGCGGCCCTGGTCTTTGGCGCTGTTCCTATTTTCCGGCTTTTTATCCAGGAGACAGAGGTGATCCCGCTGGGTGCAGATTATCTGCGGATCCTGGGCTACAGTCAGATGTTCATGTGTGTGGAGCTGATGACCAATGGCGCCCTGTCCGGGCTTGGGAAAACCTTTTCCTGCTCGGTAATCAGCATTATTTTTACCTCTGCACGGATTCCCCTGGCCATCGTCCTGGGCGGTCTTATGGGGTTAAATGGAATCTGGTGGGCATTTACCCTCTCTTCGATTGTGAAAGGGATTCTGTTCTTTTTCTTTTATCTGGCGGTGCTTAAGGGGTTAGAGAGCAGGGCGCTTAAGCAGAAGAAGATTTAATCATGATTTTGTTCGCGATTTTGTTGAAAAAAGGTATAGACGAAAGTCTGATTTTATGAGAAAATATCATCAAGTATGATGTGATATATTTAACAAAGTGCCCGCGCAGGGGCTGCATATCACTGCCATACAAAAAGAAATCAAATTACATATTTGAAAGGAGTTTTCACACATGATTTATTCAAAAGAAGTTGAAGAAATGTGTACCGTAGCACAGGGCGTGCATCATGGCTGTGCTCCGATCCCAGAAGAAGCAAAATGGGTTCAGGCCAAAGAAGTAAAAGACATCTCCGGTCTGACTCACGGCGTAGGCTGGTGTGCTCCTCAGCAGGGTGCATGTAAGCTGACCCTGAACGTGAAGGAAGGAATCATTCAGGAAGCGCTGGTAGAGACCATTGGATGTTCTGGTATGACCCACTCCGCAGCTATGGCAGCTGAAATTCTTCCCGGCTTAACCGTTATGGAAGCTTTAAATACCGACCTGGTTTGCGATGCCATCAATACCGCGATGAGAGAGCTGTTCTTACAGATCGTTTACGGACGTACCCAGAGTGCTTTCTCTGAGGATGGTCTGCCGGTAGGCGCTGGCCTGGAGGATTTAGGCAAGGGCTTAAGAAGCCAGGTAGGAACCATGTACGGTACCTTAAAGAAGGGTCCTCGTTATCTGGAAATGGCAGAAGGCTACGTAACCGGCATCGCTCTGGACAAGGACGATCAGATCATCGGTTACCAGTTCGTAAACCTTGGAAAGATGACCGATTTCATCAAGAAGGGCGACGATCCCAACACAGCTTATGAGAAGTCCTGCGGACAGTACGGCCGCGTAGCTGACGCTGTTAAGATCATTGACCCACGGAAAGAATGATAAAGGAGGACGTTTAAGATGGCTTTATTCGAATCATATGAGAGACGTATTGAGAAAATCAATAGCGTATTAAACAGCTATGGCATCGCTTCCATCGAAGAAGCAGAGAAGATTACCAAGGATGCCGGCCTGGACGTTTACGACCAGGTAAAGAAAATTCAGCCCATCTGCTTTGAGAACGCCTGCTGGGCATACACTGTAGGCGCTGCCATCGCCATCAAGAAGGGCTGCCGCAGAGCTGCAGACGCTGCCGCCGCTATCGGCGAGGGCCTGCAGGCATTCTGTATCCCCGGATCCGTAGCCGATACCCGTAAGGTAGGCTTAGGCCACGGCAATCTGGGCAAGATGCTTCTGGAAGAGGAGACCGAGTGCTTCGCATTCCTGGCAGGCCACGAGTCCTTCGCAGCTGCTGAGGGTGCAATCGGTATCGCAGAGAAGGCCAACAAGGTTCGTCAGAAACCGCTGCGCGTTATCTTAAATGGTCTGGGCAAGGACGCCGCACAGATCATCGCCCGCATCAACGGCTTCACCTTTGTTGAGACTGAGTACGATCCCTATACCAACGAAGTGAAGGAAGTAGCCCGCACGGCTTACTCCGAGGGACTGCGTGCAAAGGTTAACTGTTACGGCGCAAACAGCGTTCCGGAAGGCGTTGCCATCATGTGGAAGGAGAACGTAGACGTTTCCATCACCGGAAACTCCACCAATCCTACCCGTTTCCAGCATCCGGTAGCAGGTACATACAAGAAGGAAAGACTGGAAGCCGGCAAGAAGTACTTCTCTGTAGCTTCCGGCGGCGGCACCGGCCGTACCCTGCATCCCGACAACATGGCAGCAGGTCCTGCTTCCTACGGTATGACCGATACCTTAGGACGTATGCACTCTGACGCACAGTTCGCAGGTTCCTCCTCCGTTCCGGCTCACGTAGAGATGATGGGTCTGATCGGTATGGGCAACAACCCGATGGTTGGCGCTACTGTGGCTGTGGCTGTTTCTATTGAGGAAGCAGCGAAGGCTGGAAAATTCTGATTTTTCTGCATGAATTGCGTATAAAAACAAAAAGTATTTATAAGTAAAAAGAACAGAAAGTGGCAAAAACGCTGTAAAATCAATGATTTTTGGTGTGATTGCCACTTTTTCGCATGTAATTAAATGAATAAAAATTCTAAAGATGATGGTTGGTGCAAAAGCAAAGAAAAGCCATGTTTCAACCACTGCTGCATTTTGGAAAAAGCCCGGAAATAGGCCATTTCTGGATTTGTTGATTTTTTCAAAAATATAAGGAAAATCAGACAAAAAGAAATGATTGTCAGGCA
>JAGHER010000124.1 GCA_017889125.1 Lachnospiraceae bacterium
TAAACCTCATTTAAACCTACAAAACCAACAAAAATCATGCTATGATAATTTTCGAGAAAGCCTGGATGCAGGAAGCGCATCACAGCCATCCAGGATAAGAAGGGAGAGGACCAATCATGGAAAAGAGATGGTGGAAAGAAAGCGTAGTCTATCAGATTTACCCCCGCAGCTTCAAGGACAGCAACGGAGACGGGATCGGTGATCTGAACGGAATTACCGAGAAGCTGGATTACCTGAAGGAGCTGGGAATCGATGTGATCTGGCTTTCGCCGGTTTACCAGTCGCCTAACGATGATAATGGCTATGACATCAGCGATTACCAGGCAATTATGAGCGAATTCGGCACCATGGAGGATTTTGACCGGATGCTGGGAAAGGCTCATGATCTGGGGATACGCATTGTGATGGATCTGGTGGTGAATCATACCTCCGATGAGCATCCCTGGTTTGTGGAGAGCCGAAAGTCTGCGGACAATCCCTACCGGGATTATTATATCTGGCGCCCAGCCCGGGACGGGAAGGAGCCGAATAACTGGGGCTCCTGCTTTTCCGGCCCGGCCTGGCAGTACGATGAGGCTACCAATATGTACTACCTCCACCTGTTTTCCGTAAAGCAGCCGGATCTTAACTGGGATAATCCGAAGGTGCGGGATGAGGTATTTTCCATGATGAACTGGTGGCTGGATAAGGGCGTGGACGGCTTCCGCATGGATGTGATCAGCCTGATTTCCAAAAAGCCGGATCTGCCAGACGGAAAGCCGGGCATCAATGGCTATGCCAGCTTCAATGAGCCGGCCAACGGCCCCCATGTCCATGAATATCTTCAGGAAATGCGCCGGAGGGTGCTGGAAGGAAGAGATACTATCACCGTAGGCGAGTGCTCCGGCGTCACCCTGGAGGAGGCGAAGAAGTATGCCCGCAGCGACGAGAAGGAGCTGAACATGGTCTTCCAGTTTGAGCATATGGATGTGGATGCCGACGGCTCCAATAAATGGTCAGATAAGAAGATGGATCTTCGGGACATGAAGCAGGTGCTGACCAAATGGCAGAAGGGCTTGGAGGAGATTGCCTGGAACAGTCTGTTCTGGGAAAACCATGACCAGCCCCGCTCCGTATCCCGCTTTGGAAATGACGGGGAGTACCGGGAAATGTCGGCCAAGATGCTTGCTACCTGTCTGCACATGATGCAGGGGACACCCTATGTTTATCAGGGCCAGGAGCTGGGAATGACCAACGTACCCTTCGGCGATATTTCTGATTTCCGCGATTTAGACAGCATCAACGCCTATCACGAGCTTACCACTCAGGGGGTATTTTCGGAGGAGGAAATGCTCCGATTCCTGCGCTACAAGAGCCGGGACAATGCCAGAACGCCCTTCCAGTGGAATGACCAGGAAAACGCCGGTTTTACCTCTGGCACACCCTGGATCATGGTTAATCCCAACTACCGGGAGATCAATGCCCAGGAGCAGATGGCCAGAGAGGACTCCGTATTTCATTATTACCAGAAGCTGATCCGTTTAAGAAAAGAAAACGCGATTATCGTGTACGGCACCTACGATCTGCTTCTTCCCGATGATCCGGAGCTGTATGTCTATACGCGAACGCTGGAGGAGGAAAAGCTTCTTGTGATCTGCAATTTCTATGGAAATACAAGGGAATATACACTTCCTGAGGACTGGCAGCCGGATGCAATGGAGTGCCTTATTGGGAATTATAAAGAAGTGAAAACCGGCCGGACAATGACCATCAGGCCTTATGAGGCGGTGGTATTTCGGAGGAAAAATTAAGCCAGCAGGGAAACGCAAGAAAAGCGAAAAAGTAAATTAAAAATGCTCTCTGTCTCCCTCCGCCAGATATTGCGGAAGAGAACAGAGAGCATTCTTTTGTATATCAGGTCTGGCAAATTTACGCCTCTCCTTCGGTATTCACACCAGCTAAAAATTCGTCAGCAGTCTTTCCAGATGCAAGGAAAGCGTCGATTACCTTCTGCTTTGCAGCTTCGTCTGCTCTGGCAACTGCGGCCTTGCGGTCCTTCTTTAATGCGGCAATCTGCTCCTGCAGCTCTGCAATTTTCTGATCGATCATCTGGATTTCTTCGGATGGATTTGCGATAGCCTTTCTTCTTCCACGCGGCATGATGATGTCCTCCTTTATTATTCAACGTTTTATGCCTTACAATATTGAGTATAGCATTCCATGGTAAGTATTTCAAGAAAATCAGTTGTAAGATTGAAAAAAATCCGTTAATATAGCACAGGAGGATGGAAAAATGATTTTGCGCGTACCGTATTATTATAAAGAGTTTCAGTGCATTGCCGGCGCCTGCAAGGACAGCTGCTGCATTGGATGGGAAATTGATATCGATGAGGATACTTTTGCTTATTATCAGGAGCTGGAGGGGGAATTTGGCGACCGCCTTCGGGCCAGTATGGCTGTCGGAGAGGACAATACCTTTGTGCTGAAAAAGGGAAGATGCCCCTTTTTAAATGAAGCAAATTTATGCGATATTTGTCTGGAATTAGGCGAGGAGGCCCTCTGTCAGGTCTGCACGGAATATCCGCGTTTTGTGATCGAATACGGAGATGTGACGGAAAAAAGCCTTGCCCTTTCCTGCGAAGTGGTGGGGCAGCTGGTATTTGGGCGAAGAGAGCCGATTTATGTTGAGGAAATTCTTCAGGATGATTATTTTGCGGATGAGGAAGAGGCAGGTCAGGAGAGGGCAAATGAGGAGGAAGGCGAGGATGGGGAGGAAGACCAGGAGGATTTCTCCTTTGCGCCGTTTATTGAGAAAGCCAGAGATCTTGCCATTAGCCTGATCCAGGACCGCAGCCTGCCTATTGAAGAGAGAATCTGCCGCATGCTTTTCTTTGCCAGGGATTTTCAGGAGCAGATCAATGAGGAGGATGAGAGCGGCATGGAGGCTGTTCTCCATCGCTGGAATCAGGCAGATGCAGCGCCGGAAGGGGATTGCTATGACGGCTTGGCCGGAGAGAGAAGCGTTGAGGGCAATAGGATGGAAACCTTCCGTTTATTTGTCCAGAGGCTGGCCTTTTTTAAGAAAATGGAGGTGCTGGATAAGGAATGGGAGGAAGCGTCAGCACAGGTTGAAGAGACCATAAAGCAGGCAGGCCAAGAAGGCTATTTCACCCTGCGCAGGCAGTTTATGGACAGTCTGCGCAGGCAGGATCGGGAATACGAATACGAGCATCTGTGCGTATATTTCCTTTTCCGCTACATTATGCAGGCGGTGTATGATTCCAATTTCTTCGGTCACGGAGCGGCAGCGGCGGCATGCTTTTTGATGATCCGGGATATGGATATGGTTCGGTTTCACCGGCAGGGCGGAGTGTTTTCTCTGGAGGACCGGATCGATGTGGCGAGGATTTTTTCCAAGGAGGTAGAGCACTCTGAGGAGAATCTGGAATACCTGCTGGACGGCGTGTATTATGAGGAATTTATGACTCTGGAGAATCTGATCCGGCAGGTTGTTTGAGGTTTTGCTGTCATAAATGTTGGATGGATTCAGAAATGCCGGCAAAAACCCTGCCCTCACTGTCAGCCAAAAGTATCTGGCGGCAGCTGCGGAGCAGGGTTTTTGTTTTCTTATTCTTCTTATTATTGATTCTTTCTTATTCTTTCCTCTCGCCCAAAGGCACATATTCCTTGGCCTCCAGAGGCAGCAGGCTCTGATAGGCGGGACGGATGATCTTATCTACATTGATTAACTCCTCCATCCGGTGTGCGCTCCAGCCTACGATTCTGGCGATGGCGAAGATGGGGGTGAAAAGCTCGGTGGGGATATCCAGCATGCTGTACACGAAGCCGCTGTAGAAGTCCACGTTGGCGCTTACGCCCTTATAGATGGCGCGCTCTCCGGCGATGATCTTGGGCGCCATGGTTTCCACCATGGAGTACAGGGCGAAATCCTTTTCTCTGTGCTTTTCTGCTGCCAGCTTTTCCACGAAGCCCTTGAAGATCTGGGCACGGGGATCGGAGATGGAGTATACGGCGTGACCCATACCGTAAATCAGGCCCTTCTTATCAAAGGCTTCCTTGTGCAGGAGCTTCTCCAGATAATCAGCCACAGCCTCCTGATCGCTCCAGTCAGCCACATGCTCCTTCATATCGGCCATCATTTCCACAACCTTGATATTGGCGCCGCCGTGCTTCGGTCCCTTTAAGGAGGAGAGGGCAGCCGCGATTACAGAATAAGTGTCTGATCCGGCGGAGGTAACTACGCGGGTGGTGAAGGTGGAGTTGTTGCCGCCGCCGTGCTCCATGTGAAGCACCAGAGCCAGATCCAGGACCTTAGCCTCTAACTCGGTGTACTTCATATCCGGGCGTAGCATCCGCAGGATATTTTCTGCTGTGGAAAGGTTGGGATCCGGGCGGTGGATGTAAAGGCTATCATCACATTCGTAGTGATTGTAGGCCTGGTAGCCGTACACGGCAAGCATGGGGAAGGTGCTGATTAACATCATGCACTGACGCAGCACGTTGGGCAGAGAGGTGTCAGCCGTCCGGTCATCATAGGAAGCCAGGGTCAGCACGCTCTTGGTAATGGAATTCATGATGTCCTTGCCCGGAGCCTTCATGATCACGTCACGGACGAAATTGGTAGGAAGAAAGCTGCTTTTGTTCAGGGCATCATGGAAATTTGCTAACTGAGAGGAGGTAGGAAGGTCTCCAAATAAGAGAAGATAGGCGATTTCTTCGAAGCCGTAATGCTTGGGAGAGGAGTTAAGGAAGCCCTTTACCAGGTCATTGATATCGTAGCCGCGGTAGAGCAGGCGGCCTTCGCAGGGAACCATCTTGCCGTCCACTTCCTTCTTGGACTGAACCATGGAAATGTTTGTCAGACCAGCCAGAACGCCTGCACCGTTTTTGTCACGCAGTCCGCGCTTTACGCCGTACTTTCCAAACAGCTCCGGATCGATGTAGTTGTTGGCAAGGCAAAGATCCAGATTGGATTTTGCGAAATCTTCTACGTATTGTCTGTTATCTGCCATAAGTTACCTCCTTGATTGCGTAATGAATTGTCCCCAAATCCAACCCACAAAAGCCTGAGGGGTGCGCCTGGCATCCCTGAATGTATGCCGTCTGTCCGGCAGCAGGATGTTCATGGTAAGTATTCGGGAACAGAGAATTGCTGAAAATTGGTAAAACTATGCATTTTTCATATTTATAGTTATACACGCTTTATTGATAAAAGTCAACCTTTATCATTCGGCAATGGTTGACTTCTGATATGATTATCAGTATAATGAGCCTAGAGAAGCGCAGATTGCGCGTTTTCAGATCAACATGCATAAGAAGGGCAAACGGGACGGAGGAAACAGATTTATGGAACGGTGGACCAGCGAGGATGGCATACAGAAGCTGTTTGAGATTTTTCTGGCGTCGCAGAAGCTGATTCTGCAATCTCTGGATTACCATGGCGTACGGTTTACGAAATATCAGTTTTATCTGATGATGGAGCTGTCACGGGGGCGGAGCCTCACCATGTCCCAGGCGGCAGCCAGTGTGGGCTGTTCTAAGGAGCAGGCTACACGCATGGTGTCGGCTCTGGTGGATGCCGGATATATTGAGCGTTTTCACAGCGAGACCAACCGGAAGCTGGTGATTGTACGCCTGACGGAGGAGGGCGAGAGGCTTATCCGCCACGAAAAGAGCATTGCCCGGGAAAAGCTTAAGGAGGATTTGAATTGCCTTGATGAGAAGGAGCGGGATGTTTTCTTTGAGACCCTGAAGCAGTTTGGCGCGGTGCTCAGACGCTTAGAGGAGAATCAGGAAAAGCGGCAGGATGCCGAGACAGAGTCTCATCGGTAATCCTGGAAAAATAGAAAAATGAAAATGGAGTGCTTAGCGCCTCGTCACCAGGCTGCGTCGCACTCCATTTTCATGGATTCACAAATTCTAATTGCCAATTAGGTTTGTAATTTTGAAGCTGTCTATGGAAAGAAATCCTCCTGGGCGGTGTGATGGGTGTAATGCAATAGGAATTTGTTTTTGGTTTGTTTTTGCCCTGGAAGGATGCTTTCACATAGAGCATCTTCATCCGTTCAATAGATTAATGCACGAGACGGGAATTTTATTGCAGACTTTTTTAATTTTTTTTGAAAATTTTTTGAGCTGGCGCCGGTGCTTGAAAGCCTGGAGAAACTGTGCTATGATGGGAAATGCAATTTTACAGGCGGGGCCTTGTCCTGCCAGCCTTTTTCGGCCAGGAACCGGAGGCAAATCGGTTTCGGCCAAGGCCTGTACATAGGCTTAATCTGGCGGGATGCTGTAAATTAAGGAGGAAATGAACATGAAATGGAAGAAATTTACGCTGACCACCACCGTGGAGGCGGAGGACCTGATCAGCAGCATGCTGGACGAGATCGGCATTGAGGGAATCGAGATTGAGGACAAGGTGCCCCTGACGGAAAAGGAAACCAAGGGGATGTTTATTGACATTCTGCCGGAGCTGGGGCCAGATGACGGCACTGCGCGGATAAGCTTTTACCTGGACGAGGATGAGGATACGGAGACGATGCTGGCCCGGGTGGAGGAAGGCCTTGATGAGCTGGCGGTATTTGTGGATCTGGGAGCCAGGACCATCCAGGCCTCGGAGACGGAGGACAAGGACTGGATTAACAATTGGAAGCAGTATTTTAAGCCCTTTACGGTGGACAATATCCTAATTAAGCCCACCTGGGAGGAGATCCCCCAGGAGCATAAGGATAAGCTGCTGATTCAGATTGACCCGGGCACGGCCTTCGGCACGGGAATGCATGAGACCACTCAGCTGTGCATCCGCCAGCTGCAGAAATATGTGACCGGCGAGAGCCTGGTGCTGGATGTGGGAACGGGAAGCGGCATCCTGGGTATTGCCGCCTTAAAGCTGGGGGCCAAGGAGGTCTGGGGAACAGATCTGGATGAAAATGCCATCACCGCCGTGGGGGAAAATCTGGCTTCCAACCAGATCCCGGAGGACCGGTTCCATGTGATCCAGGGAAATATCCTGGATGAACAGCAGGTGCAGGACTGGGCCGGTTACGGGAAGTACGATATTGTGGCGGCCAACATTCTGGCGCCGGTGATTATCCTTCTGCAGAAGGAGATCCCCGTGCATTTAAAGAAGGGCGGCGTGTTTATCACCTCCGGCATTATTAATACGAAGGAACAGGATGTGCTGGATGCCTTTGCGGCCAATGACCAGCTGGAGGTGGTGGAGGTAAACCACCAGGGCGACTGGGTCAATGTGACGGCCATCCGGCGTTAGCGGAGGAAGAGGATAAGGTTTTTTGCCGGAAGAGGCAGAAGCGGTGGAAGTAACGGAGGAGTAAGGAGCGGCGATGCATCATTTTTTTACAGGCGGTAAGGCCATAGACCGGCAGACCGGCATGGTGCGGCTTGATGGACAGGACGTAAATCATATCCGGAATGTGCTGCGGATGAAGCCGGGAGAAGCGATTTTGGTCAGTGACGGGCTGGGGCAGGATTATGAAGGAAGGATTCTGACCCTTTCTGAGGAGGAGGTTCTCATCGGAGAGCTTGTGCCGGTGGAGGGAAGAGAGCTGCCCGCTTCCATCACCCTTTATCAGGGCCTTCCCAAGGCGGATAAGATGGAGCTCATCATTCAGAAGGCTGTGGAGCTGGGGGCAGACCGGATCGTGCCGGTGGCCACCAAAAACGCGGTGGTAAAGCTGGATGAAAAGAAGGCGGAGGCCAAGAGGAAGCGCTGGCAGGCCATTGCGGAAAGTGCGGCCAAGCAGTCTAAGCGCAGCCGGATCCCGGAGATTGGCTCGGTGCTATCCTTAAAGGAAGCGGCAAAGGAGGCGGAGGGAACTCTCGGATTCTTCGCCTATGAAAATGAGCAGGGCATGACCGGCACGGCAGAGTGCCTGAAAAAAGCAGTGCCGGGCGAGAGAATCAGCGTGTTTATCGGCCCGGAGGGCGGCTTTGATGAAAGCGAGGCGGAATTTGCCCGGCAGGCAGGGATATATCCGGTGTCTCTGGGGAAGCGGATCCTTAGGACGGAGACGGCAGGCCTTGCACTGCTGTCGGTGCTGATGATGCAGCTGGAGATTCTTGCAAAGCCGCAGGAGAACGGAGACCAGGCTAAGGGCCAGGCAGGAATACAGCAGGAAGCATAAAGGCATGCCAGAGAAACGGAAAGGACAGAAAATGGAAGCATATTTAGATAATTCGGCCACCACCAGGGTTCTGGACTCGGTGAAGGATCTGATGGTCAAAATCATGACGGAGGATTACGGAAATCCTTCCTCCATGCACAGGAAGGGGATGGAGGCCGAGCAGTATGTGCGGGAGGCCAGGGAGGCCATCGCAAAGACCCTGAAGGTGCAGGATAAGGAGATTATCTTCACCTCCGGCGGCACAGAGTCAAATAATATGGCGCTGATTGGCGGCGCCATGGCAAACCAGCGGGCGGGCCGGCACATCATTACCACCAGGATTGAGCATGCGTCGGTGTACAATCCCCTTGCGTTTTTGGAGAGCCAGGGCTTTTCGGTCACCTACCTGGATGTGGATGGGCAGGGCCATATTTCCCTTGACCAGCTAAAAGGCGCCCTCTCTCCGGAGACGATCCTGGTTTCCATCATGTATGTGAATAATGAGATGGGCGCCGTGGAGCCGGTGGAGGAGATCGGGCGGATAGTGAAGGAATACAAGCCTCCCATTTTGTTTCATGTGGATGCCATCCAGGCCTACGGAAAATTTGAGATCCGCCCGAAAAAGCAGAATATTGACCTGTTAAGCGTCAGCGGCCACAAGATCCACGGCCCCAAAGGCGTGGGCTTTCTCTACATCAACGAAAAGGCCAAGGTGCGCCCCATCCTTTTTGGCGGCGGCCAGCAGCGGGATATGCGGTCCGGCACAGAGAATGTGCCGGGGGCGGCGGGACTTGGCCTGGCGGCCCGGGAAATGTACACGGGATTTTCTGAACGAATCGGGAAGATGACAGAGCTTAAGGATCATTTTATTGACCGGGTAGAGGAGCTGGAGGGCGTTACGGTAAACAGTGCCAGAGGCCTTGACAGTGCGCCCCAGATCATCAGCGTAAGCTTTGCGGGAGTGCGGGGCGAGGTGCTTTTGCATGCCCTGGAGGACAGAGGGATTTACGTATCCAGCGGCTCAGCCTGCTCCTCCAACCATCCGGCCATCAGCGGCACACTGAAGGCCATCGGTGTGAAGAAGGAGCTTTTGGATTCCACCATCCGCTTCAGTCTGGGGATTTATAATACGAAGGAACAGTTGGATTATACGGTCGATGTGCTGCGGGAGCTGCTTCCCATGCTGCGGCGGTATCAGAGAGGATAGAAGGGAAAGAGCATGAAGTATCATTCGTTTTTGATTAAATATGCAGAGATCGGGGTAAAGGGAAAAAACCGATACATGTTTGAGGACGCGCTGGTAAAGCAGATTCGCTTTGCCTTAAAGAGCGTGGACGGGGAGTTTGAGGTGACCAAGGAATCGGGGCGGATCTATGCCAATGCCCTGACGGATTTTGATTTCGACGATGCGGTGGAGGCATTAAAGCGGGTATTCGGCATCTCCGGCATCTGCCCCATGGTGCAGGTGGATGACCTGGGCTTTGAGGAGCTGAAAAAGCAGGTGCTCCAGTATGTTGACCAGGTGTATCCGGAGAAGAATTTCACCTTCAAGGTCAATGCCAGACGGGCCAATAAGCAGTATCCCATGACCTCGGAAGAAATCAACCGGGATCTTGGCGAAGCGATTTTAGAGGCCTTCCCCGGCGTTTCTGTGGATGTGCATAATCCCCAGGTGCTGCTCCATGTGGAGATCCGCAGCCGGGTGAATCTGTATTCCCAGATCATTCCCGGGCCGGGCGGCATGCCGGTGGGAACCAATGGACGGGCCATGCTGCTCTTATCCGGCGGCATCGACAGTCCGGTGGCAGGCTACATGATTGCCAAGCGGGGCGTGGTGATTGAGGCCGTGTATTTCCACGCGCCGCCATACACCAGTGAGCGGGCAAAGCAGAAGGTGGTGGATCTGGCGAAGCTGGTTTCCCGGTACGCTGGCCCCATGAAGCTGCATATTGTGAATTTTACGGATATTCAGCTTTATATTTATGACAAATGCCCCCATGAGGAGCTGACCATTATCATGCGCCGGTATATGATGCGGATTGCCGAGATTATTGCCAGGAAGGAAAAATGCCTGGGCTTAATTACCGGCGAGAGCATCGGCCAGGTGGCGTCCCAGACGGTGCAGTCTTTAGCGGCCACCAACGAGGTGTGTACTATGCCGGTATTCCGGCCGGTGATCGGCTTTGACAAGCAGGAGATTGTGGATATTTCCGAGAAGATTGGCACCTTTGAGACCTCGATCCAGCCCTTTGAGGACTGCTGCACCATCTTTGTGGCCAAGCATCCGGTGACCCGGCCCAATATCAACATTATCCGCCGTTCCGAGGAAAAGCTTGCGGAAAAGATTGACTCCCTGGTGGAGGCTGCGGTGGAGAGCGTGGAGACGGTGATCTGCCAGTAGCATTTGCGGATGGAAGCCGGCACTTGGATAAGGCTGGGCGGAAAGCAGCAAAAAAGGCAATAGAAAAAGCTGCCGTGCAAGCAGCTTCCTATTGCCTTTGCCATTTTGCTGGCTGCTCCGGAAGAGCCTTCCGGAACAGAATCAGTCGATGATGTAAGGGGAAAGGGTATTCAGAATTTCATCAATTCCGCTTTCGGCATGGATATTTAAGTCGATGGGCTTAGACAGGTCCAGGCTGAAAATTCCCATGATGGACTTTGCGTCGATCACATATCTTCCGGATACAAGGTCAAAGTCAACGTCAAATTTGGTTAAGTCATTTACGAAGGACTTTACTTTGTCAATCGAATTTAAGGAAATACGAACGGTCTTCATCTTAATAGCCTCCTTAGGTTATGTAGTAGGAATCCTTGATTCCGGCACAGGCACAAATCCTGTACTGATTCCATACTACAAAGATGGAGACCAAAAGTCAATAGTGAGTTTGCATAAAAGATTGGAGAATTTATTATGAGAAGACGGGCATCCCTTCATAATCTTGGCTGCAAGGTCAATGCCTACGAAACGGAAGCCATGGAGGAGCTTTTAGCGGCGGCAGGATATCAGATCGTCCCCTTTGGCGAGCCGGCAGATGTGTGCATCATCAATACCTGCTCGGTGACCAATGTGGCGGACAAGAAGTCCCGGCAGATGCTTCACCGGGCAAAGGCGAAAAATCCCGGGGCGGCAGTGGTGGCCGCAGGCTGCTACGTGCAGGCCGCAGCCGAAGAGCTGTTAAAGGACGGCGCCGTGGATATCATTATCGGAAACAATAAGAAAAAGGAGCTGGTGCCCATCCTGGAGGAGTATTTCCAGAAGCGGGAGGCGGCTATCGAAGAGATGTCCTGGGGGGAAAGCCGGGAGGCGGCCCATCTCATCGATATCGGCAGCACCTGGGAATATGAAGATCTCCACATCAGCCATGTGGCGGAGCATACGAGAGCCTTTATCAAGATTCAGGACGGCTGCAATCAGTTCTGCAGCTACTGTATCATTCCCTACACCAGAGGCCGGGTGCGCAGCCGCAGGCCTGAGGCGGTGGAGGCGGAGGTGCGGCAGCTGGCAGCCTCCGGCTATCGGGAGATTGTGCTCACTGGCATTCATTTAAGCTCCTACGGCATTGAGAGGAAGGCTGCCGGGGAGGAGGACTGGCTGGAAACAGGACGGCAGGAAGCCCTCCTGGCCCTTATCCGCCGGATCCATGACATTGACGGCATCGAGCGGATCCGCCTGGGCTCACTGGAGCCGCGGATTGTGACGGAGGAATTTGCCCGGGCTCTGGCAGAGCTTCCCAAGGTATGCCCGCACTTTCACCTTTCCCTTCAGAGCGGCTGTCTGGAAACCTTAAAGCGGATGAACCGCCGCTATACGCCGGAGGAATATCTGGAGGGCTGCAGGCGGCTCAGGCAGGTCTATGAGGACCCGGCCATTACCACCGATGTGATTGTGGGCTTTCCCGGAGAGACGGAAGAAGAATTTGCAGAGAGCCGAAGGTTTTTGGAGACTGTGGGCTTTTACGAGATGCATGTATTTAAATATTCCAGACGGAAGGGCACCCGGGCAGACCGGATGCCGGAGCAGATTCCGGAGGCAGTGAAGGCAGAGCGCAGCGATAACCTGCTTTCTCTGGAGGAGGAGATGTCCCTGGATTACCGGAAGCGTTTCCTGGGCAGAGAGGTTTCGGTACTCTGGGAGGAGGAGGCACAGATCAACGGGGAAACCTACATGACCGGCTACACCCGGGAGTACATCCGGGCCGCTGTGCGGGTGGAAGCTCTTGAAGGGACTGGCCTTCCGGTAGTGAAGGGAGCCATCAGCAAAGGGCGCCTTGTGGGGATGCTGGACGCAAAAACAGCGGAATTTGCGCTGGAAATGGAGGAAAATGCGCCGGAAATGGAGGAAAACCTCCCTTAATTTACGCAAAATATAGAAAGATGCTCTTGCCGAAACAGAATTTATGGTTTAGAATAAGATAGAATAGTGATAAGGACGTGATGAAGATGGGCGATATGCATGACACACAGTTTATAACTCTCCAGGAAAATACAGCCAACGCGGCACAGGTTCTGGAACAGGTTTATATTGCCCTGACGGAGAAAGGGTATAACCCTGTCAATCAGATCGTTGGTTATATTATGTCAGGAGATCCAACCTATATTACCAGCCATAAGAACGCCAGAAGCCTGATTATGAAGGTGGAGCGGGATGAGCTTCTGGAAGAGATGATGGCGGTCTATATTGAAACCAAGCTTAAAAAGTAAGCGGGATTTACAGTGAAGAAGAGGCTGACCCGGTCAGCCGCATAAGGAAACAGGAAATCAGTTGGCGGCAAGCCAGCTGGTTTTGTTGTGGAAAATTTTAAGCCAGAGCTGGATTTTGCCGGTGCGGCTGCCAGAAAAAGGAACCGGAGAGAGGCATGCGGATATTAGGATTGGACTACGGATCAAAAACGGTCGGAGTGGCCGTCAGTGATTCTCTGGGTCTTACGGCCCAGGGAGTGGAGACCATTGTGCGGAAAGAGGAGAACAAGCTTCGCCAGACCTGTGCCCGAATCGAGGAATTGATTTCAGAATATCAGATTACGGCGATTGTTTTGGGGTATCCTAAAAACATGAACAATACGGCGGGAGACCGGGCGCAGAAGACAGAGGACTTTAAGGCCATGTTAGAGCGGCGCACCGGCCTTCCGGTGATTCTTTGGGATGAGCGTCTGTCCACCCGTTCGGCGGAGCGCGTCCTGATGGAGAGCGGTGTGCGCAGAGAAAACCGAAAGGCTGTGATCGACAAGATCGCGGCAGTCTTCATCCTGCAGAACTATTTGGACAGTTTGGCGGCAAACCCCAGCGGCGGCAGTGACGGCTGCGGGGATGACGACCAGATGAGATGATCAGAGTCAGGGAGACGAATTAGACGATGAACAGTGAAGAAAAGATTACCCTTCAGACGGAAGATGGGGAGACTGTGGACTTTTTTGTGGTGGAGGAGACCCGGCTGGCAGGAAGAAGCTATCTGCTGGTGACGGACGAGGCGGATGAAGCGGCGGACGGCGAATGCTACATCCTGAAGGACACCTCTGACCCGGAGGATGCGGAGGCTTCCTACGAATTTGTAGAAGACGAACAGGAATTGGACGATTTATTTCAGATTTTTACCCAGCTTTTGGACGATGCGGACGTGGAGCTTCAAAAGTAACTCGGATGGGTAAGCAATGAAACGGAGGTAAAAGATTGAAAGGAAAAGAAAAAGAGAACAGAAATGAGACGGTGAAGGTCATTCCCCTGGGCGGTATGGAACAGATCGGCATGAATATTACCGCTTTCGAATGTCAGGACAGCATCATTATCGTGGACTGCGGCCTGGCCTTCCCCAGCGACGATATGCTGGGCATCGATCTGGTGATCCCGGATGTGACCTACTTAAAGCAGAATATCAGCAAGGTAAAGGGCTTTGTAATTACCCATGGACATGAGGACCATATCGGCGCTCTCCCCTATATCCTGAAGGAGATCAATGTTCCCGTATATGGAACAAAGCTGACCATTGCCCTGATTGAAAATAAATTAAAAGAGCACAACCTCTTAAAGAGCACCAAGCGGAAGGTGATCCGTCACGGTCAGTCGGTGAATTTAGGATGCTTTAGGGTAGAATTTATCAAGACCAACCACAGCATCAGCGATGCGTCGGCTCTGGCGATCTTCTCCCCGGCAGGCACCATTATCCATACAGGTGACTTTAAGATTGATTATACGCCGGTATTCGGCGATGCCATCGACCTGCAGCGCTTTGCGGAGCTGGGAAAGAAAGGCGTTCTGGCCCTGCTTTGCGACAGTACGAATGCTACCCGTCCCGGCTTTACGGCATCAGAGCGGACGGTGGGAAAGACCTTTGATTCTATTTTTGCCGACCATCAGAATAAGCGGATTATCGTGGCCACCTTCGCCTCTAATGTGGACCGGGTGCAGCAGATCATTTATTCCGCTTACAAGTACGGCCGCAAGGCGGTGGTGGAAGGCCGGAGCATGGTCAATGTCATCGGCACAGCCAGCGAATTAGGCTATATCAAGATCCCCGAGGGGACGTTAATAGATATCGAACATCTGAAGAATTATCCGCCGGAGAAGACGGTGTTAATCACCACTGGAAGCCAGGGCGAGTCCATGGCGGCCCTTTCCCGTATGGCGGCTTCTATTCACAAGAAGGTATCCATCACGCCCAATGACGTGATTATCTTAAGCTCCAACCCCATCCCCGGCAATGAAAAGGCTGTGGCCAAGGTGGTTAACGAGCTGGCCATGAAGGGGGCAGAGGTGATTACCCAGGATACCCACGTATCCGGCCACGCCTGCCAGGAGGAGATCAAGCTGATTTATTCCCTGGTGCGGCCCAAGTATTCTGTGCCGGTTCACGGCGAATTTAGCCACCGGGCGGCCCAGGCCAGCATGGCTCAGGCTGTGGGCATCCCCAAGGAGAATATCCTGATGATTAACTCCGGCGATGTGCTGGAGCTTAGCCCCAACAAGGGACAGGTAACCGGTCATGTACCGGCAGGCGCCATCATGGTAGATGGCCTGGGCGTGGGCGATGTGGGAAATATCGTTCTCCGCGACCGGCAGAATCTGGCCCAGAACGGCATTATCGTGGTGGTTCTCACCCTGGAGAAGTACAGCAACCAGCTGCTGGCAGGACCGGACATTGTGTCCAGAGGTTTTGTCTATGTGCGTGAGTCTGAGGATCTGCTGGAGGAAGCCAGAAGAGTGGTGGATGACGCTGTTGCCGACTGCCTGGCACGCCACGTCAGCGACTGGGGCAAGATTAAGAATGAGATTAAGGACAGCTTAAGTGATTTCCTCTGGAAGCGTATGAAGAGGAGTCCGATGATTCTGCCGATTATTATGGAAGTGTAGGGGCAGCAAAACCAGACAGCATTTGAGACAGCGAAAGGAGGGATACCGTGAGCGATACCACAAAAGATATCAACCGGGTGACCGGGGCCATCATCAGGGTGTCCCTTCGTCTGATTATCTATGCCCTTGTGGTGCTTCTTCTCTTTGAAGGGGCCACTGCCGGTTTCTCTTTCGGCTATGCGGTGTTTGCCGGAAGGGCAGTATCCCAGGAGCCGGGGATTACCGCCACTGTGATGGTGACGGAAGACCAGAGCACCGGCGAGGTGGGCCGGATGCTGGAGGACATGGGGTTAATTGAGAGCCAATATGTCTTTCTGGTTCAGGCAATTTTTTACGAATATGAGATTTATCCGGGGACATATCAACTGAACACCTCCATGACCTCCAAGGAGATGCTGGAGGAGATGAGCATTCCCCCGGCAGCAGATACGGAAGGAGTGTCCCAGTGATGATTGAAGATGTGCGGATACGGGATTATCTCCTTTCTCTGGAGCCGGATCTGGATCCGGTTCTTTCCCAGATTGAAGAAGAGGCCAGGGCAGGGCGGATTCCCATCATCCGAAAGGAGACCGGTGCACTGCTAAAGACCCTGGTTGCGGCGGTGCGGCCCAGAGAAATTCTGGAGATCGGCTGCGCCGTAGGGTATTCGGCCCTTTTGATGGCCTCGGTGATAGAGCCGGGGTGTCACATTACTACCATAGAGAAATACGAAAAGCGCATCCCCGTGGCCCAGGAGAATTTCCGGCGGGCAGGACGGGAGGCGCAGATTACCCTGCTGACGGGAGATGCCGGTGAGCGGATGGAGGAGCTTCCGGAAGGAAAGTATGACTTCATTTTTATGGACGCGGCAAAGGGCCAGTATATCCACTGGCTGCCCCAGGTCCTTAAGCTTCTTTCTCCCGGCGGCACCCTTGTCTCCGACAATGTGCTTCAGGATGGGGATATCGTCCAGTCACGCTTTGCGGTGGAGCGGCGGAATCGGACCATCCACAGCCGTATGCGGGAGTATCTGTATGTGCTTAAGCATACGGAGGGACTGGAGACGGCGGTGATTCCCATCGGAGATGGGGTCACGGTCAGCGTAAAGAGAGCCAATTAAAGGCAGTTGGCCGGGAAGCAAGCCTGGCCGAGAAGCAAGCCTGGCCGCAAAACAAGCCTGGCCGGAAAACAGACCTAGCAGGAAAACAGACCTAGCGGGAAAACAGACCTGGCCGGGAAACCGGCATCAGGCATACAGAGATAGAGGAGAACAGATTCAGCCTATGAGAAAGACGGAACTGCTGATCCCGGCGGGAAGCCTTGAGGTGCTAAAGACCGCCGTGGTGTACGGCGCCGATGCAGTATATATTGGCGGGGAGGCCTTCAGCCTCCGGGCCAAGGCAAAGAATTTTTCCAATGAAGATATTCGCGAGGGCATTCGTTTTGCCCACAGCCGCGGAGTGAAGGTATACATTACGGCCAATATTCTGGCACACAATGCGGATCTGGCCGGGGCGGAGACGTATTTTCAGGAGCTTGGTGCCATGGAGCCGGATGCGCTGATTATCTCCGATCCGGGGATCTTCGACATTGCCAGGCGGGTGCTGCCCCAGGTGGACATCCACATCAGCACCCAGGCAAACAATACCAACTACGGCACTTACCAGTTCTGGTGGCGCCAGGGGGCAAAGCGGGTGGTTTCGGCCAGAGAGCTTTCCCTTGAAGAGATCCGCCAGATCCGGGAGCATATCCCTGCGGAGATGGAGATCGAGAGCTTTATCCATGGAGCCATGTGCATCTCCTACTCAGGCCGGTGTCTGTTAAGCAATTTTCTTGCCGGGCGGGATGCCAACCAGGGCTCCTGCTCCCATCCCTGCCGCTGGAATTACGCGGTGGTGGAGGAGACCAGGCCGGGAGAGTACATGCCGGTTTACGAGAATGAGCGGGGCACCTTCATCTTTAACTCCAAGGATCTGTGCATGATCGAGCATGTGCCGGAGATGATCGAGGCCGGAATCGACAGCTTTAAGATCGAGGGGCGGATGAAGACAGCCCTGTACGTGGCTGCCGTGGCCCGCACCTACCGGAAGGCCATTGACGATTACCAGAGAGATCCGGCGGAATACCGGAAGAATCTGGAATGGTATAAAGAAGAAATTGGGAAATGCACCACCAGAGAATTTACCACCGGTTTTTATTTTGGAAAGCCCACAGAAGAGGCACAGATTTACCGGAACAGCACCTACATCCGGAATTACACCTACCTGGGAACTGTGGAGCAGACCGATGAGGCAGGCCGGTGTCTTCTGGAGCAGAAGAACAAATTCTCTGTGGGAGAGACCATTGAGGTGATGAAGCCGGATGGACAGAACCTTTCTGTCCAGGTCAGAGGCATCTGGAATGAGGCGGGAGAGGCACAGGAGAGTGCTCCTCACGCCCGGCAGATGATCTGGGTGGATTTAGGCTGTGAACTTCAGCAATACGATATTTTGCGCCGGAGAGAGCCGTAAATGGCTTTCGGGAAACGCTGATTAAAGCGTTTCCTTAGGCGCAGGGGGAGAGGCTGCTGCAGAAGAACGCTTTCTTTGCATGAGGATGCATAAAAGCCTGCGGCAGCCCCTTGTGTATCTGTACAGCAGTGAAAAGGGGTGAAGGAGATGCTGTCTGTTACCTTTGGAATCCTGGCCGTGCTCTGCCTGGCCTATTTTGGCGTAATCGCCGTTTACTCCGGCATTCAGACCTCCATGATCTGGATCTGGCTTGTGCTGGCCTTTTTCTTTTTTCTCTTATCCAGAGGACTGGTCTTTTACCATCAGCACAGGCGCATGGTGCCGCTGTGGATCCCGGTGTCTGTTACCACCCTTCTGATTACGGGACTGGTAATCTTTGCCATCCTCCAGGTACTGATTTTTGGCGGGATTGCCAGGCGGGAGCCGGCTTATCTGGATTACCTGATCGTGCTGGGGGCCAGAGTGCGGGAGGATGACATCAGCCTGTCCTTAAAGGCACGCCTTGACCGGGCTATCCGGTTTCTGGAGGAGCATCCGGAGACAACGCTGGTGCTTTCTGGCGGACAGGGGGAGGACGAGCCCACCACCGAGGCCATGGCCATGGCGGAATATCTGCGGTATAATGGAGTGGAGCCGGAGCGGATGCTTCTGGAGACGAATTCGACAAATACTACGGAAAATATGATCTGCAGCTATGCCCTGATTCAGGACCAGCGGCGGAAGGAGAAGGAGGAGGCAAGGGCCAGACGGAACCAGATCAGGAAGCGAAGGATGGAGCTTGACCGTTTCCTTATGGAAACAGAAGCCCTTTATGGCAGCGCCAAAGAAGATGATCTGGCAGGCGCAGATTCTGGCTATGGCCAGGGACGCTTCCAGGACGGAAATTTCAGCCAGGGCGGAAATCTCAGCCAGGGTGGAAATTTCAGCCAGAGAAGAAGCAGCGTGCCTGTGGGCCCGGTGCTTTCTGTGGGCCCGGGAAGCAGGGAACCCATCCGGATACCCCCGTCCCCCAAGGAGACAGAGTTTGTGCCGGACAAGCCTTTGCAGATTGGCGTGCTCACCAGTAATTACCATCTCTACCGGGCTATGCAGATCGGAAAGAAGAATGGCTTTTCCTCCCTTTCCGGCGTGGCGGCCAGCTCCGATCCCGTGCTTTTTGTCCATTTCTGCGTGCGGGAGAGCATGGCTATACTAAAGGACAAATTTATGGGAAATATGTAGATACCAGGTTCACAAGGTCATAAATTTATTAATTATAGAAAGGCAGCGATCATCATGAAGAAATCGGGTTTGGAACAGCTTTCGGCTTACCAGCTGATCACAGAAAAGGAATTAACAGAGATGAATTCTCTCGGTGTGGTTCTCCGCCACAAAAAGACGGGGGCCAGGATTTTCCTGATGGAAAATGACGATGAAAACAAGGTATTCTGTATTGGCTTCCGCACGCCGCCAGGCAACAGCACCGGCCTCCAGCACATTTTGGAGCACAGCGTTCTCTGCGGTTCGGAAAAATTCCCGGTGAAGGATCCCTTCGTGGAGCTGGTAAAGGGCTCCTTGAATACCTTCTTAAATGCCATGACCTATCCGGACAAGACGGTGTATCCGGTGGCAAGCTGCAATGACAAGGATTTTCAGAATCTGATGGATGTGTATATGGATGCGGTGCTTCACCCCAATATCTACCGGGAGCCGAAGATCTTTAAGCAGGAGGGCTGGCATTATGAGCTGGAGTCTCTGGAGAAGCCGGTCACCATCAACGGCGTGGTTTACAATGAAATGAAGGGCGCCTTCTCCTCGCCGGAAAGCCTCTTAGACCGCTCCATCTCCCACGCCCTTTTCCCGGAGACCTGCTACGGCTTTGAGTCCGGCGGAGATCCGGCGGAGATTCCCTCGCTGACTTACGAGGAATTTCTGGATTATCACAGCCAGTATTACCATCCCAGCAACAGCTTCATTTACCTCTACGGAGATATGGACATGGCAGAGAAGCTTGCCTGGCTGGATGAGGCTTATCTGGGAAAATACGAATTCCGCCAGGTGGATTCCGCCATTGCCATGCAGAAGCCTTTTGCTGCGCCGGTAAGTCAGGAGATTCCCTACTCCATCACGGAGAATGAGGATGAGGAAAAAAGCGCCTACCTTTCGGTAAATACGGTGGTAGGCACAGACCTGGATCCGAAGCTTTACGTGGCCTTTCAGATTCTGGAGTATGCCCTTTTGGACGCGCCGGGAGCGCCTTTAAAGAAGGCGCTGATCGATGCAGGAATAGGTGACGATGTGCTGGGCGGCTATGAAAGCGGCATCCTGCAGCCCTATTTCTCGGTGATTGCAAAGAATACCTCCTTAAGCCGCCGGGGCGAATTCTTAGCGGTGGTGAAGGGCGTGCTTCGCAGGCTGGCAGACCAGGGCATCGATAAAAAGAGCCTTCTGGCAGGCTTAAATTATTATGAATTCCGCTACCGTGAGGCGGACTACGGCTCTGCGCCCAAGGGGCTGATTTACGGTCTCTGGTGCATGGACAGCTGGCTTTATGACGGCGATCCCATGATGCATCTGGAGTACCAGGAGACCTTTGATTTCCTGAAGGCGAAGGCAGAAGAAGGGTATTTTGAGAATCTTATCCGGGAATACCTTCTGGACAATCCTTTTGAGGCAGTGATTGCCCTGGTTCCCCAGAAGAATCTTACCGCCATGGAGGACAAGGCCCTGGCAGAGCGGCTGGCTGCCTATAAGGCTTCCTTAAGCCAGAAGGAGCTTGCGGCCATGGTGCAGGAAACCAGAGAGCTTAAGGAATACCAGGAAACCCCGTCGCCCCAGGAGGATTTAGAAAAGATCCCCATGCTCCGGCGGGAGGACATCAGCCGGGAGTGCGAGGAGATTGTCTGCAGGAAGCAGCAGCTGGGCGACGTTCCGGTGCTGTTTTCCCCCATGTTTACGGCGGGAATCGGCTATATCAGTCTTCTTTTTGACACCAAAGGGATCCCTCAGGAGGATCTGCCCTATGTGGGGCTGTTAAAATCCGTCCTGGGCTATGTGGATACAGAAAATTACCGGTATGAGGATCTGACCAGCGAGATTTATTTAAACAGCGGCGGCATTGATTTTTCAGTGACCTCCTACGCCAACTTAAAGGAACCGGAGAACTTTACCGGAGCCTTCGTGGCCAGGGCAAAGGTGCTGTATGACAAGGCGGATTTTGCCTTCTCCATCCTGGCAGAGATGCTGACCAGGTCAAAGCTGGATGATGAGAAGCGGCTGGGCGAGATCCTGGCAGAGACCCGCTCCAAGGCAAGGATGCGTCTGGAGGGCGCCTCACACTCGGCGGCGGTGGCCAGAGCTACCTCTTATTTCTCCCCCACCTCCAGCTTCAATGACTGCACCGGGGGCATCGGCTACTACTTCTTCCTGGATCAGGTGTGCCGGGATTACGAGAAGATGGAAAATCGGAAGGCGCTGACAAAAAAGCTTTCCCAGGTGTGCAGTCGGCTTTTCACCAGAGACCATCTGCTGGTGAGCTTCACGGCGGAGGAGTCAGGCTACGAGAGACTGGCTTGCGGCATGGATAAGCTTTCTTCCTGTCTGGAAAAAAGCGACGGGGTGGTTTACCCTTACCAGTTCCAGCCAAAGAACCGCAACGAGGGCTTTAAGACGGCCTCACAGGTAAATTATGTGGCCAGGTGCGGCTCCTTTGCGGGCAGCGGCAAGGACTATACCGGCGCTCTGCGGATATTGAAGGTGATTTTAAATTACGATTATCTGTGGATTAACCTGCGGGTTCAGGGCGGGGCCTACGGCTGCATGAGCGGCTTTGGCCGGTCGAAGGAGGCTTACCTGGTATCCTACCGGGATCCAAACCTTAAGGAGACCAACGAGGTTTACGAACGGATTCCCCAGTACCTTCGCCAGTTTACCGCCGAGGAGCGGGATATGACGAAATACGTGATCGGCGCCATCAGCGAGTTAGATACGCCGTTAACGCCCTCCATCAAGGGAGCAAGGGCCGTGTCCGCCTATCTCTCCGGCGTCACCAGGGAGATGCTTCAGGAGGAGCGTCTGCAGGTCCTTGAAGCCACCCAGCAGGATATCCGGGATCTGGCGGACATCCTCCAGGCAGTTCTGGACACAGGAAGCCTGTGCGTGGTGGGAAATGAAGAGCAGGTGAAGGCGGAGAGCGCCATGTTTGGGAAGGTGGAAAGCCTCTTCCGTTAAGGAAATGCGGATTAAAGCGTTTCCATAGAGTAACAGTTTGTCATTGCAGGAAGGAATGAATATGGAAAATACACAGAAGAAATCCGGCTTTGTCACCCTGATTGGACGGCCCAATGTGGGCAAGTCCACCCTGATGAACCGGCTGATCGGGCAGAAGATTGCCATTACCTCCAATAAACCGCAGACCACCCGCAACCGGATTCAGACGGTATACACCGATGAGCGGGGCCAGATCATCTTTCTGGACACCCCCGGTATCCACAAGGCAAAGAACCGCCTGGGCGAGTATATGGTGAATGTGGCGGAGCATACCTTAAAGGAGGTAGACCTGGTGCTGTGGCTGGTGGAGCCCACCACCTTTATCGGCGCCGGGGAGCGGCACATTGCGGAGCAGTTAAACAAGGCCAATGTGCCGGTGATCCTGGTGATCAATAAGATTGACACCATAAAGAACCAGGACGAGGTGCTGACCTTCATTGCCGCCTACAAGGATATCTGCAATTTCGCGGAGATCGTACCCTTATCGGCACTTAAAGGGAAAAATACCGATCTGCTGACGGAGCTGATTTTCAAATACCTGCCCTACGGGCCGGAATTTTACGATGAGGATACGGTGACGGACCAGCCCATGCGCCAGATTGCGGCGGAGCTGATCCGGGAGAAGGCCCTGCGCCTTTTAGACGATGAGGTACCCCACGGCATTGCCGTGACCATCGAACGGATGCGGGAGCGGGACAACGGCATTATGGATATTGAGGCGACCATTGTCTGCGAGCGGGATTCCCACAAGGGCATCATCATCGGGAAGGGCGGCAGCATGTTAAAGAAGATCGGCAGCGCTGCCAGGACGGAGATCGAGAAGATGATGGAGACCCAGGTGAACCTGAAGCTGTGGGTGAAGGTGCGCCGGGAGTGGCGAGACAGTGAGCTGTATATGAAGAATTACGGCTATAATCCCAACGAGAATTAAGGAATCAAAAGGAGTCAGAGAGACGCAGGAAAAAATGTTCCTGGGAACATGAACGGGCGGAAAAGGAGGCAGATGTATGCGGGAAACGGTAAATCTCACGGGAATGGTTATCCGCTCATCTCCCTCCGGGGAGGCGGACCGGCGGCTGGTGCTCCTGACCCGGGAGCGGGGGAAGATCACCGCCTTTGCCCGGGGAGCCAGGCGGCCGGGAAGCGCCCTCATGGCGCCGGGGCGGACCTTTGCCTTCGGCGTCTTCCGTCTTTACGAGGGGCGGGATGCCTACAGCCTCCAGAGCGCGGAGATTTCCAATTACTTTGAGGAGATTGCCATGGATATGGAGGCGGCCTGCTACGGCTCCTACTTCCTGGAGCTGGCGGATTATTACAGCCGGGAAAATCTGGACGGCACGGAGCAGCTAAAGCTGATCTACCAGTCCCTTCGGGCGCTGTTAAAGCCTGCCATCCCCAATCGGTTAGTGCGGCGGATCTACGAGCTGAAAACCATGGTGATCAACGGCGAGTACACGGAAAATCCTCCATGGAAGGTCAGCGAGGCAGCTGCCTACGCCTGGGCCTACGTGGCGGCCACGCCTACAGAAGGGCTGTACCGGTTCACCTTAAAGGAGGAGGTTCTCCAGGAATTTTCCGCCTGTGTGGAGGAAAACATGCGCCGGTATATTGACCGGCAGTTTCATTCCCTGGATATTTTGGCGGTGCTCTAGGGTCTGGCGGTGAGCTTTCGCGGAAAATTAGTATTGAAAAAGCGCCGGAAAGCGGGTATGATAGGAGAAGCTTGTGAATCTGCCTTGAAAAAGGCGGGGAGGAGGATGAAAAGACCGGTGCAGAGCAGGTATAGATGGAAGGCTTTGGCCGCGGCTGTCTTTTGCGGCCTGGGACTCTGGGGATGCCAGGGGCAGGCAGGCGGGTATGAATTTCAGCCGGAGGCCAGCAGTATCTACGTGTCGCAGGAGGGAAAGATCTTCAGCGCCACTGTGGAGAAGTATGATAAGGAGTATTACAGCCAGAGCGGGCTGGAGGAATTTTTGTCCGCACAGGTGGCTGATTACAATAAAAGTCTGGGCGCAGCTCCGCTGGGCTACAATATTGAAGGCGGTGAGATTCTTCCGGCTGCGGTAGTATCCTGCAGTTTGGAGGAGGGAAGGGCTTCGGTAATTTACGAATATGCCGACAGTGAAAGCTTCCTTAAGTTTGCGGAGGAATTTCACGATGCAGACAATCAGGTTTCCACCTTGGGAACAGGGTCGGCATCAGCGGCCAGGACGGCTGGATGGCTTTCCGGGACGGATCTGGTAAAGCCGGGAAGCGGAGAGGCGGTGTCTGACGCTTCTGAACAGGAGATCGGCAGGCTGGATGATGAGATGACCGTGCTGGTGGAGACGGATCACCCGGTTCTTTTAGAGACCGGCGGGAAGATCCGCTATATGACCAGGGGCGTGTCTCTTCAGGAGAAGAACCGGGTGCAGATCCCCGAAGGGCGGCATATCATTGTTTTTCAATAATGCCAATAAAACAAAAGGATATTAAATAAGAAAAGCGAGGTAGAGGATATGGAAAAGACCATGGAAAAAATCGTAGCGCTGGCAAAGAACAGAGGGTTTGTGTACCCTGGTTCTGAGATTTACGGCGGACTGGCAAATACCTGGGATTACGGCAATCTGGGCGTGGAGTTAAAGAATAACGTAAAGCGCGCCTGGTGGCAGAAGTTCATCCAGGAAAGCCCTTATAATGTAGGCGTGGACTGCGCCATCCTGATGAATTCCCAGACCTGGGTGGCATCCGGCCATCTGGGCGGCTTCTCCGATCCTCTTATGGACTGCAAGGCCTGCAAGGAGCGGTTCAGAGCCGACAAGCTGATCGAGGATTACATGGCAGAAAACGGCATTGTGCCGGAGGGCAGCGTGGACGGCTGGAGCCAGGAGGAGATGAAGCGCTACATCGATGAGAAGAATATCTGCTGCCCCAGCTGCGGCAAGCATGATTTCACCGATATCCGTCAGTTCAACCTGATGTTCAAGACCTTCCAGGGCGTAACCGAGGATGCCAAGAATACGGTATATCTGCGTCCGGAGACGGCACAGGGTATCTTTGTTAACTTCAAGAACGTACAGCGTACTTCCAGAAAGAAGGTTCCCTTCGGCATCGGCCAGATCGGAAAGTCCTTCCGCAATGAGATCACCCCTGGAAACTTTACCTTCCGTACCAGAGAGTTTGAGCAGATGGAGCTGGAATTCTTCTGCAAGCCGGACACCGATCTGGAGTGGTTTGCCTACTGGAAGGATTACTGCATCAACTGGTTAAAGAGCCTGGGAATGCGGGACGAGGAGATGCGTGTGCGTGATCATTCTCCTGAGGAGTTAAGCTTCTACAGCAAGGCTACCTCCGACATCGAGTTCCTCTTCCCCTTCGGCTGGGGCGAGCTGTGGGGCATTGCTGACCGTACTGATTATGACCTGACCCAGCATCAGAATACCTCCGGCCAGGATCTGACCTATTTTGATGACGAGGCCAAGGAGCGCTACATTCCTTACGTAATCGAGCCCTCACTGGGTGCAGACCGTGTGACTCTGGCCTTCCTGTGTGCCGCTTATGACGAGGAGGAGATCGGCGAGGGCGATGTGCGTACCGTCCTTCATTTCCATCCGGCTATTGCACCGGTAAAGATCGGCGTACTTCCTCTGTCCAAGAAGCTGAATGCAGGGGCGGAGAAGATCTATCAGGAGCTGTGCAAGTACTACAACTGTGAATTTGATGACCGCGGTGCCATCGGAAAGCGTTACAGAAGACAGGATGAGATCGGTACGCCATTCTGCATCACCTATGATTTCGATTCCGAGGAGGATCAGGCCGTAACCGTCCGCGACCGCGACACCATGGAGCAGGTGCGGATTCCCATTGCAGAGCTTAAGAATTACTTCGAGGATAAGTTCCGTTTCTAATTGATCATGAAAACGCTTTTAGATGAAAAAGCATCTGTATGAAACAGGACAGGCCGCCGTCTGGGGAGAGATTTCCCGGATGGCGGCCATTTTCATGGTTCCATGATGTGTCTGGGGGCGATCCTGCGCCAGACGGATTTACACAGATGAGATTCCTCTTTTCTGGCCCCTATGTTTTGGAGCTGCAGTTTGCAAATCTGACATTCGCATATACGAATCCGTATCTGATATCCGAAAATTGACTAAAAATGAAAGTGCTTTCACAAAATGTTACAGATAAATGAACAAATTTTCTCCATTTTTTGAAGAAAAAACCTTTACTACAAAAAGATTTGTGATATACTATTTGCAGACCGAATTTCGGACAAGCTGAATCGGTGCGGGAGTCTGCCCTGGCAGACTCTTTGTTCTGCGGCAGGAAACAAATAACTGCAAAAGCGCCAGGGGGGAATCCCGAACGGAACAGAACAGTACAGCTGAAGCGAAAAACGGAAACTTATAACAAGAGATTGATAAAAATCTTGAGGAGGAAATAGTCTTATGGCAAAGAAATGGGTTTATTTGTTCAGCGAAGGCAATGCTACCATGAGAAACCTGCTGGGCGGCAAAGGTGCAAACCTTGCTGAGATGACCAGTCTGGGTCTCCCGGTACCGCAGGGCTTTACCATCACCACCGAAGCCTGCACCCAGTATTACGAGGACGGCCGTCAGATCAATGATGAGATCATGGGCCAGATTATGGAGTACATCGGCAAGCTGGAGGAGATCACCGAGAAGAGATTCGGCGATAAGGAAAACCCCTTATTAGTATCTGTACGTTCCGGTGCAAGAGCTTCCATGCCTGGTATGATGGATACCATCCTGAACCTTGGTCTGAACGAGGACGTAGTAAACGTACTGGCAGAGAAGTCCGGCAATCCCCGTTGGGCCTGGGACTGCTACAGAAGATTCATCCAGATGTATTCTGACGTAGTTATGGAAGTGGGCAAGAAGTATTTCGAGACCCTGATCGATGAGATGAAGGAAAAGAGAGGCGTGACTCTCGACGTTGAGCTGACTGCCGATGATCTTCACGAGCTGGCAGAGCAGTTCAAGGCAGAATATAAAGAAAAGATCGGCGCGGACTTCCCGTCTGATCCGAAGGAACAGCTTATGGGCGCAATCAAGGCTGTATTCCGTTCCTGGGACAATCCCCGTGCAAACGTATACCGCCGCGACAACGATATCCCCTATTCCTGGGGTACTGCAGTAAACGTGCAGATGATGGCATTCGGAAACATGGGCGATGACTGCGGTACTGGCGTTGCCTTTACCCGTGATCCGGCTACCGGAAACAACGGCCTGTTCGGTGAGTTCCTGACCAACGCACAGGGCGAGGACGTAGTTGCCGGCGTGCGTACGCCTATGCACATCAGCGAGATGGAGCAGAAGTTCCCGGAGGCATTTGTAAAGTTTAAGGAAGTATGCAAGACTCTGGAGGAGCATTACAGAGATATGCAGGATATGGAGTTTACCGTAGAGCACGGCAAGCTGTATATGCTGCAGACACGTAACGGCAAGAGAACCGCTCAGGCTGCACTGAAGATCGCATGTGATCTGGTAGAGGAAGGCATGAGAACGGAGAAGGAAGCCGTTGCCATGATCGATCCCCGTAACCTGGATACCCTGCTTCACCCGCAGTTTGACGCAGCAGCACTGAAGGCTGCAACTCCTCTTGGAAAGGGCCTTGGCGCTTCTCCTGGAGCTGCCTGCGGAAAGATCGTATTCTCTGCAGATGACGCAGTAGCGTGGGCTGCAAGAGGCGAGAAGGTTGTTCTGGTTCGTCTTGAGACCTCTCCCGAGGATATTACCGGTATGAAGGCTGCTCAGGGTATCCTGACTGTCCGCGGCGGTATGACCTCCCACGCAGCTGTAGTTGCCCGTGGTATGGGTTCCTGCTGTGTATCCGGATGCGGCGACATCGCTATGGATGAGGAGAACAAGAAGTTCACCCTCGCTGGAAAGGAATTCCATGAGGGAGATCCGATCTCCATCGACGGTACTACCGGAAATATTTATGATGGAATCATCCCCACTGTTGATGCTGCCATTGTAGGCGAGTTTGAGAAGATCATGACCTGGGCAGACAAGTACAGAACCTTAAAGGTTCGCACCAATGCAGATACTCCGGCTGACGCAAAGAAGGCCCGTGAGCTTGGCGCAGAGGGCATCGGCCTTTGCCGTACCGAGCATATGTTCTTCGAGGGAAATCGTATCGATGCATTCCGTGAGATGATCTGCTCCGAGACCGTAGAGGAGAGAGAAGCAGCTCTGGATAAGATCCTTCCGGAGCAGCAGGGAGACTTCGAGAAGCTTTACGAGGCTCTGGAGGGCAACCCGGTTACCATCCGTTTCCTGGATCCGCCGCTGCATGAGTTCGTTCCCACTGAGGAGGAGGACATCAAGAAGCTGGCTGACTCTCAGGGCAAGACCGTAGAGCAGATTAAGACCATCATCGCTTCCCTCCACGAGTTCAACCCCATGATGGGACATCGTGGATGCCGTCTGGCAGTTACCTATCCGGAGATTGCCAAGATGCAGACCAAGGCTGTGATCCGTGCTGCCATCAACGTAAAGAAGGCACATCCCGACTGGAATGTAGAGCCAGAGATCATGATCCCCTTAGTTGGCGATGTGAAGGAATTAAAGTATGTAAAGAAGATGGTTGTTGAGACTGCAGATGCTGAGATCGCAGCAGCCGGAATCGAGTTAAAATATGAGGTTGGAACCATGATCGAGATCCCGAGAGCCTGCGTAACGGCTGACGAGATCGCGAAGGAGGCAGAGTTCTTCTGCTTCGGTACCAATGACCTGACCCAGATGACCTACGGCTTCTCCCGTGACGATGCCGGAAAGTTCTTAAATGCATACTATGATGCAAAGATCTTTGAGAACGATCCATTCGCTAAGTTAGACCAGACAGGCGTAGGCAAGCTGATGGAGATGGCAATCAAGTTAGGAAAGGCCACCCGTCCTGAGCTGCACATCGGTATCTGCGGCGAGCA
>JAGHER010000014.1 GCA_017889125.1 Lachnospiraceae bacterium
CGGAGAATCGGCCTTTTTCTGACGGACGAAGAAATCCATCTTCTGTCCCAGTGGCTGGAGAAGGAGGAAGCATTGTATCACCAGGAGGATTTTTATTATTATGATCAGTATCTGGATGGAGACGGTTATGAGGATGGCCGGTATCGAGAAAATTTCCGGTACATACTGCAGGCGATGGAGACAAAGCAGCCGCTCCAGGTGGTATATGAAAGCCGCATGGGACAAATCTGGGAAGGGTATGTGGCGTGCGGCCAGCTGCAGTATTCCGCCCGGGACAATAAGTTTCGGCTGTGCTGTCTGACTGGCAGGGATGCGTGTTTGCAGAGGAGGAGGCAGACCTTTTTCAATGTGGAGAAAATAAAGGAATGCAGCGTTTATCCGCAAGCTGTTCCGGGAGATATTTCTCGTTTCCTTACTGGCGGTTTCTTTACTGGAGCTTTCCTTACTGGCGGTTTCCCTGCCGGAGAGGAGAAAATCCGCCGATGGGTGGAAATTGCCATCAGCAGGGAGCGGAACGGGCTGGAGCGGTGTATGCTGCATTTTGCCTCCTATGAGAAGCATACCCGTTATGAGGAAGAGGAAGGACGCTATATCTGCCGGATTTACTACGATCCGGCAGATGAGACGGGACTTTTGATCGATGTGCTGTCCTTTGGGCCGGTGATTGAGGTTTTGGGGCCGGCGGGGTTTCTTGGGCAGGTGAGAAAGCGGGTTAAGATGCAGGGGAGATGGGAGTGGTGAGGCGGGAAGATAATCAGCGGATTTCCAGAGCTTATATTAAATATTTTGGATTGGACACTGTTTTTAAAGAAAAAAGCATTAATGAATTTATTTTAAATAAGGATTTTGCAAATATTTCGGGAGGTGAATGTCAAAAAATATCAATTGTTAGATTACTGTTAAAAAATTGTGATATTATGATTTTTGATGAGCCTACTGCATCATTGGATGAAAAAAGTAAAAAGAAATTTTACCATTTAATTAATGAAATAAAGCATGATAAAATTATTATTGTAGTTTCACATGATGCAGAACTAAAAGAAAACGTTGATTTTGTCATTCGAATTGGAGATGAAGGTTTTGAAGGGTAAATTGCTGGCATTATTATTTGGGCCGTTTTTTTTACTTTATATGCTGTATATTATAAAAACATATAATTATAAATTTGATGTAACTGGATGGAGACGTTTTATTTCTTATCATGGAGTAAATTTGCAGTTTCTAAAAATGAATAGAAGACAATGGAATGTGTTTTCAAAAAAGTTAGCACCGAGATACTTCAAAATAGCAGCCATTCTAAATTTGTTGATAAATTTATTTGCCTTTTTTTTTATTTCTGATAATCAAATATACGCAATATTTTCTTCGCTAATATATTTATTTTTGTTAATAACCAATTGTATAATTTTATTCATAAAAATAAGGAAGATTAAATAACTGGTAAAAAAGAAGAGTCAATTTTATGATTTGTTTTTTAATTTTCATTAGCTCAAAATGATATAGAGAAAACAATAAAAGACTAATTTTGAAATCCTCCCTCTTGACGTCCCCCCACATTTCTGCTATCCTCTATTCTGACAGCCGGAAACCTGCCGCTGTATCTTTTCGTACAGCCAAGCTCCGGCTGCCAGACCGTTTTTATTTAGACACTGACATATAACATCATACAGACAGTTGCCGCCGGGTAAAGCGTTGGGATCTTGTATCAGTAGGCCATGAAGATACGGGATGACTTCGCTTTTTCTTTTTGCCATTTTTCTTTGGGGCAGCTGTGGGAAAGGGAGGAGAATTGATGATGGAAACGGCAAAACCATTTCGCGAGTTTGCAGGGTATTCCAGCTTAAGTGTTCTGGGAATGCTGGCGATTTCCTGCTATATTCTGGCGGATACCTTTTTTGTGGCCCAAAGCCTTGGCACTAATGGCCTGGCGGCCCTGAATTTTGCGATTCCGGCCTACAGCGTGATCCATGGAACAGGGCTGATGCTGGGAATGGGCGGCGCTACCCGTTTTTCAATCTTGAAAAGCCGGAGGGAGCACAGGGAGGCCAATGTGATGTTTACCAATACCCTGTACATGGCTGCGTTTTTCTCTGTGCTGTTTGTGCTGATTGGCCTCTTTGCCTCGGCGCCCATTACAGTGCTTTTGGGGGCGGATTCGGCCACATTTGCCATGACCAATACTTATCTGAAGGTTTTGTGCATCTTTGCCCCGGCCTTCATCATGAACGATGTGCTGCTTTGCTTTGTCCGCAATGATGAAAATCCCAGTCTGGCCATGGCGGCCACGGTGGGAGGAAGCTTTTCCAATGTGATTCTGGATTATGTGTTTATGTTTCCACTGGGGATGGGTATCTTTGGCGCGGTGCTGGCCACGGGCCTTGCGCCGGTGATCGGCATCGTCATCATGGCGCCCCACTGGCTGAAGAAGGACAAGGGCTTCCACCTGGAGAGAACCGGCCTTTCTCTGGAAAATGTAAAAATCAATCTGGCTCTGGGCTTTCCCTCGCTGCTGGCCCAGTTTTCCTCAGGCATTGTCATTCTGGTATTTAACAGTCTGATTTTAAAGCTGGTGGGAAATACCGGTGTGGCGGCTTACGGTGTTGTGGCAAATCTGTCCCTGGTGGTTTCCTCCATTTACACGGGAATTGGCCAGGGAGTACAGCCCCTGATCAGCCGGGAATACGGACAGAAGAACCGGGAGAAGGAGCGGCTTTTCCTGCGGTATTCCATGATTTCCATGGCGGTGATTTCCGTGCTGGTGTATCTGATTGTTTTTGTATTTGCATCGCCCATCGCCGGGATTTTCAACAGCGAAAACAGCGCCGCACTGCAGGAAATCGCGGAGACGGGCTTGCGGCTTTACTTTACCTCCGCGGTATTTATGGGCTTCAATGTGATCCTTTCCACGTATTTTACTTCTGTGGAAATCGCGATTCCCGCCCATGTGGTTTCGTTAATGCGGGGGCTGGTTGTCATCATTCCGGTGGCTTTTATCATGGCCGCTCTGTGGGGGATGACCGGCGTCTGGCTGTCCTGTACGGCTGCCGAGCTGATTACTGCGGCGGCGGGGGCGGTATTTTACCTGCACCCTGGTAAGGGACGATAAATCATTTTAATCATGAGGTGAGAACATGTTTCGAGAGATGCGAAGAAAAGGACAGATTTTGTCCCCGGAAGAATGTGCCGCTGTATTGGAGAGAGGAACGTCGGGCGTGCTGGCATTGTCCGGCGACGATGATTATCCTTATGCGGTTCCCTTAAGCTACGTGTATGATGGTGATAAGCTTTATTTCCATTGTGCCCAAACCGGCCACAAGCTGGATGCCATACGAAGGAATGCAAAGGCGTCCTTTTGCGTTGTGGATCAGGACCAGATTGTTCCTGAAGAATATACCACTTATTTTCGGAGTGTGATTGTCTTTGGGCAGATGCGGGTGCTGACGGATGAGGAGGAGAAGAGAGCGGCAATCGAAAAGCTGGCAGTCAAGTATGCGCCGGCGGATACGGAGGCCGGACGCAGAATGGCCATTGAGCGGGATTGGAAGCCCCTCTGTATGCTGGAAATGTCCATTGACCATATGAGCGGAAAAGAAGCGATTGAGCTTGTCCGGCAGAAAAGATAAAGAGAAACCCGAAAGTCCATCTGAGGCGAGTCCTAGATGGGCTTTTTATGTTGTGCAAAATGGATTCGGCATCAATGGATCTGCGGAGAAAATTATCCGGTAGATGGTTTACCTGAATAGCAAAGAAGAGAATCCTCAGGATTGATTAAATCCCCTGGATAGGGTATACTTAAAGCCAAATGCGGTGTGCAGTCCGGCAGGCTGTCATGGGCTGGCGGTTCAGGCTCTGCCCGGCACTGCCAGGCCCCGCGCCAGACCGCAGAAATCAAGGAGTCATGCTATGCAGACAGAGAAAACAAGCTGGAAAAACCGGCTTTATTACCTGCTCCCTGTACTGGGAACCCTGTTTTATATCTGGTATATCCTGGCGGCCACAGAGGATGTGGTCTACACCGATTATATCCGGCTGATCAACAGCTACCTGCCGGATGTGTGGAATCCGAAGAAATTTTTCGTGGCGGACATCTTTACCAGGATGCCGGTGAATTATCTGGAACGGATCATCAATGTGACCTTATTTGATTATTCCACCACCTTTGAGATGGTGCTCGGCGCCCTGTGCACCGGGGCGGCGGCGCTGGTGCTGGCTTCCTACTGCCGCAGGAGGCAGATTTCCTTCCTCTGGTATCTGCCGTTAATGGTGGTCTTTTTCAGCCTGAATAAGTGGGAGATGATCACTAACGGGACAGGCTGGTGCCATTTCCTGGCTTTTGCCGGATTTTACCTGCACTTTGTGGTCTGGGAGCGGGTGTGGGAGCGGCAGATGCAGGGAGGAGGAACATCGGGGATGTCGGATTCGGCGCATCTGGCAGAAGCGATGCCGGAGTCACGGAAGGTTGGCTTCGCAGGCCTGCAGGCCCGGCGTAATGCACAGGCGCAGCGAGATGCACAGGCGTGCCAGGACGCCAAAGACCGTCGCCTCCTAAAACTTCTCCCCTGGCTGATTATCCTGGGCACGGGAGGCCCATACGGCGCGGCCTACGCGGCCATCCTGATTCTTACCTACGGCTTCTGCTTCCTTTTGGACAGAAGGCAGAAGGGACGTCCGGATTTCCGGCACATCGTGTACGGTCTTCACGTGCTGGCGCCCATGCTTTTGTACCTGTTAAGCAATGCCTTCGCCGAGACGGAGCACGCCGGGGCTACGGGACGGAGCATTTTCCAGGTTCTTGGGGACAATGTGACGCTCTTTCCCAAGTTTCTGATTAAGAGCTTTTCTTCCCTGGTCATCGGGGAGGAGCCTTTAATGGAGCTTCTGACGAAAATGGATCGGGGCATGGTGCTCTGCTACCTGCTGGGGCTTTTAGTGCTTTTCGGCTATCTTCTGGCCCTGTGGATGCAGCTTCGCCGCCGCCTTTACCGGATCTCCATTTTCCCGCTGATGCTGATTTTCTGGGGCGGGCTTAATCACCTGCTGGTGCTGGCCGCCCGGTGGATTTTTGAGAACAGCGATTACGGCATGTCCTCCCGGTACGCCCTTCAATATCAGGTGGGGATTCTGGGAATTCTCCTGACCTTCGGCCTGGCCTGGAAAGCCTGGAAAGAGAGGGGGCGGGCGCGGGCGGAAGTCACTGCGCCCCAAAACGCTGGAGTCACTGCGCCTCAAAACGCTGGAGTCACTGCGCCCCAAAACGCGGAAACCGCCGCCCGCCGGGACAGCGGGGCCAATTCCCGGACAGCACCTTCCTTCCCCCTCTGGCAGCGAACCCTGGCCCTGGCCTTCTGCCTGGTAATCCTTGCGGGAAATGGATATACTACAGCCATGGAAATCAAAAAGGCCCCCAGCCGGGAGGATTACGCCCGGGGCGTGCGGGAGATTGCCCTTCACTATAAGGAGGCGCCAGACGATGAGCTGGAGAGCCGGATGCAGTACCATCACGGCCCGGAGTTAATCCGCAGCGCCCTGTCAATACTGGAAGAAGAAAAATGGAATATATTCGGAGGAGAAATCGAATGAAAGTTGTATTGCTTGCCGGAGGCTTCGGCACCAGGATCAGCGAGGAGAGCCATCTGCGGCCAAAGCCCATGATTGAGATTGGAGAGAAACCCATTCTCTGGCACATTATGAAATATTATTCCCAGTACGGATTTCACGAGTTTGTGGTCTGCCTGGGCTACAAGCAGTATGTGGTGAAGGAGTTTTTTGCCGACTACTTCCTTCACATGTCGGACGTGACCTTTGATCTGGCCAACAATCAGATGGAGGTACACAATAATTACTCAGAGCCATGGAAGGTGACCCTTGTGGACACCGGGCTCAATACCATGACCGGCGGCCGGGTGAAGCGGATCCGCCCCTATGTGGGGGACGAGCCCTTTATGCTCACCTACGGAGATGGCCTGGCCAATGTGGATTTGAAGAAGCTGGAGCAGTTCCACCGGGACCATGGCCGGATTGCCACCATCACGGCGGTAAACGTAGGCCAGCGCTTCGGCGTGCTGGACATCCAGCAGGATGGCCGGATCCAGGCCTTCCGGGAGAAAAATGACCGGGACGGGGCACTGATTAACGGCGGCTTTATGGTGATGAATCCCCAGATTTTTGATTACATTGAGGGCGATGATACGGTGCTGGAAAAGGCGCCCCTGGAAAACCTGGCCCGGGACGGAGAACTGATGGCCTTCGCCCATGACGGCTTCTGGAAATGCATGGACACCCAGCGGGACAAGATGCAGCTGGAGGCCATGTGGCAGTCGGGAAATGCTCCCTGGAAAATCTGGTAGAAAGAAATCTGGCAGAAGGAATTCAGGTAGAAGGAAATCCGGCAGAAAGAAATCTGACAGAAGGAATTCCGATAGAAGAAAATCCGGCAGAGAATAAGGAGGAAACCATGAGCAGCCTTGCGACAAATAATTGTTCGGCGAATAATTTTTCGATAAATAATCGTTCAATAAGCAATCTTTCTATAGAAAAATTAAAGGAATTTTACCAGGGAAAATCGGTGCTGGTGACGGGACACACCGGCTTTAAGGGCTCCTGGCTCTGCCGGATTCTCACCCTGGCCGGGGCACAGGTCACCGGCTACGCCTTGGAGCCGCCTACGGATCCCAGCCTTTTTACCGCGGCAGGCCTGGAGGAAACCATCAATTCCGCCGAGGGCGATATCCGAAGCCTTGAGGATCTGCTGGCAGTATTTAAGCTGGCCCGGCCGGAGATCGTCTTTCACCTGGCGGCTCAGCCCATTGTCCGGGATTCCTACAAGGATCCCCTCTACACCTATGAGACCAATGTGATGGGCACCGTCCACGTGCTGGAATGCATCCGGCGCACGGACACGGTAAAATCCTTTTTAAATGTAACCACCGACAAGGTTTACGAAAACCGGGAGTGGGAGTACGGCTACCGGGAATGTGATCCCTTAGACGGCTACGATCCCTACTCCAACAGCAAATCCTGCTCGGAGTTAGTGACCCACAGCTACCAGAAATCCTTCTTCGCTGACCGGGCCTGCGCCATCTCCACAGCCCGTGCGGGAAATGTGATCGGCGGCGGTGATTTTGCCCCCGACCGGATTATCCCCGACTGCATCCGCGCGGCCGCTCGGAAGGAAGAGATTGTGGTGCGAAATCCCTATTCCACCCGTCCCTACCAGCATGTGCTGGAGCCCCTGGCCGCCTACCTGACCATCGCCATGGAGCAGTATAAGAATCCTTCCCTGGCAGGCTATTATAATGTAGGGCCTGATGACTGCGACTGCGTGACCACGGGAGAGCTGACCAGCCTCTTCTGTGAGGCCTGGGGAGAAGGCATGCACTGGATCAACCGCAGCGACGGCGGCCCCCATGAGGCCTCCTTCCTGAAGCTGGACTGCTCCCGGATTAAGAAGGTTTTCGGCTGGCATCCCCGGTACCACGTAAAGGAAGCGGTGGAAAAGAC
>JAGHER010000125.1 GCA_017889125.1 Lachnospiraceae bacterium
GGCAAAAAAATACAGGTAAACCAACAGCCGGAGGAAGGTGAATATTATCTTTCTCCGGTGATTTTCATTTTACGAAAAGCACAACATCCAGAAGTTATCCCCACATAACGTCTGCCTATGGTATAATAAGAACACCGGGTAAGGCTTTTTCGAGCCTGGCGCCAGTCATGCCTGCTTTTTTAGTATGGAGGGGGTGGCTGAGTAAAGCGCTTTCTATAGATATCCATCGGACCTGAAATTTAAGGAGAAAACAATCAATGAAATCATTAGTCATAGCAGAAAAGCCCTCCGTGGCAAGGGATATTGCCCGGGTGCTGAAATGCCAGAAGAAGATAAACGGCGCCATTGAGGGCGCAGATTACGTAGTGACCTGGGGGCTGGGGCATCTGGTGACCCTGGCGGACCCAGAGGATTACGATAAAAAATATAAAGAGTGGAAGATGGAGGATCTTCCCATGATGCCGGAACCCTTTCGGCTGGAGGTGATTAAGCAGACGGCGGGGCAGTACCGGGCGGTGAAGGAGCAGCTTTTCCGGAAGGATGTGAAGGACATCATCATTGCCACTGATGCCGGACGGGAAGGCGAGCTGGTGGCCCGGCTGATCTTAAAGAAGGCAGAGTGCAGAAAGCCTATCCGCCGCCTGTGGATTTCCTCGGTGACGGACAAGGCCATTCGTGAGGGATTCGCTCATTTAAAGGACGGGCGGGAGTATGACAATCTTTACCATGCGGCCATGTGCCGGGCGGAGGCGGACTGGCTGGTGGGCATCAATGCCACCCGGGCGCTGACCTGCAAGTACAATGCCCAGCTTTCCTGCGGCCGTGTGCAGACGCCCACCCTGGCGATGATCGCTTCCCGGGAGGCGGAGATTAAGAATTTTGTGCCAAAGCCATACTACGGAATACAGGCAAGGTCTGCCAAGCTGGCTCTGACGCTGACCTGGCAGGATGGCCAGTCGAAAAGCTTCCGCTCCTTTGACCGGGAACGGATGCAGACCCTGTGCCGAAGGCTGGGGGGTAAAGAGGGAGTGGTGACGGAGCTTAAGCGGACGCCGAAGAAGGCCCAGGCACCCCTTCTTTATGACCTGACGGAACTGCAGCGGGAGGCTAACCGGCGGTTTAATTATTCGGCCAAGGAGACCCTGAACATCATGCAGCGGCTTTATGAAAATCACAAGGTGCTCACCTACCCGCGAACGGATTCCCGGTATTTAAGCAGCGATATCCTGCCTACAATCCGGGAGCGGCTGCTGGCCTGCGGAGTAGGTCCTTACAAGAAGCTGGCGGGGCAGCTGGTGAATAAGCCTCTTCCCCAGAAGCCATTTTTCGTGGACAACAGCAAGGTGTCTGACCATCATGCCATCATTCCCACAGAGCAGTTTGTGCAGCTGGATCACATGACGGTGGACGAGCGGCGGATTTACGATCTGGTGGTTCGGCGTTTCCTGGCTGTCCTGTATCCGCCTTATGAGAGCCAGCAGGTGAGCCTGACGGTGGATGTGGGCGGCGAGCGCTTCCTGGCCAGCGGCTCCGTAGTGAAGGCCATGGGCTGGAAGGCAGTGTATGAGACGGGGAATGACAGCGGCTGGGAGACAGATGAGGACGAGGAGTTTGAAGAGGGCGGCGCAGATTTTGCCGGAGCCGGGATGTACGGCGCAGGAGCTGGTGCTGGAGCCGGTGCTGCTGCCGGAGCAAACGGCGGCGAGCGCTTAAAGCGCCAAACCCTTCCTGAACTAAAAGAAGGCGACCGGATAAGCGGCCTTACCTTTTCCCTGACTGAGGGAAAGACCAAGCCGCCGGCGGCATTTACTGAGGCAACCCTGTTATCCGCCATGGAAAACCCCGTGGCCTTTCTGGAATCAAACAATAAGGCCATGGCAAAGACCCTTGGGGAGACCGGTGGATTGGGAACGGTGGCCACCAGAGCGGACATTATCGAGAAGCTGTTTTCCAGCTTTCTGGTGGAGAAGCGGGGCAAGGAGATTTTCCTTACATCCAAGGGAAAGCAGCTCCTGACCCTGGTGCCGGAGGATTTGAAAAAGCCGGAGCTGACGGCGGACTGGGAGATGAAGCTGTCCCGGATTGCCAAAGGCGGCCTGAATGATAAGGAGTTTATGGCGGATATCCGGGCGTATTCCAACGAACTGATTGACCAGATTAAGGCTGGTGAGGGCACCTTCCGCCATGACAACCTGACCAACACCCGCTGTCCGGAGTGCGGGAAGCGGATGCTTCTGGTAAAGGGAAAGAACAGCCAGATGCTTGTGTGCCAGGACCGGGCCTGCGGCCATCGGGAGACCATTTCCCGGACCTCCAATGCCCGCTGTCCCGTGTGCCACAAGCGGATGGAGCTGCGGGGAAAGGGCGACGGCCAGGTTTTCTCGTGCAGCTGCGGCCATAAGGAAAAACTTTCTGCTTTCCAGGAACGGCGGAAGAAGGAGGGAGCCGGTGTCAGCAAGCGGGATGTGGCCCGGTATATGAATCAGCAGAAGAAGGAAGCGGCCCAGCCCATCAACAATGCCTTTGCCCAGGCGCTGGCCGGCATTAAGCTGGAGGAGAAATGAACATTCTTTATGAAATCATAAGTGCGGGAAAGCCAAGCCAGGCCCTGCGGATCTGCCGCGTGTTTAGCCTGGATGGTGCGGTGGAGATTCCGGAAGAGATTCATGGACTGCCGGTGGAAGAGATTGGGCCCTATGCCTTTGCGGAAGTGCAAAGAAGGGAGACGCCGGGGGAGAAATTCATGGCGGTGTATGGCGGCGGATTTGACGGGGGCGATGGGGAAGTTTTGGCAGATGGCGCCGGACGTGGCAAGAGAGGAGAAGAGGCTCTGGCAGCCGGCATTGAATTTGGCGAAGACGATGAAGCGCTTCCGCCAGTCTGCGGCGATCGCCTTACTTCCCTCCGCCTTCCCCTGTCCCTGCGAAAGATCGGGGCTTATGCCTTTTACGGCTGCGAAAAGCTGGAACGGGTCAGCATTTTCAGTACCGCCACAGATTTGGGAGCGGGGCTTTTTACCGGGTGCTACGGCATCCGGCAGCTGGATGTGCGCATTATCCCGGGAGAGAAATCCTGCCTAAAGGAGATGCTGGCAGAGCTTCGCCAGACCCTTTCTCTGGATTACCGGGGGCCGGATGGCGGGCTTCTTGCCCGGCTGATTTTCCCGGAATTTTTCGAGGAGTCAGTGGAAAATACTCCAGCCAGGATTCTTATGCGGGAAATGCATGGCTGCGGCCACATGTACCGGAATGCCTTTGTGGGGACGGATTTTCAGTTTTTGGTCTATGACCGGCTTTTTCCCTACGTGCAGGTGGAGGAAAAGCCCCGGCTGGTGACGGAGCTGGCCATTAACCGCCTGCGCTTCCCCTGCCAGCTTTCGCAGAATGCCAGGGAGGTATATGCGGCTTATCTGGAAAAGCACGGAAGAGAGATTATCCAGACGGCGGCAGAAAATCAGGATACGGAGCTGGTTTCCTTTGCTGCCGCTCAGGAATGGTGCGGGGAAGGCTGCATGGAAGACATGCTTTCCCAGGCGGCGGAAAAGGGAATGGCTCAGTTTACGGGAATCCTGATGGATGCCCGGTATGAACGGCGCAAGAGGGAGCGCGGCGGGCAGAGGCCGGAGCCGACCAGGCAGGCGCAGACTGCGTCTGGTGCCGTACGGAGAAAACGGCGGTTTGAACTGTAGTGAACTGAGGAAAAATCCCCAGGGAAGGGAAGGATTATATGGATAAGAAGATTTTCCGATTTTTATGGGTCAGCCTGATCGGGCTGCTGGCTCTGTGCATCGGCGTTTTTACGATTATTTCACAGGTCATGCTGAGGGAAAATGAGAAATCCGTTTCCCGGGTAGTGACCCCGTATATGGAGGGGATTAATGCGCAGATTCAGCATCATTTTGAGACTCTGTTCAAGATGCGCATTTTACAGGTGGAAAACATCCTCAGCGCCATTCCGCCGGAAGAGGTGGAGACACTGGACCAGGAAACCATCGAGCAGTTTAAAAAATCAGGGCAAACGGTGGAGTTTGATTATCTGGCCCTTTATAATACGGACGGGGAAGCAAATATCATCTACGGTGAACCGCTGACGCTGGACAATACGAAGCTTTTTCTGGACTCGCTGAACAGCGGCAATGAGATTGCGGTGATTGGACGGTCGGAAAGCGGTGAGGCGTCTGTCCTGTACGGCGTATCGGTAGGATATCCTCACAGCGATGGTTATCCTTTGCCTGACGGAAGTGTGTGCACGGCCATCGTAGCCGGTGCGTCTGCGGAGCGGCTCAGCGAAATGCTTTCTCTGGGAACGGACGATACTCTGGTTTACACCCATATTGTTCAGAGTGACGGCACTTTTGTTGTGAAAAACGCAGATGTCCGCGTGGATAACTGGTATGACTGGGTAGTGCTCAACGGCGAGGAAAGCGGTATTGAAGGAATCGAGGGAGAAGTGGAGACTATGCGGGAGGCCATCACCAGGCGTGAGGATTTCAGTATGCTGGCAGCGCTGCGGGGCGAGAAGCGTCATGTATACTGCTCACCGCTTCCCTTTACCGCCTGGACGCTGGTAACGGTGATGCCGCACGGGATTCTGGACGAAGCGGTCGCCAGCCTGGGCGCCCATCGGGTCAGCCTGTCTTTATGCGGCTGCGGCCTTATCCTGGCGGCGATGATGATTGTTTTCTTCTGTTATTTCCGCCTTTCGCGGAAGCAGATGCTGGCATTGGATGCGGCAAAGGAGGAGGCGGTTCATGCGAATTCCGCTAAGAGCGAATTTCTCGCCAACATGAGTCATGACATCCGCACGCCGATGAATGCCATCGTGGGTATGACCGCCATCGCCGCGTCTAACATAGATAAGCCGGACCTGGTGGAGGACTGCCTGCGAAAGATCACGCTCTCCAGCAAGCATCTGCTGGGGCTGATTAATGATGTGCTGGATATGTCCAAGATCGAGAGCGGCAAGCTGACCCTTAATCTGGACATTGTCTCACTGCGGGAGATCATGGACAGTATCGTGAATATTATTCAGCCTCAGGTTAACGCCAGAAGTCAGTCCTTTGACATTTTCATCCAGAACATCCAGAACGAACAGGTCTGCTGCGATGGTGTGCGGTTAAATCAGGTACTTCTCAACCTGCTGTCCAATGCCATCAAGTTTACGCCGGACAATGGACGGATCGATGTTACCCTGACGCAGGAGGATTCGCCCAGAGGCGAGGAGTATGTGCGCACGCATTTCCGGGTAAAGGACACCGGCATCGGCATGACGCCGGAGTTCCAGAAGCGGATTTTCGAGTCCTTTGTCCGCGAGGACAATAAGCGGGTACATAAGACGGAGGGAAGCGGCCTGGGAATGGCGATTACCAAATATATTGTTGATGCCATGGAAGGAACCATTGAAGTGCACAGTGAGATCAATAAAGGCAGTGAATTTCACGTGATACTGGACCTGAAGCGGGCCAATGAAGAGGATCTGCATATGTCCCTGCCTTCCTGGGATATCCTGGTGGTGGACGATGACGAACAGCTTTGCCGCAGCGCAGCGGATACTCTTGGGGAAATCGGGCTTCGTGCGGAATGGACCTTGAGCGGTGCCGATGCAGTGGAAATGGTGAAGAAGCGCCGGCAGGAGGGACACGATTACCATGTGGTGCTTCTGGACAGACAAATGCCGGAGATGGATGGCATCGAGACTGCCCGCAGGCTCAGGGAGGTTATTGGCGAGCAGATGCCGATTCTCCTGATCTCTGCCTATGACTGGAGCAGTATTGAGGAGGAGGCCGTCTCTGCTGGAATCAATGGATTTATCGCCAAGCCGCTGTTTAAATCAACGCTGTACCAGGGGCTGAAAAAGTTCAGCGCCGGACCCGGAGAGAGCGGGACAGGCACAGAAGCAGCTCAGCTGAGTATGCCGGACTGCACCGGAAAGCGGCTGCTGGTGGCAGAGGACAATGAGATGAACTGGGAAATCGCGGATGCGCTCCTTTCTGCCTTTGGCTTCGAGCTGACCTGGGCTCAGAACGGAGAAATCTGTGCCGCCAAGTTTGCGGCATCGGAGCCAGGCTGGTATGACGCGGTGCTGATGGATCTGCGGATGCCGGTGATGAATGGCTATGAGGCCACCGAGGCCATCCGGAAATCCGGCAGGCCGGATGCGGATATTCCCATCATCGCCATGACTGCCGATGCCTTTTCTGAGGATATTCAGAGATGCCTGGCCTGCGGAATGAATGCCCACACGGCCAAGCCGCTGGATATGCAGGAGCTGATGCGGATTCTGCAGAAGCTATTGTTTGAAAAGTAAGACGGCCATTTACGGTGCGGTACGGTGCCGGGGAACAAAATATTCATCTTTAAGGTCGCCCTCCAGCTTCAGGAGGGCGATCTTTTGTAAAGTCCGGTTATTTTTCCTCAATATAAGCGTATAGCCGGACAAAGCCATTATCCTGGGTTACTTCAAAGACAACCTGATCACCGTATTCAATATGGGAGTATCCGCCGCCGCGGAAGTGATAGTAGGTATCTTCTCCTCCGGTAAAGTCTAAATCATAGCCAAGGCTTGCAGGCATGGCGCAGACGCTGGCCACAACCTGGCCTTTGTTGGTAAACACAACATGGGTCATGCCCTCACTGGTGCTTTCTTTCAATGCGGGACTCTTTGAGCGGGCGGCCATCTGAATGAGGTCGATGGAGGTATAGGGATCAAAGGTGTAAACCGCCGTCCATTCAAAGGGAACGATTTCCTCCAGCGTAACCTGTTCACTATCCAGGGTGGACAGCGTTTCTTTTAGTTTGGCGTTGTTCAGATAGATCCTGGGATCGCCGAAAATGAGATAAACCATACTCAACGCGGCAATAATGCCCAAAATAATAATGTGCCGGCGGCTGGATTGTTTCCAGGCTCTCTCATCTTCTGGACTTAAAACCCCTGTCCCCCATTCGCCATTTCTCATGCGCAGCCGCTTGTTCCGTGAAACATACCAGAAGAACCAGATGGCATAGCCCAGCGCAATCAGCGAAAGCCCAGTCAAAATAATGCTGCGCAGCGCTGTTGGCGGACAGAACACAGCCAAGAGGCAGGCGAAAAAGAGCAGGCAGAGGGGGATATCCGCGGCAAAGTATGCAAATCTTCCAAACAGGTCACGGTACAAAACTTTTCCCTGATAGGCCTCTTCCTGATCCTTGTCATAGGCTTTCTGCGAAAATGCCGTGGTCAGTGCCTTGACGGACAGACAGCCAATGAAGACGATCCAATACAGATCCAGCAGGTCATCAAAGTTTATCACTTTTATGGCAATAAATGCGAAGCCCAGTAGAGCTGCCAAAAAGGTTTTCGGGCTGACCAATTTCATGAGAACACCTCCTTACAGAGACTTAATCCCTGTGCAGAAAAGGATTTAACGATGTCCGGTTCGTATATAGTCGATTAATGTTTCCACATCATCAAAATCATCATAATCGCCAGTTATCCCATTTCGGTGATAAATTACTCCATTTTTCTCGTTCCTTTCGAGGCAGTCTAGCAGATAGTCTTCACCATACCTTCTGGAAAATTCAGTAAACGCATAGGGTTTTATTTTGCTCAGCAATCCTTTTCTGCACGTTTCCTGACATGCATAACAGTGGCTGATCTGTCTGGATATTGAGCATTGTCTGTTTTCGCACCAGTCTTTGTCTGGACATTCGCCTGAATCGCAGCCAGAACAGGCGGCATTTTCAGCGCATAGACAGCATGCCAGCCCACAACGTGCGATTCCCAGTTCTCGCTTCATAACATCACCTCCCGATTCTTCTGTAAAAGAGTATAACATGCAGAGATTTATTTCGCCATCTGTTCTTTCCGTCCCTTTTGTTTCGTGCTATAATTTGTTGCGAGGATTCGGGGAATAATTGTTAAGGAAAAGAGGAGATGAAGAGAATATGCAGAAATTACAGGAAACTGTGCTTTATTATCATGCAGGCGATCCGAAGGATACGCGGACCCTTTACGGCATGTTGATCCGCCTGGGAATCCGCATCCGGAAGGTAGAGCCGGAGCAGGTTTTGGAAAGCGTTGGATATCTTGCGGGGATGCCGGGGTATGAGCCAGCGTCAGAGCGTGTATCCGGGGAAGCGTGCGTGGAGGAAGGCCGGGAGAACGCAGGGACCGGCACGGGGAAGGAAACCGAGGCGGACATGGAGAAGAGCAGTAAGGCAAATCGCAGTAAGGCCAATAGCAGGGAAATCCCGATAATCCCGGAAAGCGTCCTGGTGATGCGGAATTTCACCAGCAGCCGGATGGACTTCCTTCTCTACAATCTGCGGAAGGCGAAGCTGCCGCCTATCCCCATGAAGGCGGTGGTTACGCCCACCAATGCAGGATGGAGCTTTTATCAGCTTTATGAGGAGCTTAAGGAGGAGCATGCCAGGATGCATGGAATGAAGAAGGAAGGAAACGAGAATGATTGATCCGGTTAGGCATCGGCAGTTAGAGGAGCTTGACCAGGTAGAGCTTTGCGTGAAAATATTAAACAGCTCCCGCAATGAGCTGTATCTGAATATGCGCCACCTGGATGTTTCCTTAAGCAGTCTGGGCTTTCAGGCGGCCTGGGGGCGGCGGGGAGCGGCCTGCGATGGCTTCTTGATTTACTATGGCCCGGATTTTCTTATTGAGACCTATCAGAAGAGCCGGGCGCTGGTGAACCGGCTGTATCTGCACATGCTGTTCCACTGCCTTTTTGGCCATATGGACGGCAGGGGGAAACGGGACAAGGGGCTGTGGGATCTAGCCTGTGACATTGCCATGGAATCGGTGATTGACGGCCTGTATCAGAAATGCGTCCGCATTCCGCCCTCCATGCTGCGGCGGGAGACGTACCTGCGGCTGAAAAACAGAGGGATTTCGGTGTTTACAGCTGAGGGCATTTACCGGGAGCTTGCGGCCATGGGACTTAAGGAGAAGCAGCTGGCCCGCCTTTCGCAGGAATTTAAGGTGGATGACCATGATCTCTGGGAGAAGGAGATGCCAAGGAGCCGCATGGTGCGCAGGCAGAACCAATGGAAGGAAAATCGGGAACGGATGCAGACGGCCCTGGAGACGAACGGGCAGAAGGATCCCGGAGATGGGGGGCAGGGGCTTTTAGAGCAGGTGCAGGCGGAGAACCGGGAAAGGTATGATTACCGGGCCTTCCTGCGGAAATTTTCCGTGCTGCGGGAGGAGCTCCAGGTGGACCAGGATTCCTTTGATCCCATTTTCTATACCCTGGGGCTTTCCATGTATGGGAACCTGCCGTTGGTGGAGCCTCTGGAGACGAAGGAGGTACGGCGGATCGAGGAATTTGCCATCGTGCTGGATACTTCCATGTCCTGCTCTGGAAGGCTGATTCGTCGGTTTCTGGAGGAGACCTGCTCGGTTCTTTCTGCGTCGGAAAGCTATTTCCGGAAGGTAAACATTCATATTATTCAGTGTGATGAAAAGGTGCGCTCCGATGTGACGGTACACAATGAAGAAGAATTTCAGGCCTACATGAAGAATTTTACCATATCCGGTTTTGGCGGCACGGATTTTCGGCCTGCTTTTCAGTATGTGGAAGAGCTGCGGGCAAGAGGTGAGCTAAGACAGCTTCGGGGGCTGATTTATTTTACCGACGGCCGGGGCGTGTATCCGGTAAAAAAGCCGCCCTATGATACGGTGTTTGTTTTCCTGGAGGAAAATTTTACGGATATTTCGGTACCGGGCTGGGCCATGAAGGTGATCCTTTCGGCGGCAGAGCTGATGGGGGAGCCGGAGATTGGTTTTGGGCCGGGCGAGGCTTCTGTCGGGCCGGGTGGTGATTCCGCTGGGCCGGACGGTGATTCTGCTGGCTCTGGCCGCGATGCCGTCCAGCATATGGAAGAGATAAACGGAGACTGGCAGGAGGAAATTCCCCGTGACGGTATGCAGTGGTAGGACAGCGGGATATCAGGTCGGAGTGCGGCGCCAGGAAGGAGAAAAGGAACATGAATATAAGACGGGCAAAAGAGGAGATCAAGGATACCATTGAGGCCTATCTGTATCGGGACGAGATGGGGGCGTATGCTATCCCGTCCATCCGGCAGCGGCCAGTGCTTTTGATCGGCCCGCCAGGTGTGGGAAAGACCCAGATTATGGAGCAGGTGGCAAAAGAGTGCGGAATCGGCCTGGTGGCTTACACCATTACCCATCACACCAGGCAAAGTGCGGTGGGCCTGCCCTTTATTGAAAAGAAAAATTATGGAGGCCGGGAGTATTCGGTGACCGAGTACACCATGAGTGAAATCGTTGCTTCCATATATGAGAAAATCGAGGATACAGGACTGAAGGAGGGAATCCTGTTTATTGATGAGATCAACTGCGTATCGGAGACGCTGGCACCGGCCATGCTCCAGTTTTTGCAGTGCAAGACCTTTGGCACCCACCAGATCCCGGAGGGCTGGATCATTGTGGCAGCAGGCAATCCGCCGGAGTACAATAAATCTGTCCGGGAGTTTGACGTAGTGACCCTGGATCGAATTAAGTTAATCCAGGTGGAACCGGACTTTGATGTGTGGAAAGAATATGCCTACCAGTCGGGGATTCATCCGGCGGTGATTTCCTACCTGAACATTAAACGGCAGAATCTCTGCCATATCGAAACGACTGTGGACGGAAAACGGTTTGCCACACCCAGAGGCTGGGAGGATTTGTCCCAGCTGATCCAGGTATATGAAAAGCTTGGGAAGCGGGCAGACCGGGAGGTGACGGGACAGTATATCCAGGACCCGAAGATTTCCAAGGATTTTGCCAATTATCTGGAGCTTTTTTATAAATACCAGAATGATTATCAGGTAGACCGGATTCTGGCGGGACAGTGGAATGAGGAGCTTTGCCTGCGGGCGGAGAAGGCTCCCTTTGACGAGCGTCTCAGCATGACCGGCCTCCTTCTTTCCCGCCTCAGCGCCCAGTTCGGCCGGGTGCTTCTTCAGGAAAAGGTGATGGAGAAGCTTACGTCCATTCTGCGGCATTTCCAGGAGGAAGAGCCGGGAAATGGGGAGGATGCTGGTGCGGGAAATGGGGAGGATGTCGGTGTGGGAAATGGCCGGGAGAAAGGCGATGCCTTTGTGCGGCTTTCGGCTCTCATTTCCGGGACGGAGAAAGAGCGGGATAAGTTTAAAACCCAGGAGCTTCTTACCCGGCAGGATGAGCTGGTGTATGGGCGGGTGCTTTCTCTGCTGGAGGGATACCGGGAGGCGCTCCTTCACCGGGAAGCGGATTTGCGGAGCGGAGCAGACGCCTGGGATTTCCTGCGGGAGCAGTTTGGGGCGGACAGCGACCGCTATGAGGATGCCTTTGACCAGGCGGCAGCTATGCTGGAGCATGGATTTGACTTTATGGAGGCGGCCTTTGGCAGCGGGCAGGAGATGGTGATTTTTCTCACGGAGCTGAATTCCAACTACTACTGTGCCGCATTCCTGAAGGAATATGACTGCCAGCGGTATTATGAATACAATAAACAGCTTCTCTTTGACGAGGAGGAGCAGCTTATCCGGCAGCAGCTTCGCCGGACGTAAATATCGCCGGGGAATATCCTTTGGATGTGAATATCGCCTGGGGAAAGCCGCAGTCTTTTGTGGATAAGGCTGTATATTTTTTACGAAGCTGGGGAAAACTTTCTTTATAGAGACGCGGATTAACACGTTTCGTGTGCCGAAGGTTCTGCGGAAGCGGTGATCGAATCAGCGTTTCTGTGGAAAACGAATTGGAAAAAGGAGGTTTTCTCTTATGAGCAAAGGGCTTGATATTACCGCTCTGACCATCAGCATTATCGGTGCGCTGAACTGGGGGCTGATCGGCTTTTTTAACTTTAATCTGGTGGCATTTCTCTTTGGGACCAGCTGGCTGGCCCGGGTGATTTACGCTATCGTAGGGCTTTGCGGCCTGTATCTCTTTACCTTTTACGGGAGAAGCGGCCAGGATATGGATTGATGAAGGGAATGGCGGCAGTGTGTATTAGCGGCGCCAGGAAAATGCGGAGTGGGAAACCATTCCGCTTTTTTGGATTGCCTTTTCTCACGATAAATGATAGGATAAGTGCATATCGAGTTAAGAATGGCTGGTGCCTGCGCCGTGATGGGGCGCAGGGTAAAAGGGAAACAGGTGAAAGTCCTGTGCGATCTCGTCACTGTAAGTCCGGAGTGCATAATCAGGCTGCGTGCGGTCACTGATGAAAGTCGGGAAGGCGATTATGTGCGATGATGGATAAGTCAGGAAACCTGCCAGCTGTGGGTACTGGAAGCAGATTCCGGATCACGAGCAATTGGTCGTACCGATTTGCGGCAGCTTTGGCCGTAAATTTCTGACTCAGGACGGGAAAGGCTAAAAAGCCTTTTTGGCAGGAAATATCTGGTAAATGCCCTTGAGGGCTTTGCTGTGTTTCCGCAATGTATTGTCATGCTCCTGCGATGTGTTGTCATGGTCCTGCAATTGCTTTTGGTACCGGCTTGGTAAAAGGAGAATGTCCGCAGCTGCGGATATTCCGGAACTGAAAAGAAGAGGAGGAAAGAACACATGAAACGGAAAATGACAGCAATTTTTGCAGCAATGGCGGCAGCGGCGGTACTGGCAGGCTGTTCCGGCGGACAGAGCGCATCGGGAACAGAGGCTTCTGCGGAAACTACGGCAGAGGAAAGCACCACTGCTCAGGAGACCGAGGCAGAGGAGACGGAGACCGAGGAGACTGAAGCGGAGACTTCTGCAGAGGCAGAGGAAGCAGAAGAAGAGGACGAAGAAAATTATGATACGGGGGATGCATCATTGGACAATCCGAGAAACCAGGACGAGATCGGTGAGAACGAGCTTTTGACTGTTAGCTTTGGCACCAGCTACAATGACAGCCGCAGACTGACCATTGGAGCCATTGAGGCGGCATTGGAGGAGGCCTTCCCCGAATATTCGGTGAGAAGAGGCTTCACCAGCCAGATCATCATTGACCATGTAAAATCCAGAGATGATGTGGATATTGACAATGTGGAGCAGGCGCTGGAGCGGGCAGCAGACAATGGCGTAAAGCGTCTGGTGGTTCAGCCTACCCATCTGATGAATGGACTGGAGTACAATGAGCTGGTGGACGGCGTGGCTGCTTATTCCGATGCTTTTGAGAAGGTGGCCATCGGCGAACCGCTGCTGACTTCTGATGAGGATTTCCAGCGGGTGATTAAGGCCATTACGGAGGACACCGCGTCCTACGATGATGGAAAGACCGCCATCTGCTTTATGGGCCACGGCACAGAGGCAGAGTCCAATCAGGTTTACGCAAAGATGCAGGAAATGCTCACTGATGCAGGCTATGCCAATTATTATGTGGGCACGGTAGAAGCAAGCCCGACCCTTGATGATGTGCTGGAAGCGGTAGAGGCCGGTGATTATGAGAATGTAGTCCTGATGCCCTTAATGATCGTGGCCGGAGACCATGCCAACAATGATATGGCCGGTGACGAAGAAGGCTCCTGGAAGCAGACCTTTGAGGCGGCTGGTTATCAGGTAACCTGCGTATTAAAAGGTCTGGGAGAGCTGGAGGAGATTCAGCAGCTCTTTGTGGAGCATGCTCAGGCAGCTATGGACAGCCTTTCCTCATAGGAATTTCACATACATAGACAGAGCAGGGATATAGACAAAGAAAGCCGGAGGCGAGAGGACGTGCAAAATGTGTCCCGCCCCGGCTTTCCTGGCATGGCGGCGTATCGCGGAGATGCGGTGCGGCGGATTTGGAGGACAGAAGATGAAATTGACGAAAAAGATTTTGGCAGCACTGGTGCTTGCGTCTGTGCTGGGAAACGCAGGCTGCGGCGCACAGAATGGCGGGGAGACGGCTGCGAAAGAGACGACCCCGCAGGAGGCGGCCGCAGAGGGAACGTCTGCGATGGAGGTAGCCGCAGAGGAGGCGGAAGTAGCATCCCAGGCTCGCATGGCTGCAAATGGCGGTGAAGCTGCAGAAGCGGATCAGGGCAGTGCAGAAGGGGCAGAAGATGCAGGTGGGAAAAACGGCAAGCATCGGGTGGCTGCGGATGATGAGACGGTAGCGCCCTCCCAGGTGGTAGAGGAAGGCATGGAGCCTGTCTATGCAGACGCTCTGCGGGAGGGAACGTATCCGGTTCAGGTGGATTCCAGCTCCAGTATGTTCCGGGTTACTGAATGCACCCTTTCGGTAAAGGACGGAGAGATGACAGCGATTATGACCATGAGCGGAGACGGGTATACCCGGCTTTACCTGGGAACGGCAGAGGAAGCCGCGGAGGCAGAGATGACAGCGGCAGCTGAGGGCGGAGCGGATACGTCTGAGGCTGGGGCGGATACGCCTGAGGTCGGAGCAGATTCATCTGCGGCACTGGCTGGCGGGGCAGGGTTTATCCCGGCAGAGGTGACGGAGGACGGCGTCTGCCGCTTCCAGGTCCCGGTTTCAGCTTTGGATACAGGTATTGACTGCTGTGCCTTCAGCCGTCGGAAAGAAATGTGGTATGACCGGGTGCTGGTATTCCGGTCTGACTCCCTTCCCCAGGAGGCATTTGCAGAGGGCGTGATTGCCACGGCGGAAAGCCTTGGACTGGCTGATGGATCCTATACTGTGGAGGTAAGCCTGGAGGGCGGCTCTGGCAGGGCATCTGTCCAGTCTCCGGCATCCCTGGAAATCCGGGATGGAGCAGCCTACGCTACGATTGTCTGGAGCAGTGCAAACTATGATTACATGCGGATTGGAGAGGAAAAATATCTCTGGTCTGGGGATGGGGACTTCTCTGCTTTTGCGATTCCAGTGGCGGCCTTTGACCGGAAGCTTACGGTCTTTGCAGATACCACGGCCATGAGCGAGCCCCATGAGATAGAATACACCTTGTTTTTTGACTCGGATACCATAGAGGAGGCAGTGCAGTGACCGGGGGAGGAGCACAATACCGCAGAGGGAGAATGCTGCTTTTGACTGCGGCTGCAGCCGCTGCGGCCGGTATGCTTTTGCTGTCTGGCTGCGGGGGAGGCAGCATGGGAGCCGGGCCGCGGACAGCGCTTTCTGTATCCACGCAAGATGAGGGAGTGTCTGCGGAGGCCGGACAGGAAAAAGCGGCCGGACAGGAAGAAGCGGCAGGACAGGCGAAAGCGGAGGCCGGACAGGAAAAAGCGGCAGGGCAGGCGGAAGCGGCGGGCCAGGCACAGCCATCCGGGCAGCCATCCTCTCCGGAGCATGTCCCCCTTCTTTACGCGGAACAGTTTTCCCTTGACCGGTATCCGGACGGCAGCACCTTAATTACCATTGCAGAAAGCGGCCAGTATCTGGTGATTCCTGAAGACGTCCAGGGGCCGGGAGAGATTACCGGGCAGGACATCAGCCAGGCGTCTGCGGAAAGCCTGAAGGCAAAAGGCCTGCCGGAGGAGGTGACGGTGATCCGCCTTCCGCTGAAAAACATTTACCTTGCCGCCACCTCGGCCATGGATCTTTTCGCTGCCTTAGACAGCGTAGGGCGGATTACCTTATCCGGCACGGAAAGCAGCGGCTGGTATGTGGAGGCGGCAAGAGAGGCCATGGAGGCGGGGCGCATGGTATATGCAGGAAAATACAGCGCGCCGGATTATGAACAGATTCTCTCCATGGACTGTGATCTGGCCATCGAATCCACCATGATTAATCACTCGCCCCAGGTGAAGGAGCAGCTTGAACGGCTGGGAATCCCGGTGCTGGTGGAGCGCTCCAGCTATGAAAGCCATCCCCTTGGCCGGATGGAGTGGATTAAGCTTTACGGTGTGCTTACCGGCCAGGAGGAGCTGGCCCAGAAGCTTTTTGACCAGGAGATTTCCGCTCTGGCGCCTGTTCTTGATCAGGAGCCTTCCGGGAAAACGGTGGCATTCTTTTATATTACCTCCTCCGGAGCGGTGAATGTGCGCAAATCCGGGGATTACGTGGCGAAGATGATTTCTCTCTCCGGCGGAAGCTACATCCCCGAGGGACTGGGAAATGACAATGCCCTTTCCACCATGAATATGCAGATGGAAGCCTTCTATGCGGCGGCAAAGGATGCGGATTATCTTATTTACAACAGCACCATCGACGGGGAGCTGGCCACTCTGGATGAATTTCTGCAGAAAAGCAGCCTTTTAAAGGATTTTAAGGCGGTGAAGGAAGGCCATGTGTGGTGTGCCAGAAAGAACATGTTTCAGGAGACCATGAGTCTGGGGGATATGATCCTGGATATCAACCGGATGCTGACAAAGGAGGATCCGCCAGATGAAGAAATGCATTTTCTGCGGCATCTTGAATAGCGGTAAAGAGGCCGGAAACCAGAGGAAAGCCGGTGACTTAACAACTGGAAACCAGACGCTTGTGCGCTGTATCCTTTCTTTCGGCCTTTTGGGCGCGGCATTGTTCCTCTTGTTTTTCTGGAATATCAATTCCGGGAGCGTATCCCTTTCTGTGAGGGAGGTGCTTCGTCTCCTTTTCCTGCGGCAGGGAGATGAGACGGCATACCGCATTTTGTGGGATATCCGCCTGCCAAGGATTCTGGCGGCGGCAGTGCTGGGAGGCGCCCTTTCTGTGTCCGGCTTCCTTTTGCAGACCTTTTTTGCCAATCCCATTGCCGGGCCCTATGTGCTGGGGATTTCCTCCGGGGCGAAGCTGGTGGTTTCCCTGATGCTGGTATTTCTTTTGGGGCGGGCGATTCCGGTGAGCTGGGCCATGCTGATTCTGGGGGCCTTCGTGGGCTCCATGATTTCCATGGGCTTCGTCCTGTTTGTGTCGGCACGAGTGAGGAGCATGTCCATCCTGGTGGTCTGCGGCGTGATGATCGGCTACATCTGCTCGGCGGTAACGGATTTTGTGATTACCTTTGCTGATGATGAAAATATTGTGAACCTGCACAACTGGTCCATGGGCAGCTTTTCTGGCATATCCTGGGAGAATGTGAAGGTAATGTCCGCGGTGGTTTTCGCAGGTCTCCTTTTGGCCTTTCTCCTGGCAAAGCCCATCGGCGCCTATCAGCTGGGAGAGACGTATGCGGGGAGTATGGGCGTGAATATCCGGCGGTTTCGGGCGGAGCTGATCCTCTTATCCAGCGTCCTTTCCGCCTGTGTCACAGCCTTTGCAGGCCCGATTTCCTTTGTGGGGATCGCCGTCCCCCGGCTGGTAAAGGGGCTTTTGGGTACAGCAAAGCCTATCCTGGTGATTCCGGGATGTTTCTTAGGCGGTGCGGTATTCTGCCTGCTGTGCGACCTGATTGCGCGGACGGTATTTGCCCCTACAGAGGTGTCCATAAGCTCGGTGACGGCTATCTTCGGCGCGCCGGTGGTGATTGCCATGCTGGTGCACAGAAAGGGGAGGGAAGAATGAGCGAATATCTGCGCACAGACCAGATGAGCGTGGGCTACCGGGGAAGGGCGCTGCTCTCCCAGATCTGCCTGCAGGTAAGCCGGGGGCAGGTGGTGACGCTGATCGGCCCCAACGGCAGCGGAAAATCCACCATATTAAAGAGCATTATCCGCCAGCTGGAGCTAATCGGCGGGACTGTGTACCTTGACGGGACGGACGCAAAGACGCTGAGTGCAAGACAGGCGGCCAGGCGGATGTCCGTGGTGATGACGGGGCGGGTGTGGCCGGAGCTGATGACCTGCTGGGATGTGGTGGCTGCCGGGCGTTACCCGTACACCGGGCGGCTGGGCATCCTGGGACAGGAGGATCGGGAAAAGGTGGAGGAGGCGCTGGATATGGTGGGCGCAAGGGAACTGGCGGGGCTTGATTTTGACTGCTTAAGCGACGGGCAGAGGCAGAGAATCCTTCTGGCCCGGGCCATCTGCCAGGAGCCGGAGCTGATCGTCCTGGATGAGCCCACCTCCTATCTGGATATCCGGTACAAGCTGGAGCTTCTGACCATCTTGAAAAGGCTGGTAGAGAAGAAACAGGTAGCTGTGCTGATGTCCCTCCATGAGCTGGATCTGGCTCTGCGGATTTCGGATTTTGTCGTCTGCGTCAATGGGAAAGAGGTGGAGCGGATGGGGCCGCCGGAGGAGATTCTGACCTCGGATTATGTGAAGAAGCTGTATGGAATAACCGTGGGAAGCTATCATGCGGAGCTGGGATTTCCGGAGCTGGAACCGGCCAGGGGAAAGCCGGAGGTTTTCGTGATCGGCGGAAACGGCACGGGGATTCCCGTGTACCGGAGGCTTTGGCGTCAGGGGATTCCTTTTGCGGCCGGAATCCTTCACCAGAATGACACGGAGTGCCTGGTGGCGGAGGCTTTGGCTGTCCAGGTTATCACGGAAAAGCCCTTCTGGCCCATCCAGGAGGAGACCTTCTGCCAGGCGGCCGCGGTGCTTAAGGAATGCCGGGAGGTAATCTGCTGCATCGAGGAATTTGGGCCCATGAATGAAGGGAACCGGAGATTGGCAAAGCTGAAGGGCCAATAGGCAGAATCGCATAACCGAATAACCAAAACGTCAAAGGAGACCTTCTCCTTACAATAAACGAAAAGGATGGAAAAAGAGCGATGAAAGAAGACGTACTGCATTTAAAGGCACCAGGCAACTGGATCAATGATCCTAATGGTTTTATTTACTACAAGGGAGAATACCATCTGTTTTTCCAGCACTTCCCTTACGGCCCGCGGTGGGGAACCATGCACTGGGGCCATGCGGTGAGCAGAGATCTGGTGCACTGGAAGCATCTGGGGATAGCCCTGTTTCCCACCAAGGCCTATGACCGGAACGGCGTTTTCTCCGGCAGCGCCCTGGAGCGGGAGGGGAAGCTTTGCCTGTATTATTCTGCGGTGCGTTATCTTGAAGAGCAGGAGGAGGATGTCCACCACGCCCGGAAGGGAATGACGGAGACCAGCCAGGCCATGATTACCTCTGAGGACGGGTATCATTTTGACAACTGGGCGGATAAACGGCAGATCATCCCGGTAATCCGGGATGAGGAAAAGGGCAGTGCCCCGGACACCAGGGACCCCAAGGTGTGGCAGGAGGCAGGCGAGTATTTCATGATTTTGGGAAGCACCCTCCGGCAGCAGGAGGGACGGGCAGTCTTTTACCGCAGCCGGGACGGGGAAAACTGGGAGTACGCCGCACAGCTTCGCGCCCCGGAATTTGGAAACATGCTGGAATGTCCGGACCTCTTTTCTGTGGGAGGGCAGCGGGTATTTCTGGGCTCCCCCATGGGCGTGGCCCAGGACGGACTGGAGTACTCCGCCAATGCCATGTGCTGGCTGGCGGACTGGGAGCCCCAGGACTGCGCCATGAAGCTTTTGTCCAGGGGGAGCTATGTGGATTACGGCCTTGACCTTTACGCGCCTCAGACTAATCTTGACCGGGAGGGCCGCCGGGTGATGATTGCCTGGATGCGGATGCCCAAACCGGCAGAGACGCCGGAAGGAGAGGCTCCATGGATTGGGATGATGTGCCTGCCGCGGGTGGTGGAGGTGAAGGAGGGCAAAATCTGCTTCGGCGTGCATCCGGAGGTAGAAAAATGTTTTGTGCCGGTTAAGGAGCCTCAGCCCCAGAAGGATATCTTCCGCCTGCGGACTGCGCTCAAAGAGGGAGAGAGCCTGAATCTGGGCGGCTACCGGATCTGGCGGGAGGATGGAGCCGTAAGGACTGACCGGAGCCAGGTCTTTGAAGGGATAAAGGGGTACCGCACCCGCTTCTCCACGCCCAAAATCCAGGGCCACTGCCGCCTGGACATCTTTGTGGAGCCTCATCTGATTGAAATCTTTGTCAATGAGGGTGAATACGTGGTCAGCAATATTGTGTACGGCAGGAAGCCATTTGCCGAAGGCCTGGAGGGAAAGGCGGCAGAGTGGTACTGTCTGGAGAACGGGCAGATAAATGCTTAGGGAAACGCTGATTAAAGCGTTTCCTTAGATAAGTATACGGATACGAAAGAAAGCCCCGGCTGAGACGGGCGGTTCCATAAAGAACCGTCCCGCCCTGGCCGGGGCCTTTTGCCGGGCTTTTTAATGGGCCTGTTACCGTACCTTGGAGATCATCTGCTTGTCAAATTCCGGGTTAAAATAATAGAAATTCCGTTCATCTAAGGTTCCTTTGATTTTTTCCAGAGCCTCCCCAAATCTCTGGAAATGAACCACTTCTCTTGCCCGTAAAAATTTCAGCGGCTCCCGCACATCCGGGTCATCGATGACGCGAATCAGGTTGTCATAGGTGGTTCTGGCCTTTTGTTCGGCAGCGAGGTTTTCGTGAAGGTCGGTTATGGCGTCTCCCTTAGACTGGAATTCACAGGCATTGAAGGGAACACCGGCTGCTGCCGCAGGCCAGAGAGCCGTGGTGTGATCAATATAATAGGCGTCAAAGCCGGCCGTCTTAGCCTGCTCAGCAGTGAGATTTTTCGTTAGCTGGTAGACCATGGCGCAGATCATTTCCAGATGTCCCAGCTCCTCCGTGCCGATATCCGTCAGCAAACCGCCCGCTTCCTTGCATGGCATGGTGTATCGCTGGGAAAGATAACGCATGGAAGCTGCCAGCTCGCCGTCAGGACCGCCAAACTGGCTGATGATCAGCGAGGCAGTCTTTGGGCAGGTTTTCTTGATGTTAATGGGAAACTGCAGGCGTTTTTCATAAAGCCACATGATATGCACCTCCTTGTTGCAGGAATCAGACCTGGTTATCCCAGGGCAGCGGGCCGTCGCACCAGGTAAAATGCTTTTTCCCTGGATAGCGGGTATTGGACTGGGACTGGTTGTTGCAGTCCGGGCAGACGCAGTTCATGGTCAGGGGCTCAAAATCCCGGGCATAGGCCTCCAGAAGCTGCTTTCTTTGGGCAGCCGCCTGGGTGAAGGCCTCCAGCGCCTGGAGATCCTCCGGATGGGTATCCAGATAGAGGGTCAGGTCATTCACCATAAAGCTGGTCTCATTGATTTCCTGAAGGAGAGAATTTCGGTCAGCCATGAAGTCCGCCTCCTCCCGTAAGATAAAATGGAAGATCCAGACTGGGGAAAATGGTTCCCTGCTTCAAGGCCCTTTGGCCGTCATACGGCGTCTCCCAGGGCTGCATGGGAATGGCGGCGATGGCCAGGTAAAGGCCCGGGCCGGGCGCCGGGTACCGGCAGCCGCAGTCAGGCGCCTGTGAGGCAGAATCGGCCGGACTGCCGGTATTGCCGTTGCTGCATCCGCAGAGATTCATAAGCAGCACTCCTTTCTCAAACTTATTGAAAATGGGATTACGGTCCGGGAAGCGCGGTGAAAATGCCGCCATCCCGGACAGAGGAAAATGGAAAGCCGAAGAATTGCATTGGCGTCTCGCCGGCTTCTCTGTCAGTATTGGCCGGATGGGCTGGCTTTATTGTATTGAATGGATGGAAGGGTTGGGATAAAAATCCCGGCGCCATATAGTCTGGCAGGCCGGCCTTCTCATCTTTATGCAATCTTAATCCAACTCCCCACAATGCTTACGCATATTTAATGCGGATTAAGATATCATTAACAGTACATAAAGATCACAAAAAGAGACACAGGAGGGCAAAATATGGCTGCGGGGAGGAAACGATACAGGCATATCACCTCGTTTCAGATTATTATTGCAGGTTTTTTTGGCGTTATTCTTTTGGGAAGTCTGCTTCTGATGCTTCCAGTGTCCGCCCGGGGCGGGCAGGCAACCCCATTTTTAAATGCACTGTTTACTGCCACATCGGCGGTCTGCGTTACCGGACTGGTGGTGTACGATACGGCAACCTACTGGTCCGCCTTTGGACAGGCAGTAATTCTTCTTTTGATTCAAATCGGCGGTATGGGTGTGGTCACCATAGCGGTGGCGGTGGCTGCTGTCTCCGGCAGGAAGATCGGCCTGATGCAGCGGAGCACTCTTCAGGAAGCCATCTCAGCGCCGAAGGTCGGCGGCATCGTGCGAATGAGCAAATTTATTATCCGGACAAGCCTCTGCATCGAGCTGGCGGGAGCGGCTCTGCTGGCGGTTGTATTCTGCCGGGATTTCGGTATGTTAAAGGGGTTGTGGTACGCGCTTTTTCATTCGGTATCTGCCTTCTGCAATGCCGGATTCGATCTGATCGGAATAAGGGAGCCATTTTCTTCCCTGATGACCTATTCTGCCCAGCCCATAGTCAATCTGGTAATCATGTCGCTGATTATCATCGGCGGCATCGGTTTTTATACCTGGGCAGATATCGGGAAAAATAAGGCCAACATAAAAAAATACTGTATGCAGAGCAAGGTGATCCTGACGGTAACGGCGTTTCTGATTGCCGCTCCGGCGGTTTATTTTTTCTTCTGTGAATTTTCGGATCAATCCCTTGTCCAGCGAATATGGAAATCGCTGTTTCAGTCGGTAACGCCCAGAACGGCCGGGTTCAACACCGCAGATCTCACCGTTCTGACGGAGACGGGCCAGATGCTGATGATTATTCTCATGCTGATCGGCGGCTCGCCGGGCTCCACTGCAGGCGGCATGAAGACCACCACCATCGCGGTGCTGGGGGCTCTGGCACTGGCGGTGTTCCGAAAAAAGGATTACGCCCACTTTTTCGGGCGCCGCGTTCCGGAGGAGGCGGTGCGGAATGCGGCCACCATTTTGCTGATGTACGTCTCTCTCTTTCTTGCCGGAGGGATGGTCATTAGCTATATTGAAGACGTGTCGCTGCTGGAGGCGCTGTTTGAGACCGGATCGGCCATCGGCACGGTGGGCCTTACCCTGGGAATTACTCCGGGGCTGGGAGGGATTTCCAAGCTGATCCTGATCAGCCTGATGTTTTTTGGCCGTGTAGGCGGCCTGACCCTGATTTTTGCAGCCGTGTCTGAGCGAAAGCCTTACAACGCAAGGCTTCCTCAGGAAAGGATAACCGTAGGATAGTTGAGGAGGATGAAAAGATGATGAAATCGGTGCTGTTGATTGGACTTGGACGGTTTGGAAGGCATATTGCCATGAAGCTGGAGGAGCTGCACCACCAGGTGATGGCGGTGGACCGGGAGGAGCAGCGGGTAAATGCGGTGCTGCCCTATGTGACCAATGCACAGATCGGGGACAGTACAGATGAGGAATTTCTGGAGTCCCTGGGAATTGGAAATTTTGACTTCTGCATTGTGGCAATCGGTGATAATTTTCAAAGCTCCCTGGAGACCACATCTTTGCTGAAGGAGCTGGGGGCAAAGCTGGTGATTTCCCGGGCTGCCAGAGATGTCCACGCCAAATTCCTTCTGCGCAACGGAGCGGACGAGGTGGTCTATCCGGAAAAGCAGCTGGCAGTGTGGACAGCCATCCGCTACAGCTCCGACCACATTCTGGATTATATTGAATTGGATGAAAACCATGCCATTTTTGAACTGATGATCCCGAAAGAATGGGTAGGGAAAACAGTAGGGCAGCTGGATATCCGCAATATTCACCGCATAAATATCATGGCCCTGAAGCATGACGGGGTCATGGATCTGAATATCGGGGCGGATACCCGTATTCCCCCGGACCATACCATGCTTGTGCTGGGGAGCATGGAAGACATCCAGAAATGCTTCCACATTTGATCAAGGGAACGAAGACCGGGAAGAGACGGTAGAAAGTTTTGGAAAAATGCGTTATAGTACCTAAAGAAGCGCCGATGAAACCGCCGTTTTGCAAAAGAAGAACAAAAAGAGGAAGGATTTTATGAAAGAGGGAAAGCAGATCGCGGAGTGCGTGGGAATCCTGGCAGCGGCCAGCCTCCTTGGATTTGTGTTTGAAGGGCTGGGCTTTGCCGTGTCTAATATTATCACCATTTATGTGCTGGCGGTGCTGATTATCTCGGTGGTGGCGGCCAACCGGTTTTACAGTCTGGTCGCCTCCTTGGTCAGCGTCCTTGTGTTCAATTTCCTTTTCACCGAACCCCGGTTTACGCTGCGGGCCTATGACAAAGAATACCCGGTCACCTTTCTGATTATGTTTGCTGCGGGCCTTCTCATGGGAACCCTTACCATAAAGCTGAAGAACAATGCAAAAGAAGCAGAGCAGGCGGCCTTCCGCACCCAGATCCTTCTGGATACCAGCCAGCTGATGCAGCAGGCACAGGGAAAGGAAGAGATCCTGTCGGTGACGGCACACCAGCTCCTAAAGCTTTTGAATCGGGATATTCTCCTGTATCCGGCAAAGAAGGGACAGCTGAAGGCGCCGGTATTTTTCCCGGCAGCAGAGGATAACGAGGCTCCGGCAGATCTGTCCGGGGAGGAACGGGAGGTAGCCCTTCAGGCACTGGAGGACGGCGGCTTTTCTGAAAACAGCGGAATGGAAAATGCTTTGCTTTCCCCTGCCGGATACCGGTATCTGGCCATCGTGTCTCATGATACCGTGTATGGGGTGGTGGGAATTGCTGTGGGGCAGCAGCCGGTGGAGCCCTTTGAAAACAGCATTATCCTGTCGATTCTGGGAGAGAGCGCCCTTGCCCTGGAAAATGAAAAAAATGCCCGGGAGAAGGAAGCGGCGGCAGTCCTTGCGCAGAATGAGCAGCTTCGGGGCGACCTGCTCCGTGCGATCTCCCATGACCTGCGCACGCCCCTTACCTCCATCGTGGGAAATGCCAGCAATCTGATTTCAAATGAGGACTCCTTCGATGCAGAGACACGTAAGGGACTTTACCAGGATATCTATGAGGATTCCATGTGGCTCATTAATCTGGTGGAAAATCTTCTCTCCGTCACCAGGCTGGAGGAAGGTCGGCTTAACCTGCATCTTTCCGCAGAGCTGGTGGATGAGGTCATAAAGGAGGCTCTGCGCCACGTAAACCGCCTGCAGACCAGACACGTGATTTCCACAGAGAGCCAGGACGATCTGCTGCTTGCAAAAATGGATGCAAAGCTTATTGTCCAGGTGGTGATTAACCTGATTGGCAATGCCATAAAATATACGCCGCCCGGCTCCCATATCCATATCCGGGCTGCGCGGCAGGGACAGTGGGCGGTGATTTCCGTGTCTGATGACGGGCCGGGGATTCCCGATGAAAACAAAAAGCAGATATTTGACATGTTTTACAGCGGTGCAAACCGCGTTGCGGACAGCCGGCGAAGCCTTGGTCTGGGGCTTTATCTGTGCAGAACCATTATAAATGCCCACGGCGGCAGCATTCAGGTTTCAGATCAGCTGCCCCACGGGGCCGTCTTTACGTTTACATTACCCATTGAGGAGGTGGAGTTACATGAATAAACTCTTGATTTTGGTGGTTGAGGATGACGCATCCGTAAAAAATCTGATTACAACAACACTGAAGGCCCACGATTACCGCTACCTTGCCGCAGGCAATGGCGAGACGGCCATTCTGGACACCTCCTCTCACAATCCAGATATTGTGCTGCTGGATCTGGGGCTGCCGGACATGGACGGAGTGGAGGTGATTCGGAAGATCCGCACCTGGTCCAATGTGCCCATCATCGTTATCAGCGCACGCAGTGAGGACACAGACAAGATCGAGGCTCTGGATGCGGGGGCAGATGACTACCTGACCAAGCCCTTTTCTGTGGAAGAGCTTCTGGCCAGGCTGAGGGTGACGCAGCGGCGGCTGCTGATGATGAACAGCGAAGCCAGTACAAGAAATCCCGTTTTCGTCAATGGAAGACTGCGGATAGATTACGCTGCCGGATGCGCCTTCCTTGGAGAGGAAGAGCTGCACCTGACGCCCATCGAATATAAGCTTCTGTGTCTGCTCTCACGAAATGTGGGAAAGGTGCTCACCCACACATTCATCACCCAGAATATCTGGGGAAGCAGCTGGGAAAATGACGTGGCCTCCCTGCGGGTATTTATGGCCACTCTCCGCAAGAAAATCGAGAAGGAAAAGGACGCTCCCCAGTACATCCAGACCCATATCGGCGTGGGTTATCGGATGATAAAGGTGGAGTAGAAGGGAAAGAAAGAGACGGGAGCGAAAAAGCCAAGAAATGGTCAGGAAAGGGCGGGAAAGGGGCCGGAAATAGTCAAGAAAGGGGCCGGGAATCGATGGTCAGATTCCCGGCCCTGCGGCGATTAAAGCATCTGTGCTTTCTTTTCCAGAATCTCTGCTACGATAGCGCATGCCGGGCAGTCACAGTACTTGCCTCCGGCAGCCTGGATTTCCCTTCCGTGGATGGCAATGCCCTTCGCGGTGTCCGCGCCGAAATACTGCTGTCCGCCCTCAGACTCGGCAAAGGCGATCAGCTGCTCCACGGGCATGATGTCCTCCTCTAACTCTTTGATGTAGCTTTCTGTTTCTGCCTTCTCGCGGTCTGTGCCTACGGCATCCAGCCAGGCGGCAGCTGCAGCTTTCGTCTCGCTGCTGCAGGTGGGGGCTTCCATCAGCGCCCGGGTCTTTTCCACAACAAAATCCAATACTGCTTTTTCCATAAAAGGCACCTCTTTCTTAAAATAAAATGTTCATGTCATTTTTGCTATTAATAGTATAATGCCGGCGGGCGAAAAAGACAAGACTGGGATGGGGAATGGGCTGGGATGTGCGAGTCCCCAGAAAGCAGGTTCCTCTTGCATTAAACGGCCTTCCCTCGTATAATAAGGATAGGCTATTTTGAAGGGGGTGTGCTGGTTGCCGGATAAGAACAACCTGGAACAGGATTCGGAAAAGCGCCGGTTTATAAATGAAAAGATTGTAAAGCCGAAGCGAAGCAGGACCCAGATATTCCGCAGGTTCCTTCTTCTGTGTTTCTGTGCAGTTTTGTTCGGCCTCCTGGCGGCAGTGACCTTTGCTGTGTCAGAGCCGCTGGCCAGAAAATACCTGACACCGGAGGAGGCCAGCGAAAGCTCCTCCATCTCCATTCCCAAGGATGAACCGGACACCACCGCAGCGACCACAGCGCCGCCGGAAACCACAACAGAGAGCGAATCAGAGCCTCTGGAAGAGGTGGTACGCAGTGAGGTGGAAAAATACCAGTTTTCTATAGACGATCTGGAAGTGATGTACGCCAGCTTAACCCAGCTGGCCAAGGAGGCGGACAAGGGGATTGTCACGGTCCATTCCGTAAAGACCCAGATGGACTGGTTCAACAATCCAGTAGAGACATCCGGTATGTATGCCGGAGCTATTGTGGCGGCTACGGCAGATGAGTACCTGATTCTGGCGCCGGGAAAAGCGGTGGAAAATGTAGACTCTCTGGAAATCACCCTGGCAGACGGCACGCAGGTGACGGGCCAGCTGAAGGGAGCAGATTCCATTGCCAATATGGCGGTGATCCGCGTGGATGCAGAGGAGATTGACGAGAAGACGGCTTCCCAGATCCGGGTGCTGGAGCTTGGAAATTCATATTCCGTCAGCCAGGGCGATCTGGTAATCGCCTGCGGAAGCCCTGCTGGTGTGGTGCACTCCATCAGCACAGGACAGATTTCCTATGTGGCGAAAAATATCCCGGTGGTGGACGGCACCAGCCGCCTCTTTTATACCACGGTCAATGCAAACGTTCTTCAGGGGACCTTTCTGCTGAATACAGCCGGTCAGCTGATTGGCTGGGCTACTCAGGATTATACGGAAGAAAGCGGTTCTGCGGCAGTGGTCTATTCGCTGTCGGATTACAAGTCCGTGCTGGAAAAGCTGTACAATGGAATTGCAGCTCCCTATTTTGGAATTACCGGACAGGAGGTATCCGAGGCCATGCGCCAGAACGGACTCCCGCTGGGAATATACGTGAGCCAGACCGCGGCGGACGGCCCGGCCTACAATGCCGGGATTCAGAACGGCGATGTCATTACCCGAATCCAGGAGGAGGAGATTGTCACCATGAAGGATTTCCAGAACAGTCTGGAAAAGCTCTCCGCCGGGGAGACGGTGAAGGTTGAAATACAGCGGTACGGGCGGGAAAGCTACGCGCCCATTGAATATGACGTAACGATTGGAGCCAGGTGATTCCTGGCTCTGTTGCTGGAAGGGAAAAAGGAATTAAACGAATCAGGAAGGAAAGAGACCATGAGATATATTGAAATGTTTCGGGAGGGCATGCATACTTCCGATGTTTATTTATGCAAGGCAAAGCAGATTGCGCTGACGAAAAATGGAAAGGAATACGGAAACCTGATCCTGCAGGATAAGACCGGAACCATTGACGGGAAGATCTGGGATCTGAGCTCTCCCGGGGTGGGGACCTTCGAGGCGATGGATTACATCCAGATTGAGGCCGATGTGACGGTCTTCCAGGGGGCTTATCAGCTGAATATCAAGCGGGTGCGCAAGGCCAGAGAAGGCGAGTATAAGGAAGAGGATTACCTGCCGGTATCCAAAAAGGACATCAAAAAGATGTACGATGAGCTTTTAAAGTTCGTGGCTTCAATCAAAAATCCCTATCTGTCTAAGCTGGCTAAAAGCTTTTTCCAGGATGAAGCCTTCGCCAAGGCCTTCCGCTTTCACTCGGCGGCAAAAAGCGTGCACCACGGCTTTGTAGGCGGACTGCTGGAGCACACATTAAGCGTGGTCAGCCTGTGTGATTATTATGCTTCACGCTATCCCATGTTAAACCGGGATCTTCTGCTGACGGCGGCGATGTTCCATGACGTGGGCAAGCTCAAGGAGCTCTCCGTGTTCCCGGAAAATGATTATACTGATGACGGGCAGCTTTTAGGACACATTATCATTGGAACAGAAATGATCAGCGACCGCATCAAAACCATTCCCGATTTCCCTGAGCGGCTGGCTGCAGAGCTGAAGCACTGTATCCTGGCCCATCACGGAGAGCTGGAATACGGTTCGCCAAAGAAGCCCGCTCTTTTGGAGGCATTGGCACTGAACCTGGCAGACAATACCGATGCAAAGATTGAAACCATGACCGAGGCACTGACGGCTGGGGGGAATAACAACGGGTGGCTGGGATTTAACCGGCTTCTGGAAACCAATATCCGGCGGACTGGGGAGTAGCGGGATGCTGTGCGGTTCAGGAAATAAAAATAAGCGTTCTACTTTCACCGGAACACGGTGAGTTGGAACGCTTTTGCTTTTAGTCGAGAGCCGTATCCAGATGCGCGCGTTTCTGATTGCGGCCCCCATTTTATTCAGCATACCGAAACATTTTACATAATCGAACCTTCGAAAAAGAAAGCTTCGCCAATTTATGAAATCTTATCAGGCAAAAGCTTCGGTAAAGCTTTTATGGTTATCAGTATAAGGGTAAAATGTGGATAAAGTATGGAAAATATGTGAAAGAAACATAAAAAAGATTACGAAAAGCTTGCGGAATTCTAAGGAAACGGGGAAAGGGAAACAATGGAGTTAAAGAAGAATGACAAATTCACCGTACAGATTGAAGATATGAGCGAAGACGGCGCAGGAATCGGGAAAACAGGCGGATACACCTGGTTCATTAAGGATACGGTGATCGGTGACCTGGTGGAAGCCAGCGTCATGAAACAGAAAAAGACCTACGGGTTTGCAAGGCTGGTTCGCGTGCTGGAGCCGTCGCCTCACCGGATAGAACCCAGGTGCCCGGTGGCGAGAGCCTGCGGCGGCTGCCAGCTTCAGGCCATGGATTACCAGGAGCAGCTTCGATTCAAGGAAAGAAAGATTTACAATAATCTTCGGCGCATCGGCGGACTGGAGCGCCTGTCCCTTCCCGGCGAAGGCGGGCCGCTGGAAATGGAGCCCATTATCGGCATGGAGAATCCCTGGCGCTACCGGAATAAAGCCCAGTTCCCCTTTGGCCGGGCAAAGGACGGCCGGATTATTTTTGGATTTTATGCAGGCCGCACCCATTCGATTATCGAAACGGAGGACTGCCTGCTGGGCGTCGAGGAAAACCAGCAGATTTTAAAGGAAATTCGCGGCTATATGGAAGAATGCGGCGTTGCGCCATACGAAGAAAGCAGCCATACCGGCCTGGTGCGCCATGCGCTGATCCGCAAAGGCTTTCGGACAGGAGAGCTTATGGTGTGCCTGGTCATTAACGGCGATTCCCTGCCGGATGCGCAGGTGCTGCTGCAAAGGCTTTTGCCGATAAGCGGAATGACTTCCATTTCTTATAATGTGAATAAAGCGCAGACGAATGTCATCCTGGGCGATCAGGTGGTTAATCTTTACGGGCCCGGCTACATTACCGATTACATTGGGGAGGTTAAGTATCAGATTTCCCCCCAGTCATTCTACCAGGTAAATCCCGTTCAGACGGAAAAGCTTTACCGCACCGCATTGGAGTACGCCGGTCTTACCGGGGAAGAAACTGTCTGGGATCTGTACTGCGGAATCGGAACCATCTCTCTTTTCCTGGCCAAGAAAGCCAAAAAGGTTTACGGTGTGGAAATCGTTCCCGCCGCCATCCAGGACGCCAGGCAGAATGCCCGTTTAAATAAAATCAACAACGTGGAATTCTTTGTCGGGAAAGCAGAAGAGGTGCTGCCGGAGCAGTACGAGAAGAATAAGATATATGCCGACGTCATCGTCGTTGACCCGCCCAGGAAAGGCTGCGATAAGCTGTGCCTGGACACCATTTTAAAGATGGGGCCCAAGAAGGTGGTTTATGTCAGCTGCGATTCCGCGAC